>JAAZLH010000371.1 GCA_012799415.1 Candidatus Epulonipiscium sp. | reverse complement strand
TAGGCATTTTGCATTGGCCTTTATCTGTTCTTCGGCTTCAATCAGAAGATCGGACTGCACTCATTGCATTGGCTGCTCATATTCTACAGCAGTGGAGAGACTACAGTGATGAAACAGTAGATATTCTAGCTTATAGTGAGGAAGCAGGAGAAAAAGAGATTCATAATACCATTACCCCCATTAGCCGTATGAACCAAGAAGGGCACTATGAACTAGATATTGTTCTACGTAACAATCGAGCTACAGAGCAGTATCCTGATGGTATTTTTCATCCTCATCCAGAGTTACATCATATTAAAAAAGAAAACATTGGGCTTATTGAAGTTATGGGTCTTGCCATTTTACCAGGTCGACTTACTACAGAATTAAAACAGATTCAAGATCTTCTAACAGGTACAACCACTTGGGAAGCATTACCTGAAGAAATACAGCAAGGATTAGCTATTCATGAGCCTTGGTATCAAGAATTAAAAGAAACTTATGGCACCAATCTCACAGAGGAAGAAGCCAATACTATTTTGCAAAAAGAAGTAGGCAAAAAATTTGAAAGATGCCTTCTAGATGCAGGAGTATATAAGCAAGACGAAAGAGGGCAAGAGGCCTTTGGAGATTTTATGAAACATAGTGGTTTTATCCAAAAATAAGAAAAGGAAATTCATTGATTGAGACGCCGCGCACACTCGTGACTTTAGTCGTGAGTTAGTGGCAAAACTACACATGTCCTCATAATTACTACACATAACCCTGTAATATACTTGAACCCATAACCAACACATGTTATCCTCATATTATAAGGAGGTTGACATATGCCAAAAGTAACACATGGAAGAGGTTGCGTATATCTGATTAAATATCATATAGTATGGTGCACCAAATACAGACATAAAGTTTTACAAGGACAAGTGGAGTATGAATTGAAAGCTATAATAGGTGAAATAGCAAAAGATAATAATTTTATAATAGAGGAAATGGAAACAGACTTAGACCATATACACTTACTAATAAGCTGTAGTCCGCAACATCACATACCTAATATTATAAAAGCATTAAAGGGTGTGAGTGCCAGACTATTATTTAAGAAATTTCCAGAGTTAAAAAAGAAATTATGGGGTGGGCATTTGTGGAATCCCAGTTATCTTGTAGCTACTGTATCAGAAAACACAGAAGAGCAAATAAGAGAATATATAAAAGGTCAAAAACCTATATAGAAAAGAGGTGAATCTATCTATGAAAACAATAATTAAGGGCTACAAATATAGGCTATATCCTACAGATGAACAAAAAGAACAAATTAACAAAACTTTTGGGTGCTGCAGATTTATATATAATCATTTTTTAGCCATGCGAATTGAACTATACAAGGCAGAGCAAAAATCCTTGTCTTATAGCAAATGCTCTAGTTTACTTACCCAATTAAAGAAGGAGAAAGAATGGCTAAAAGAACCTGACAAATGTTCGCTACAGAATAGCCTCAAAGACTTAGATACAGCTTATCAAAACTTCTTTAGGGAAATTAAAAAAGGCAATAATAATCAAGGTTTCCCTAAGTTTAAAAGCAAAAGAAATAACAATAAATCATATAAAACCAACTTTACCAACAACAATATAGAATTGTACTTTACCAACAATCAGGTAAAGTTGCCTAAACTTGGGTGGGTTCACTGTAAACTTCATAGAGAATTTACTGGGAAAATACTATCAGCAACAATTAGCCAAGTACCGAGTGGTAAGTATTTTGTTAGTTTAAATGTAGAATGTAAACATACTCAATTGCCTAAAAACAACAACGCAGTAGGATTAGATTTGGGTATCTCAGATTTACTTATTACAAGTGATGACGAATTTATTGAGAATGATAAACTAACTTACAAATACGAGAAACAACTATCTAAATTACAAAGACAGTTGGCAAAAAAAGAAAAAGGTAGTAAAAACTTTCACAAGCAAAAGGCTAGAGTTGCTAGGTTACATGAGAAGATAGCCAATATCAGAAAATATAATCTACACAGAATCTCTTCACGAATAGTTAAAGAAAACCAATTTATCTTTAGTGAAGACTTAAATGTAAAAGGTATGGTTAAAAATCGCAATCTAGCAAAGTCAATACATGATGTATCATGGTATGAGTTAACGAGACAATTGCAGTATAAGTCAGATTGGAATGGCAGAGTGTATCACAAAGTAGATAGATATTTTGCAAGTAGTCAATTATGTTCTAGTTGCGGGTATAAAAACACTGAAACAAAAAACTTAAACGTTAGGACATGGATATGTTCTGAATGTGGTAGTAATCACAATAGAGATATTAACGCAGCTATTAACATTCTCAATCAAGGACTAAAGGATTTAGAAGTAATCCTATAGATATAAAAGTGTAGGGTAGGAACTATCCGAACTAACGCCTGTGGAGATAGTAGATTACGAGGTCTGCGAAGCAGGAAAGTGATGCAGTGATGCAGAAGCACGTGACTCTAGTCATGTGAGGTTCACAAAAGAATTTTCATAGGATATAATAAAGAACAATAGAGTACATGAAAAGAAAAAGTAGGAAATTTATAAAGACACAAAGTACCAAAGTAACAAAAAGAAAGAGGATTAGTATATGAAAAAACAAATGACCATCCTAGCTTTATTATTTGGAATTCTCCTGATGACAGCCACAGGATGCAAAAAAACAAAAGGAGCGAATGCAATGACACCTATACAACCACCTCAAAAAGGAGAAGAAATAGCTATTATCACTACCAACTATGGTACCATGAAGGTGAAATTCTTCCCCGAAGTAGCACCCAAAGCAGTAGAAAATTTCACCACCCATGCGAAAAATGGCTATTATGATGGC
>JAAZLH010000370.1 GCA_012799415.1 Candidatus Epulonipiscium sp. | reverse complement strand
TTCTGAGCCTCGAGTCTATTTCTGTAAGTGCACTTTTCATCGAACCTATCAGAAAATAGTTTATCCATCCTCTTATCACTTGATTTAATTTCTTTAGTCGCTCTGTAAAACTAATTGACCATTTCCTCTGTGTTAGACCTTTTAGCTTATTCTTAAAGCTTTTAATGGAATCTTGGTGGGGTCGTGCCTTCCACTGGTTGGCTCTACCATCTTTCCAAAATCCAAAGCCTAGATATTTCAATTTGCCTGGTCTTGTAATTTTGCTTTTTGTTGCGTTTACTTTCAGACCTAGTTTTCTTTCAATCCAAGTTGTTACAGATTGCATTACTCTTTTTGCTGCTGCTCCACTTTTTACTGTTATAACACTATCATCTGCATAACGTACAAAGTTCAGTCCACGACTTTCCAGCTCTTTATCAAGTTCGTTTAGCATTATATTGCTTAAAAGTGGGGATAAATTCCCTCCTTGTGTGAATGATAAACTAGAGTTAACAGATTTTGATAAATAAGATTTTACACGATTTACCTTATACTGTAAATACCCATCAAAATAACTGGAAATTATCACATCATTTATTCACATCACTAGACTGATTTTTCAGACATTATTAGTCTAGAAAACACCCCCCCACTTCTCGCTATGGGGGTGTAGAAAAGAGTTGTTGAAACTAATGAAACCGATGCTGGCCTTTAGTATAATATCTAAAGATATTATACGGAAAGGGGCATCAGGGGTTGAAAAGAGAAAAAGGATGGAAAATGTATACTGATATACAGTCTTTGAAGGAAAAAGGACTCAAGAAGTCACAAATTGCAAGGAAATTGGGCATCAGCAGACCCACCTTAAACAAATATTATGATATGGATGCTGACGAATATAATAAAAATTTGGAGGGGATGCAAGTAAGAAGCAAAAAGCCCGATAAATACCATGACGAGATCCTGGATTGGCTAATAGAATTTCCCGATTCATCCGGAGCACAAATATACGATAGGTTGGAAGAGAGGCATAAGAAGCTTGATTTTTCCGAAGGGACTTTAAGAAATTACGTAAGGGCAATGAGAAAGAAACATAACATCCAAAAGGAGGCTTTTATCAGGCAGTATGAATCAATGGTGGATCCCCCAATGGGTAAGCAGATGCAAGTAGATTTCGGGCAGAAATGGGTGTTTAAAGAGGATGGTACAAAGGTGCTTTTATACGTGATATGTTTTGTACTCTCCAATTCCCGGTTCAAATACTGTGGATGGCAGGACAGGCCATTTAACACAACCGATATGATCAGGATGCATGAGAATGCCTTTGAATACTATGGTGGCAGGCCGGAGGAGATGGTCTACGACCAAGATAATTTAATATTGGTAAGCGAAAATCATGGGGATTTAATCTTTACCCATCAGTTTGCAAACTACATACAAAGGCGAAAATTTAGGATCCATATGTGCAGGAAAGCTGACCCGGAATCCAAAGGTCGTATTGAAAATGTAGTGGGCTTTGTCAAAAACAATTTTGCCCATAACCGGGTATTCCATAACCTAGATAAGTGGAATGAAGCAACCCTAGGATGGCTGGATAGACGCGGAAACGGCAAGATCCATGGGACAACAAAAAGAATACCGGCTGAAGTATTTATGGAAGAGCGCAAATACTTAAAACCGGTTACAGAAAAAATACAAACAAATTCTACTGGCATTAGTATAACCTATCGGGTTAGAAAAGACAATACCGTCGCTATTGGCGGCAATAGATATTCGGTTCCTGTCGGGACTTTTAAGGGGGCACATACCACTGTAAGAGTTCGTAAAATAAATGATGAATATCTTATCATTATGCACCTTGAAAACGATGAGGAGCTGGCCCGTCACAAGATTCCATCAGGAAGAGGACAGCTTCTTAAAAATAATAATCATACACGGGATAGATCAAAAAACATTGCCAGTCTAATGAAAGAGGTGGTCTCCATGTTCCCTGACGGGCAAGATGCCCTTACCTTCTTCGAAAATATTAAGGCAGACAAGCCTAGGTATATAAGGGATCAGCTGCTGGTTATTAAAGAGGCGGCTTTGGGGCATAATCCAAACACCATTAGCAAGGCTCTTGGCTTTTGTACTAAAAACAGGCTCTACAGTGCTACAGATTTTAAAGATGCCATAGCTCATTATGGGAAGGAACAGCAAGTAGAGGCATCGCTTAAAGAACCCCTTAAGGCTATGCCGGTATCTCCGGGTAGCCTAGAGCAAATCAAAGCCCAGCCCCAAATTAGAGATATTAAAGAATATGCAGATATCTTTAGAAAACATGAATAGGCACAAGTCCTACGAAAGGAGCATAAACCGTGGCTACTACTACAGACAACATTAAAGAGATGTTAGGCAATGTTAGACTCCGCCATTCGGCGACAATACTGGATGAGATTTTAACACATGCTACCGATAAAGCCCTATCTTACGAGAAATTTTTAGAATCCCTCCTTAATCGGGAAATCAAATCTAGGGAAGAGAAGAAATTTGAAAGACTTATGAAGCAAGCAAATTTCCCCGAATACCAAACCCTTGATAAGTTTGATATCTCCGAACAGGAGTCACTGAGCAAAAGGCAGCTTAATCAGCTAAAAGAGCTTACTTGGATTGAGCAGGGTTTTAACCTAATCCTGCTCGGCCCGCCGGGCGTCGGGAAGACCATGTTATCAATTGGGCTGGGCATACATGCCATTCAAAATGGCTATAAAGCTGTTTTTGCCACAATGCATGACCTAATACACTACCTTAAGACCCAAGAGGTTGTAAACAGTGCTAGAACCCGTATAAAGCGCATGGTCGACGCAGATCTAGTTATCATTGATGATTTAATGTTTATGGCTATGGAAAAACATGAAGCGAACTTATTCTTTCAATTCATCAATAGGCTCTACGGTCAAACATCAATCATAATTACATCCAATAAGGGACCCGAGGGCTGGGGAGAGTTGTTAGGTGACCCTGCCATTACAACCGCCATTTTAGACAGGATCGTTCATAAATGTGAGGTCATTCATTTAGCAGGTGATAGTTATAGATTGAAATACAGATCTTCCATATTTGGAAGTAATTAGGTGTAAAAAGTTATTTATCAAAAAACGTAAAATACTACTTGACATTCACA
>JAAZLH010000056.1 GCA_012799415.1 Candidatus Epulonipiscium sp. | reverse complement strand
TGAATTTTCTTTGTTATAATAATTGTAAAGATAAAAGATATAATTATTATATTAATAATATTTTTATATACTATAAAGGAAGTTACACATATGTCTATAAATATTATGGAGCATAGTATTATGGATCGTAAAGTAATCAGTATTTCAAAAAAATGTAAAATTATGATACAAGTGAACCTAAGATAAGAAATATTAATTGAAACAAATTGATTCGATCAAAATAAGCAAATATAACGTTAACCCTAATAAAATATTTCTCACGAAAACCTTTACAATTATTATAACAAAGAAAATTCAGTAAATTGAGCATTTTACAAAAGTACTGGGCACCATATAATTTTTGACAAAAAATAGAAGGTCATCATAAACATTATCCTTAGATGTTGCAATATCATCTTCTGTTTTATTGTTGCATTTGATACTAGAGTGTGTTAAAATTACATTAAATAAAAATTGAATATTAAAAGACTTCAACAATAAATAATTTATGGGGTTAGTGAGTTGAGTTACAAATCTTAAGTTTTTATGTGAAATGGAGGAGCGTAAGTCTTACATAACTATATAATGAACTCAGAACTGTGCTTATGCACAGTTTTTTTATTTAAAATATACAATATAGGAGTGATGATGAACAAATTTAAAAATTTAACACCAGCTGATGTTTTGGAAAGAAAAGGTAATATTCCATCTCTATCAATTGTAGGAGCATCTGGATCTGGAAAAACTACAGTAGTTACGAATCTATTAAACCCTAAGATAGCTTTATATACTTCTGTTGGTATAGGAGAAAAAAGTCAAACAACTACTTTTGCTAGCAACTTCATATTAGATGCAAGAATTGATCAAGAAGATATTTTTGCAATATCAATTAAATCAAAGAAATTAGATAGTAAATTAATAGCAGGAAAGATATTTGAGGCTGTAGTTGATGAATTTTTAGATAATGGCTATGAGGTAGAAAATACTATAGAATCTTTAAAAGATGATGATTGGACAGATATATTTTTAGAGCCTAAAGATGCATCGTATCACTTAAGTTCAATTAAAAACAAACTAGATATAGAAAAATTAATAGCGTTAATTGAATCAGTACTAAAAAATTTTGATGAAGAAGATTTTGAACAAAAAGTTGCAGAAAGAAAAAAGATACTAGGTAAAAAGACTTCTAAGGAAAAAAAATTAAAAAGAACAGTGCTTTTAAGTTATGCATTAGATCCAAGTGTTATTGAATGGGTAGAAAATATTGAAGAAATAATCGTAAAAGAACTAGAAGAAATAATTGGAGAGGTAAATCCTTTTAATAAAACTTTCTCTTATGTAGTTGAGAGTACAGGTAAAGATATACTTAAAGAAATTTATAACCCTCAAAAATCTTATAGCTTAGTTATCGATAATATAGATATAGCGTGTAAACCTAGAGATGAAGCTGTTAAAATAATGAAACAGAAAGATTCTGATATTCCTCTAAGGATGATGTTAGTTGATACTGTTGGAGTGTCACAAGAAGGTGTTGATGAAGATTCACTTACTATGGGAGTTGATAGAGCACTAAATAGATCCGTTAATGCCATAATATTAATCATTAATTTAGAAGAAAGAGAAGACGTTATAAAAAATATTTTTGACAGTTTAAATAAAAAATTTAATGAATTACAAAATAAGAGTGATGTATATATTTTATTTTCTAAAGGGGATAAATTAGTAGAAACAAAAATAGATAAAAGAAAGATGAGCTTAAAAATTAGTCAAGAAGACTATAATCGAGAGATAAAAACAGTGCTAGAAGAAATATCTGAAATAATAGAAAGATATTCAAAAGGCGTGTATTCAAATGTTATAGGTGTAAGATGGCAATCACTATCATATAAAGATGAGAACATTGATCCACGAATTTTGGCTATCAAAAGTAGTACAGAATTTTCAGAGGAAGAAAAAATAGAAAATAGAGACTATGTAAATTCATCTCAAAATGAAAGAGAGTTATTAAAAAATAAATATTTAGAATTAATAAATGATAAGCTAGATTGGATAGGTGGCCAAATTTTAAATCAAGTTTCAATGCGTGCTTCTTATGAGAATGAATATATAAAATCACAAATTGATAAAATATACTTCAATTCTGAAATTAGTTATACAGAAACATTTAAACAAATGCAGTCAAAATATAGAGAGATATTTGCAAGTGAAGAATTTAAGAAGATACTTTGTGATGAAATTAGCATCGTTATATCTAATGCAATAAATAGTGGATTTGTAGTAATATAAAAAACTGAATAGGTAACAGCAAGCTTAATTGAGAAAAGAGACACTTTATAGGTAGAAATATATATACCTGTAAAGTGTTTTTTGTGTTTATTTTTCATGAAATATATAAAAAGTAAAAAAATCATAATAAAAGACAAAAATGTAGTGTTTTTTACAAAATTTGATTATGATATAATTTAATTAACATAAAAAGTGTACAAATTAATGCTTTTAGTTAAAAAATAAGTATAACTTATATACGAAAAGGGGGTAGAAAAATGGAAAGTATTAGTATTTCAAAAAAGCATTTTAAAAGGCAAAAAGCTATTTTGATACTCATGATACCTGGATTAATTTGGTATATTTTTTTCAAGTATCTTCCTATGATTGGTGTACTTTCAGCATTTACAAACTATGGACTTAAAATGAATGTTTCTTTTGTAGGTCTTAACAATTTCCAAAAATTATTCTCGTCACCAGTATTTTGGAATGCATTTAAAAATACTCTTGTGATTAGTATTTTGAATTTGTTATTTTATTTTCCTTTACCTATTATTCTTGCTCTTTGTATGAATGAAATTTTTCATAAAAAAATAAAAGAAATTATTCAATTTATAGTTTATATTCCTCATTTTTTTTCTTGGGTTGTTGTAGGTTCTCTTTTTGTTACATTACTAGCACCGGATGTTGGTATTGTTAATCGTATGATTCAATTTTTTGGAGGAGAATCTATTTATTTTATGGTATCACCTCGATGGTTTAGAGGAGTTTTGATTACTTCAAATATTTGGCGTGATGTAGGATATGGAACAGTAATTTATATTGCTACGATGGCAACGATTGATAGACAATTATATGAGGCAGCTGTTGTAGATGGGGCTTCGTACTTTGCAAAGATGTGGTATATTACCTTGCCATCGTTAAAAAGTACTATAGCAACAGTATTATTATTGACGGTATCACGCATTCTTTTACTATTTGAACAAATTATTGTTATGTACAATCCAGCTGTTTATAGTGTTAGTGAGGTATTGAATACGTATTCTTATACAGAAGGTTTACAAAATGGGAATATTGCCTATGGAAGTGCAGTAAGTTTATTTACAGCAGTAATCAGTGGGATTCTTGTTTTAGGATGTAATTTTATTAGCAAAAAGGTTTTGGATGAAAGTATACTATAAATCATATATAGTACTGACTTTTAAAAAGAGGGGATATTATGAGTAAAAATAAAGTACTTAGAAATATATTTAACGTATTTAATACAATATTGATGGTAGTTATCTGTTTATCTATTATTATTCCTTTATTAATGGTTTTTTTTACTTCATTATCGCCAGATGAAGTGGTAGTACGAGAGGGGTTTATTATATTTCCTAAAATAATAACGTTTTCGAATTATAAAAAAATCTTTTCAAGTGGATACGTAGGTGCTTTTTATAATTCTTTGAAAGTAGCTATACTAGCAACTCTTTTTTCTATGGTGATGACATTGGTTCTTGGTTATGCTTTAGCACAAAAAGATTTAATAGGTAGAAAGTTTTTCTTGCGTTTTATTATTACAACGATGGTTTTAGATGCTGGAATTGTTCCTTTTTATTTAGTAGTACGACATTTAGGTTTAATTGATAGTTATGCTTCGCTTATTATTCCCTTTGCTATTTCTACATATAATTTAATTTTGGTCAAAAACTATATTTCATCATTACCTGAAAGTATAATTGAATCAGCTAGATTAGATGGGTGTGGAGAATTAGGTATTTTATTTAGGATTGTTATTCCAATTTCGACTCCTATTATTGCAGCTATTACTCTTTTTTATGCAGTTTCTCATTGGAATCGTTACTTTGAAGTAGTTATGTTTATTAATGATAGTAGAAAGTATACATTGCAAGTTTTGTTAAGGCAATTAGTATTCCAATCAGAATCAGGGATATCATCAGATCCAGCGTATAATAATTTTAAAATGGCAGTTATGATTATGACTATGTTTCCAGTTCTCGTTTTATATCCTTTTATTCAAAGATATTTTATATCTGGTATTATGCTAGGTTCTGTAAAAGGATAAGGGTTTCGGACTTAATTTTATTTTTACTTAAATATTAAAAATAAAGAGAAAGAGGGATTTTAATGAAAGAAATTAAGGAAAAAATATGTTGGTTAATAAGTTTAGTTATAATGATTTCGTTTTTAGGTGCTTGCCAACAAAAAGAAACAACTGATCAAGAAGCAAATCATTCATTTTCTAAAACTGTTAACACTGCAAAGGAAGAAGAGAGGAAAACTCGACCTAAAATTACTTTTTGCACAACTCAGACAAGTTTTGGAGGTTCAGCTATTGATCCTGATTTAATTGATGAAGTCAAAGCGGTGATTGAAGAAAACACTAATGTAGATATTGAATTGATTACACCACCTTTAAGCAGTTATAATGAAAAATTAAATGTACTTCTTTCTTCAGGAGATATTCCAGATTTATTTACTATTAGTCAAGCTATGAATAATCTACAAATTTATGCCGCAAGAGGGTATACACGTCCTTTAGATGATCTTATTGATGAATATCCTCAAATTAAACAGGTAGTAAGAGAAGAAAATTTTCAGTATGCGACAGTAGATAATAAATTACACGGATTACCTAGGTATGTACCTCTTTCAAAAGTGATTTGGGGGAGAAAGGATCTTTTTGACCAATATGGGGTAAATCTTTCTACTACACCTACAACAGAGGAATTTTATACAGAAATGAAAAAATTAGTAGGTCATGGGATTGTTCCTTTCACTTTCCCAAAATGGTTGGATAATCTGCAATATTTTTATAATGCTTTTGGAGCTTATGCAGGTATTGCTATCGATGAAAATGGTCAATATTATGATGCTTTTAATTCGAAAGAAATGAGAGAGGCATTGGCATACATTAAGCTTTTATATGATGAAGGAATTTGGGATAAAGAATTTTTGACAAATGAAAATGCTAATACAAGAGAAAAAATTTCTACAGGTAGAGCGGCTTCGGGAACAGATTACTTTAATCGATTTATCTATTATTCTATAGAAAGTGAAAAGCAAAATGCTTTTACAGAGTTTTTTCCTATTTATCAATTGAATGGACCTAATGGGGGAGCAGGAAATTTAAATGAAGCTATTCAAATGGTAGTATCTGTTTCTTCTCAATCGAAAGAGCCGGAAGCAGCTATGGATGTAGCAAATTGGTATTTTTTTACCGAAGAAGGAGAAACTCTTGGTATTCTTGGTATTGAGGGTCTACATTATACCATTGAAAATGGGGTTATTAGTCCTTTAGACAAAGCTGTGAATTCAGGGTATAATTGTTCTATTAATGACTTTTTCTTAAGTAATATATCGTTGCCTGATTTTCCATTTAAATGGGATGAAACAACAGAGAAGTATTTAGATAAACAAATTGAAGTAAATGAAACAGTAAAAAATCACCTTGGACCTAAATATTTAATTCCAGGGAATAAATCAGAATTATATGATACAAATCAACCTTCTTATAAGAAGAAGATGGAAGAAATTGCGTCTAAAATTATTTTAGGTGCAACCACAATAGAAGAAGGCTTTGCTGAGTATGAAGCGTTTTGGGAAAGTATTGACGGGGACCAAATGATCACGGAGCTGAATAAATAAGAGGAGAATAAAAAATCTGTGGTAGGTCCTTAGACTTTCACAGATTTTTTATTCAGATCAAAGGAGAGTTAAATATGATACTACAAAGGGAAGATTTTAGTGATTTTAAAATAGGAGCTTTTCCTTATGATAAAGAACATACAGCTATGGGGGAATATCATTATGATCCACCAAAAGGTTATGTAGGAAATTGGTATAGTCCGATTACAGATTCTAACTATAAAGGACCTGCATGGATGATTACCCTTCGTGATGGTATTAAAGTAATGGAATCACAAATTATAGAAAGGACTCGACCTCTTACTTGGAATATGCTTACTACTGGTTGTGAAGATTGGGAAGATTATACTGTAGAAGGAGAAATAAAAATGCTTTCTACGGCTAAACTTTGTGGTATTGTTTTTCGCTATCATACTAGTTTATGTTTCTATAGTTTTTGTTTTGAAGATCAGCAGATAAAAATAATAAAGCGTAATATGGAAGATTATATTATTCTTCAATCTAAGGATTTTCAATATACCAGTAAAAAAATTTATCATATTTCTATTCGGTGTATGGGATCTCGTTTTGAAATTTATATTGATGGGGAAAAAATGATGGAGTTTGAAGATCATGATTTTCCTAAGGGGAGAATTGCTCTATGTGCAAATGCTCCTACTCAATTTTCTAATATAGAAATTCATACAGATAAATCTAGTTATCAAAAACTTTTGGCAAAGCAAGCAAAAGATAAACAAGAGCTAATGAAAGAAAGGGAGAAGTATCCTCAGCCTTTGTTATGGAAAACCATTGATTTAAGGGATTTTGGAGCAGGACGAAATATTCGATTTGGTGATTTACTAGGAAATGGCCAAATGCATATTTTAATTGCTCAATGTCAAAAAAGAATTTTTAGGGATCGTTATGCTAATATTAGTTGCCTAACTGCTATTGATTTAGAAGGAAATATATTATGGCAAATAGGGGAGCCCAATCCAGAACATGCTTTTATTACAGCAGATTTACCTTTTCAAATTGTAGATATTGATATGGATGGAAAAAATGAAGTAGTTGTATCCATGGATTTTAAGCTAATGATTTTAGAAGGAGCTACAGGAAAAGTAAAAAAGTCTGTGGAGACTCCCTTATCCACGGAGCCAATTGAAAGTCTTTATTCAGGAGTTCCTTTTGGTATGTATGCTTTTGATCATGTGAATATTGATGCTATACGAATTTGTAATTTCTCAGGTAAAGAGGCACCTACAGATATTTTGATAAAAGACCGATATAGTCGTTTATATGCTTATGATCAAGATTTGAACTTTTTGTGGAAATATCATGATGGCATTACAGGACATTTCCCTTTCAGTATTGACCTTAATGAAGATGGCAGAGAGGAACTGATAGTAGGTTATAATTTGGTTGACGCAGATGGAAATAAAATATGGACTTTACCTGTTGAAACAGATCATACAGATGAAATTATTGTTGGAAATTTTCATCCAGAGATAGAAGAAAAATTAATAGCTATGGTTAGTGGAGAAGAAGGATTTATCATAGCTAATTTAGAAGGAAATATATTGGTTAAAGAATATATAGGACATGCTCAAAGAGTTAGTATTGGTAATTATAGACCAGAACAAGAAGGTCTAGAAATTGCGTTAACTACTTTTTGGGGGCATCAAGGGGTTATTTATTTATATAATGGAAAAGGGGAAAGGTTGTTTTCTTTTGAACCAGGTACCAATGGGAATATTATTACACCGGTAAACTGGACAGGAGATGGACAAGATTTGATTTTATTAAATGGTAATACTGAAAAAGGTGGATTAATAGATGGCTATGGTCGTCAAGTAGTTCGTTTTCCAGATGATGGGCACCCTGATCTTTGTGCAGAAGTTATTGATCTTGTTGGTGATTGTCGGGAAGAAATTGTATTGTGGGATAATGAAAAAATGTATATTTATACACAAGATAAAGAGTTTGTAGGTGATAAAATTTATTGCCCTGAAAAATATCCTCTTTACAATGCATCAAATTATCGAGGAGAATATTCTTGGCCTAAATATAAGAAAATAAATGAAAAATAGGAGTATAAAAAATTATGTTTTATAAAAATCAAGTACCAATTAGATAGGATTTTTCTTACCTTTTTGATATGATGAATAGAGGGAAATATAGGTTTCTTCGATGAAGTGGGAATGACTAGAATGGGGAATAAGAATAAATAGAATCGAGCGTATTAAGATGATTAAAAAGCTAAGATTATATTTGAGTCAACAAGGAAAGGTCATATGGACAGTAAAGAAACAAATAATTATGTATTTTACTATTGTAGTAATGACCTTTTTTATCTTTTTTTATCTTATTTTAAGTAAAATATATCATAATAATATTAGAGAAATTGTTGTTGGAGAAAGTCAAAGTGGATTGGAAAGAACCATTCAACATATTGATCTTATTATGGAGAATTTAGATAATACAGCAGATATTATTATTAATAACGCCTTGGTTCAATCTTCTATTCAAAAAAAGAAAGAAGAGAAAGTCAATAATATAGATTATGTACGATATTCACAAATTATTTCCACTTTACAATCTATCAGGCATACGGTTAATACTTCCTCTATTGATTTATACTTGAAAGAAGATCAAGTTCTAATTACTACGGATTATGGTTTGATATCTAAATTGCCTAAGCGTACTCTTGCTTATTTTCAAGATTTATATTGTAGTGGGCAAAGAATGTTTTTAACGAAAGCTGATGAAGAAAGTGAATTTTTATTAGGAAGATCTGAACAAATTAAGTATATGAAACCTGTATATAATTTTACTACAAGTAAACAAAAGGGACTTCTTTTTATGAATTTAGATAAGTATTCATTAAAAAAAATCATACAAGGTACAGATTATAGTAGCCTTGTTTTTAATAAAAATGGTGAACTTATAATGGATATTTTAGTGGAAGACATCGTTTTTGATTTAGAAGAGATTCGCAGTCGTCTAATAGATAATCAGGGGCATTTTTTTATTAAAAAAGGTTCTCAAGAATATGCGGTTATTTATGATACTTCTTCTTTTACAGATTGGATGTATAGTGTAATTGTTCCTATTGGTCTTTCTAATACCCAAGCTAGAAGTTTATGGAATTCTACATTTGTTTTGTTTGTAACAATGAATATGTTACTTGCGGTATCATTGATTATTATTGTTTTTAGAAAGGTTTATCGCAAGTTAAATCGATTGGTTGACGTGATGCAACAAATGGAAAAGGGGATTTTTGAGGTAAGTGTAAATTACTTTGGTAATGATGAATTCGGCTATATTTATGATCATTTTAATAAGATGTCTTATCAGATTAATAAGCTTTTTCATGAATTAGTTGAACAACAACAACTTCAAAAGCAAGCAGAATTAAAGCTTTTGCAATCAAAAATAAATCCTCATTTTATTTATAATATTTTTGATAATATGAATTGGCTTTTAGAATTAGGACGTTATGAAGAGTTATCTACACTAATTCAAGCTGTTTCAGATTATTTTAAGAAGAGTTTAAACTTTGGGAGAGATTTAATTAGTATAGGGGATACAATGGAGCAGTTGAGAGCTTATATTGATATACAAAAAATTAGATTTCCTAATAAAATAGAGTGTAGATTTGAAATTGATGAAAAGATTATGAATGAAGAAATCTTAAACTTTATTTTGCAACCTGTAGTTGAAAATGCAATTGGTCATGGAATTGAGCCTAAAATAGGAGTAGGAAATATTTTTATTAAGGCTATACAAGAGGGGAAAGATCTGACATTAGCTGTAGAAGATGATGGTGTAGGTATGAAAATTGAAGATGTAGAGTCAATAAAAAGATTATTAGATCAACTTAATGCAGACGAAAATAATAGCTATGCACTTGTTAATATTAACAAACGGATCAAAATGTATTATGGAGACGAGTCGAGGCTGGAGATTGAGAGTAATCTGAATCGGGGAACTAAGATTACGATTCGAATCAAGAATTTTATGGGGGATTCTAATGCTAAAAATGATAATAGCTGATGATGAACAGATTATTTTAGATGGATTAAGTATGAGTGTTGACTGGAAAAGTTATGGGATAGAGGTAGTTAGTACAGCTACAAATGGAATAGAAGCTCTTGAGGCGGTAAAGCAGTATGAACCCGATATTATGATGACTGATATTAGGATGCCGGGATTGAGTGGTATTGAGTTAATTAAAAGGATTAAAGAGATTTCACCATCAATAAAAACTATTTTATTTAGTGCATTCCAAGAATTTCAATATGCAAAAGAGGCTATTACATTAGAGGCAATGGCTTATATTACGAAACCGCTAAAGAAAGAGGATGTAATTAAAGAAGTTTTAAAAGCAAAAGAAAGGATATATCAAGAACGTAAAAAGGTTGAACACCGGAATAAGCTTGAAGAGTTGCATCGAAAGAGTTTAGCTGTTATAAGAGAATCTTTTTGTAATCATATAATTATGGGGAAAATACCTAGTATGGAAATGAATGGTAAACAATTTGATTTATATGGTATTCATATGAGAGAAAAAGATATTGGGGTTATGACTTTTCAAATAGATAATTTTGAGACTTTTGTAAAAGATTCTTTTGACTCTACTTTATATATGGTTCAAATAAAAATGATAGAAATCATCAATGAAGTTATGGCTTCTTTGGATAAGATAATATTTATCAGTTATCGTAATGAAATTGTTATGCTTTATAATGCAAAAGAAGAGTATAAGCTTATGATTCAAACTATGATTAAAAAAGGAGAGAAAATAAAGGTTAGAATTGAAGAAAGGTTATCTATAAAAATCAGTATCGGAATGGGACGGATTTACCCGCAACTAAAAGATGTTAAAAATTCTTATGAGGAATCTTTAAAAGCGTTAAATTATCGACTGATCTATGGGCAAAATATTGTAATTTATATTGAAGATGTTGAGAATCATGATTCATCATCCAATCATATCTTTGATGATTTGAATAACACTTTGTTAGCAGTTCAAAATTTATTATTGATTGGTGATTATGACAATATTAGTATTTTAATCCATGAAAAAGCATCTGCTATATATCAGTACAAGTCTGTTCCTTATTATTATATTCAGCAAGTTTATTGTCAACTTTTATCTGTTTTGTTAAGGAGTTTAAATGAGTTTGATATACAGCAAGATGAACTTTTAGGTATACCGACTAATTTATATGATCAATTATTTAAAAAAAGCACATATGAAGAGTTGCAACAGTGGTATTTAGATATTGTAAAGCGAGCTTGTAAGAGGATCAGTGAAAGAAAAGAGGAATGTATATCCCATACTGTGACATTGGGGATAGAATATATTAAGAATAATTATGACAGGGATCTTTCTTTGACGGAAGTTGCAGATTATGTAGGGTTAAATCCATCTTATTTTAGTCGAGTATTTAAAATAGAAACGGGGACTACATTTGTGGAGTATGTAAGAAAAGTGAAAATAGAAGCTGCCATGTCAATGCTTCAAAGTAGTAGTAAAAAGGTGTATGAAATATGTGAGGAATTAGGTTATAATAATGTTCAGTATTTTTCAAATATATTTAAAAATGCGGTTGGCGTAACACCTAATGAGTATAGAAAGGTAAATGAAACTTATTCCAAAATAGACAATTAATTTATTTAAGGCAGAATAGAATAAAGCATTAACTCCGATAACCTCTGGACTTGTGTCAATAACTTAGACACAAAAAGTTTAACTTTTTATGCTGCAGAGATAGAAGATTTATTTTCAAAGCTACATGATAAAGATGTGCAGGATGATGAATTTGATACTGATGCAGCATTGGAGGAAATTGAAGAACCTATTTCAAAACAGGGTGATTTTGGATTTTTGGAAGGCATCGATTAATTTGTGGAGATAACACCAAGGCAGAAACTTATGAGAAATTGATGGATGGAAATAAAGCAAATCTAGTAGTAACAGATCCTCCGCATTCTGTCAATTATTCATCAAAAGCAGGTTCTATAAAAAATGATAACTTAAATGATCAGGATTTTTATAATTTCCTATTAGCAGCATTTAAGAATATAGAAAATGCAATGGCAGACGATGCTTCGATATATGTTTTTTACGCTGACACTGAAGGTTATAATTTTAGAAAAGCTTTCAAGGAAGCAGGATTTT
>JAAZLH010000369.1 GCA_012799415.1 Candidatus Epulonipiscium sp. | reverse complement strand
TAATGCTCAAGGAGAAATGGTTAATGTATCCATGTTATCTCGTGAGTTTGCACCTGAATCGGAGGATCTTATTCAAGCTGGTTTCCGTTTGCCAGACCAAGTGGAGGGTTATACAATTCGTGCCATGATATGGGATAATGTGGAAGATATGACACCCCTAGCTCCTTCGTTATCCTTATCCTTTTCGAAATAATGGAATAAAGAAAAAAAGAACTGACCTTTTGGATCGGTTCTTTTTTTTTCTTTGCTATATATTCAAACACTAATTTTCGCAAGCATTTATATTACTTTTCTGCTTCGAGTTAAAGCAAATATACATTTGTTTATTTGAAAAAAGCATATCCTATAAATTCTGCATACTAATTCAAAAGGGCATATTCTCTTCTTTTCTAAAAAATGTAGATGATAAAAAAACTGTGCATAGACAGATGAAATAGAAAAACATACAATTTGTTTTAAGAGAAAGAAAAAAGATCTGTGAATATATGCAAGTTTTACAAATCAAATGATATTAAATTTAGGAAGGGGAAATGAATGTGGAAAAAATGAAAAAAGGAATCGCTTGGATTTTGTGTATCCTTATGTCTTTTTCCATAGTGACACCAAATCATTTGCAAATGGTAGTGGGAGAAGAAATAACAGGATTACAATATGAAGTGAAGAAGGAATTACTTCATACTACGTTTGATGGTTTTGACAATACGATTGATGGGGAAGTCAATCCGGAATCATGGATAGTACCTGATGCCAATCGAAAAGTAGGACAAAACAATGTAGTAGGATGGACTGATGAAGTTCAAGGAAATGTTGCCCAACTTATAACAAAAACAAAAGGAAATATTGTTTTGTATCATCAACCTGCTTTAATGGATACAGATCAAGTTCTTTTAGAAGCAAAGGTTAATTTTCAGGATTCCAACTTATTAAGACGATTATTTATTGTTCGAAATAAGGAGAACAAGCTTGTTAATACTCTTATTGCGGAAGGGAATTCCATAAAGATAGATAAAATACAAACCCCTTTGTTGGAATATAAATTAAATCAGTGGTACCATATTCAAATTTTGTTGGATCCTATCAGTGGTAAATATGAAGTATACATTGATGGAGATCATAAAGGTTCTTATGAAATGGTCACAGGTGGGGAAATAACAGAAGTTCGGTTTGCTCAAGTCGGAGCAGAAAATCAAGAAGGAAGTATATTACTAGATGATATAAAGATCATGGAAGTAGCTGTAGAAAATTCAGGAGGAGAACAACCAGGAGAACAGGAGCCAGATGGAGAAGAGCCTCCTATAGAAGAAGGAAATATACTGGAAAATGGAAGTTTTGAAAGAGTTGTAGAGGAGACTGGAAGTGAATGGAATACAGCTCAAAAGCCAGCAGGCTGGAGTACTTGGAAACCAACAGGAAATCCCATCTTTGAATTGGTTGAGGATGTTGTTTATGATGGACAATACGCCATTTGCATTCGAACTCAGGAACTGGGTAGAGGGTCAGCTAGTAGCCCATTTATTCCTGTTGTTCCAGGCAGAAAATACATTGTAAGTGCAAAAGTAAAAACGGAAGAGATGGAGCAATTAGGTGCAAAAGCCCAAGCACGAGTAAGAGTGACACCATATGATGGGGCAGAAGCTCAGATTCAAGGAATGTATAAAGAAACTTCTTTAATAAAAGGAAACAAAGATTGGCAGACTGTTTTTGTAGAATATGATGTTCCTAGCAATGCAGCATACCTAAAGATTGGTTTGTTTATGGAAAATTCTACAAATGCTAGGATTTGGTTTGATGATGTAAAGGTAGAGGCTTTTGTTCCCGTGACTAGCATTGATCTTGGTGAAGACAAAGAAATTGTTTTAGGAGATTCCTTTCAGATTGAACCTGTAGTTGAACCTGTTACTGGTAGTAAAGCTTTTACCTGGCATTCTTCAAATGAATCCATTGCAACGGTCGTAGATGGAAAAGTTACAGGGGTTGGAATTGGTGAAGCGACCATTACGGCAAAGTGGGCCTATGATGATCAAGTAATGAGAAGTATGAAAGTAATCGTAACAAAAGATTTGGCAACTCATGTGGATGTGACAGGTATTGCTTTTAATCAAGAAGGAGTAGAGATAGTAGAAAAAGGTTTTGGAAATTTATCTTGGTGCATTGAGCCCAAAGAAGCAACGATTCAAGAAGTGAAGTTTGAAGTGGCAGATCCTAGTATTGTTCAAGTACAAGAAAACGGAGACATCATTGGATTGAAA
The DNA here is from genome assembly GCA_012799415.1 of Candidatus Epulonipiscium sp. GTDB lineage: Bacteria > Bacillota > Clostridia > Lachnospirales > JAAYNZ01 > JAAZLH01. The sequence goes on along the minus strand of JAAZLH010000369.1, from coordinate 3,734 downwards.
AAAGGAGAGACAACGGTCAAGGTCATTACTGTTGATGGCTCTTATGAAGCTACCTGTATTGTGTCGGTAGTAGAAGCAGAAAAAGATGAGTTTGATACCATGCGTGAATATTGGAAAGCAAAAATAGTAGGTACTCCTTATGATGAAGCAGACCAAAAAGTACAAGAAATTTTACAAAAAGCAGAAGAAAAGGCAATGACCCATTGGACTACCATGAATAAGGCACCTAATCGAGAGTACTTATGGGATACCTTACGTAAGACTGATAAAGAAGTGCCTCCTGCCAAGGCAAATTCAGCCCATGTACGTTCCATGTACTTAAATCTGATGGACATGGCAAAAGTGTATCAATTACCTGGATCCTCCTTATATGGAAATCAAGAATTATTAACTGATATCATAGAAGCTTTGGATTGGTTATCCGAACATCATTATTATGCAGGGAAAGCTCCCTATAGTAACTGGTGGCAATGGGAAATAGGGATTCCAGTTACATTAAATGATATTGTAGTATTACTATATGAAGAGCTATCACCAGTACAAATCAAAAAATACATGGATGCCATTGAATATTTTCAACCAGATCCAACGAAATCCGGTGCCAATGCCATTGGAACCACCAGCCCCAACCTACGAGAAGCCGTAGGAGCCAACCGGGTGGATGTGAGTAAAGTGGTGGCTGTTCGAGGGGTCATTGTGAAAGACGGAGAAAAAATTGCCGCTGCAAGAGATGCACTCAGTCAAGTTTTTGAGTATGTAGAAGTAGAAGATGGCTTTTATCAAGATGGATCTTTTATACAACATGAGACCATTCCTTATACAGGTTCTTATGGAGAGGTCTTAATTAGCGGGGTGGCTTCTTTATTGGATCTTTTACATGGAACGACTTGGGAAGTAACAGATCCTAACGTGGAAAATATTTATAAAGCCGTGATCCACTCTTTTGAACCCCTATTATACAAAGGTGCTGTTATGGATATGGTAAGTGGTCGATCTGTTGCTCGACCTGTGGGCGATCATGGTAGAGGACGAGGGATCATCAATTCCATCTTGCGATTGATTCCAGCAGCTCCTGCTCACTACGCAGAAAAATATCAATCTTTAGTGAAAACCATGATAGTAGAAGACACGTTCCAACCCTATCTTGAAAGCATTGGAAATATGCAATTGTACAATGCAGCAAAAGAAATCGTAGAAGATCCCCACATACCCAAAAGAGACTCCTATGTAAAACACATTTCCTTTCCTAGCATGGATCGGGTGGTTCATCATCGGCCTGGATATGCTTTTGGAATTGCTTCTCATTCCAAACGAGTAGGAAACTACGAGGCCATGAACAATGAAAACACCAAGGGCTGGTATAGCGGTGATGGAATGACCTATTTATATAATGAAGATTTAGGACATTATACGGATTATTGGCCGACAGTCAATCCCTATCGTCTTCCTGGAACCACCGAAGATACCGAGTTAAGACAAGACAATTCAGGACAAAAACGAAATCGGACTAAAGAAAAAGGCATGTCTTCCAAAGCGTGGGTCGGAGGAGTATCTATAGCAGAAAAATACGGAACATGGGGCATGGACTTTGCATCATGGGATGAAAGTCTAGAAGCTAAAAAATCCTGGTTTCTATTTGATGATGAAATCGTTGCAATCGGTGCGGGAATTAAGAGTGAAAAAGCCAATGTTTCCGTCGAAACCACAATAGAAAACAGAAAGTTAAATAAAGAAGGAACCAATCGAATTATAATCGGAACAGAGGAAGAAGAAAAAAATATTGGTACAGAAGAAGAACGAATCAACGAGGCTCACTGGGCTCATGTAGAAGGAAGTGTTCCAGGATCCGATATCGGGTATTACTTCCCCCGCCACCAAAATCTTTTTGCTCTACGGGACACAAGGGAAGGAAGTTACAAAGAGATTAATTATAGTGGTTCTGCCGAACCTATTACCAATCACTTTTTCACCCTATGGCTGGATCATGGAGAACAACCCGCTCAAGGACAATACGAATATGTTTTATTACCTAATAAAACTGTAGAGGAAACAAAAAAATACGCCCAAAATCCAGAGATCGTGATTTTATCCAATACCGAAGAAGTACAAGCCGTAAAAAATACAAAATTAAACTTAACAGGGATTCATTTTTGGACCGATACAAAGCAAACCGTAGGAAAAGTAACTTCCAACCGTAAAGCAGCCGTAATCATCCAAGAGAACGAAGGAACAATGGAAATTGCTGTGTCCGATCCTACGATGGAAAATACAGAAACCATAGAATTAGAAATCGACCAAGTAGCTTATCAAGTCCTTTCCCAAGATCCTAGAATTACAGTACAACAATTAGAACCTACCATTCAGCTTTCAGTACAGGTACAGGATGCAAAAGGACAAAGCTTTGCAGTTCAGCTAGGAACCCAAAAGCCACCAAAAGAAGAAGATCCAAAAGAAGACTCTACAGACTCTACAGAAGATTCCACCGTAAGTACCAAAGAAGACCCCAAACCTTCTCTAGAAAAGCAAATAAAAGAAGGATTGAAACAAAAAGAAGAAGAGATCATTCTTCCTTTTACAGAAAAAGAAATCAAGGTTTCTCTTCCTCATTCTTTATTAAAAGAAACAAAAGCAAGCGGGAAGAAAATCATGTTAGAAAACAAGGCGGTTCGGGTGGAAATTCCGAATGTACTGGTGGATCACATAAATCAACCGGTAGAAATAAAGGTGAATGTGTATACGAAAGAAGAAAAAGCAAATACCAATCCCTTGTTACAGTCGCTCCATAAGGGAATCAAAATCGAAACACAGGATATACCGAACCTAGGTTTTCCAGTAACCGTATCCTTAACCCCTGAGGAAGTTGAAAAAATAGGTAAACGTTTCAACGTAAACCTATACCAATGGAATACAGAAAAAAATCAATGGGACTATGTGAATGAAAAGTTGACTTGGGAAAAGTCAAAGGTTAGGTTTACTGCCAAACCTTTCGAAACTTATACCCTGATGGAATATACCAAAAAATTTAAAGACATAGAGAACCACTGGAGTAAAGGAAGCGTAGAACGAATAGGGGCCAAACACATTTTAGATGAAATGAGTCCACAGGACTTTTATCCTGATCAACCAATTACCCGAGCCGAATTTGCAGCCATACTAGTAAAAAGCATTGGTGGAGAAAGTGAAAAAGCGGATACTTCTGTTTTTACAGATATAAATGACCAAGAATGGTATGCAAAGGATCTAAAGAAAGCTACAGAACTAGGTTTGATTCAAGGAAAAGGGGATTCTCTCTTTGATCCAGAAGGAGAACTTACCAGAGAGGCTTTGGTTGTGATGGTCATGCGAGCTTATGGGTATATTACTGGTGAAGAAGCAAAGGGGAAAGAAGAAAATCTTTCGTTCTTTGAGGATGCTAATGAGATTAGTGCATGGGCCCAACAAGAAGTGGCTTCAGCTTATGAAAACGGATTGATTCGTGGCATCTCCAAAAAGGAATTTGCCCCTCATGAAGTTGCAACAAGAGCACAAGCAGTTACCATATTAGATCGATTGTTACATGGTAGGCAGTAATAGTATTTTGTTCTTTGAGTTAAAAGTAATATGAAATAAAGAGTAGCAAGCAGGCAAAACTTTGAGAAGAATCAAGGATTTGCCTGCTTTATTTGATTATGATAGAGATTCAATTTCATAATCTAAAAAGTTCATTAAAATCTTATTAACAAGTATTAAAAATC
>JAAZLH010000055.1 GCA_012799415.1 Candidatus Epulonipiscium sp. | reverse complement strand
CAACAAAAGGGGTTTGATACAATTACAATTGTGGGCGCATAGCTCAGCTGGGAGAGCACCTGCCTTACAAGCAGGGGGTCATAGGTTCGAGCCCTATTGCGCCCACCACTGTTTTACAATTTCATATGCCGGAGTGGCGGAATAGGTAGACGCACAGGACTTAAAATCCTGCGATTTTCAAAGATCGTACCGGTTCGATTCCGGTTTCCGGCATGATTTGTGCGCATAGCTCAGCTGGATAGAGCGTCTGACTACGGATCAGAAGGCCGAGGGTTCAAATCCTTCTGCGCACGTTACAAGTATTGACGTAACGATATCATCAAAAGCACTTTGATGATATCGTTTTTGTTTACTAAAAATAAGAAAAGCATTAGCCTGTATACCGTAAGGAAGGCTAATGCTTTTCTTATCTTAAACTAGAAAGTTTCTGCTTGCTTGCAAGGGATCCAGCTTTTCTAATTCACTCGAAAAAGTAAGGTTTTATACTTTGTTTTTATGATTTAGATACTCCAGCTACTTTTACAATAGATCTGGCTACGGCATCTTGAGAGTTCTTCCAAGGCTCATTTTCATAGCGATAATCAAACTTTTTAATAAACCAATCAAGATCCTCTATAACACGCTCAAAGTGCCTTGATTGAAGGGGAACAATTAATTTATAAAAATCAGATAATTGTTTTTCAGATAAAGATTTAGGTGCAATACCATAGATAAGACTAAAATGATCTAAACAAAATCCGTTACATTCTTCTACCAATTTACTAAAAGAATCATCCTTTTTCCACAAATAGAAAAAAGTATCCACATATCGATTAAAAGTACTCTCAATTTGATCACAGATATAACAAGAATTGTGGATAAGATTTAAATATTGTTGAACGGGATGCAGATTCTCCTCACCAGAATCTTTTTTAGAAAATGCAGAAAACAGAGAAGACTTACCTTTATTAGGAACTTCTTTCTTTAATAAAGAAGATAAATGAGTATGTACTTCATTCATATGAGTGTGTATCATTAAAGCAACACCAAGGCTATTTTTTTCCTTTGTCATCATTTGGTAATGCGGAAGGCAAAATCCTTTTTTATTTGTCTCTGTACGCACATCACCTTCCATATAGGAAGGGCCTAGGGTAAAATTGATGCTATTTCGCTCTAAGGTTTCATAGAGTTGGCAAAAGGGGCATTCATGTTTAGATTTAAAAGCATCTAAGACGGGAATTGTGTAAATTTGTTCTTTCATTGAAAATCACCTCAGATAATATTTGCAGTTCTTTTGAAATTTGATATACTGTAGAGAAAGTAGAATCGCCTTAGCAAAGGAGGCATGATGGATACCTTTTTTGCTAGGTTTTAAATTGGATATTAATAAGTAGTATAACACAATCAAAGAGGATATAAAAGGAGCTTGATATGAATTACTATGCACTAGGAGAACAAGTTATTTTAGAAAACCCTTCAGATTTTAATATAGAAGATATTTTAGAGTGTGGGCAATGTTTCCGGTATAAAAAAATTACACATCAACATTATCAAATCATTGCTCATGGGCTCAAGTTATTTATACATCAAGAAAAACATCGAGTTGTTTTTTACCCTACTACTATGGACGTTTTTCAAAAAATATGGATTCCTTATTTTGATTTAAAACGTAACTATGGTCAGATAAAAACCAAGTTATCAACAGAAGACCCTATATTAGCAGAAGCAATAGCATATAAACCTGGTATTCGTCTTCTACGACAAGATCCATGGGAGTGTTTGATTTCCTTCATCATCTCACAAAATAAACGTATTATTCATATCCAACAAATTATTGGGTACCTTTCAGAAACTTTTGGGAGCAGAATGGATGCTAATGAAGAAAAAGGAGATTATATTTTTCCTACACCTCAGCAGCTAGGGAAAGGAACAGAGGAGGATATTAGAAAATGTAAGGCAGGCTTCAGGGCGCCTTATATTGTAGATGCCTGCATGAAAATAAATGATGGGGAAATTAATTTAGATGCTTTATATGAATACCCCACGGAAGAAGCCAGAAAAGAACTTCTTAAGATAAGAGGAGTCGGACCTAAAATTGCAGATTGTGTTTTGCTTTTTGCCTATGGGAGATATGAGGTCTTTCCAACGGATGTGTGGATAGAACGAATGATGAAGAAATTTTATGTGGGAGACAAGGCATCTAAAGCTGAAATTCAACAATATGCAGCTAAGCAATTTGGGGATTTAGGTGGATTTGCTCAGCAATATCTATTTTATTATGGTCGTGAAAAGCAAATCAATGAAAACAAATGATAAATTTATTACAAAGGGGGCAGTCAGGTATGTTGGGAACCATTGTGAATACATTAGCTATTATGATAGGCGGGATTTTAGGAGTTTTTATAAAGGGAGGTATTAAAGAACGATACAGAGATATTATTATGCATGCCATTCCCCTTTCTGTGCTATTTATAGGGGCTGCAGGAGCTATACAGAATATGATAGATCCCCATAGCCACCCTATTCTCTTTATCATTAGTTTAGCTCTAGGAGGGCTTATTGGTGAATGGATTAACATTGAGCAAAAACTACAAAACTTAGGAGATTGGATACAAGGAAAGACAGGTAATCAGAGTGGATCCATATCTCAGGGATTTGTTAGTGCTAGTTTGCTTTTTTGTGTTGGGACAATGGCTATATTGGGATCTTTGGAAAGTGGGCTACAAGGCGTACATGATACTTTATTTGTAAAATCTATTTTAGATGGCATTACGGCCTGTATTTTAGCATCCACATTAGGATTTGGAGTTTTGCTATCAGCTATATCTGTATTTATATATCAAGGAAGTATCACTATATTGGCACGGATTGTAGAACCTTATATCACCGCACCTATGCTACGGGAAATGGGTATTGTAGGCGGCATTTTGATTTTTAGTTTGGGACTTGGTATGTTAGAAATTAAGAAAGTTAAAACAGCTAACTTATTACCTGCAATTTTTATTCCAGTCATATATTATTTACCTAGCGTACAAAAATTCATTATTTGGATTTTTAGTTAATATAAATAGTTATGCCATCATTCTTTTTTAGCAAATAAGGATTCAAGTTAATGCGGATACTTAGTGAGTGTATTTCAATTTATTAAAGGAAAGATAAGATAAAAATATGAAGATGGATTATATAAAATAAATAGAATTTAAACGATAAATTGAGTATAGAAATGATATTGAAAGGTAAAGCTAAATAACAGGCTTACAATCCAAATGTACGTACTTGCAATATCTAAAGGGTTTTACTAATATTATAACTAAAGTTAGCACTCAACAGCGAAGAGTGCTAACAATATAAAAATCAACAGCATATAATCGAGATATGATTGAAGGAGGTTTATGTAATGAAATTAATACCTTTAGGCGATCGTGTTGTTATTAAACAACTAGAAGCAGAAGAAAAAACAAAATCTGGTATCGTATTACCTACACAAGCAAAAGAAAAACCCCAAGAGGCAGAAGTTGTTGCCGTAGGTCCTGGTGGTGTTGTAGATGGAAAAGAAATTAAAATGGAAGTTAAAGTAGGCGACCATGTAATTTATTCACGTTATGCAGGTACTGAAGTGAAAATGGACGATGAAGAATATATTGTAGTAAAACAAAGTGATATCTTAGCAATTGTAGAACGATAATAAAAAGGAGGCAATACATAATGGCAACGGAAATTAAATTTGGAGCAGATGCAAGAAAAGCACTAGAATCTGGAGTTAATCAATTAGCCGATACGGTAAAAGTAACATTAGGCCCTAAAGGACGTAATGTTGTTTTAGATAAAAAATACGGAACACCCTTAATCACAAACGATGGAGTAACCATTGCAAAAGAAATAGAGTTAGAAGATATTTTTGAAAATATGGGTGCACAGTTAGTGAAAGAAGTTGCAACCAAAACCAATGACGTAGCAGGAGATGGAACTACAACAGCAACAGTACTTGCACAAGCTATGATTCAAGAAGGAATGAAAAACATTGCAGCTGGTGCTAATCCTATTATCTTAAGAAAAGGAATGCAACAAGCAACCAAGGCGGCAGTAAAAGCAATCCAAGAAATGAGCCAAACATTACAAGGCAAGGATCATATTGCAAAGGTAGCAGCTATCTCAGCAGGAGATGATGAAGTTGGAGCCTTAATTGCAGACGCAATGGAAAAGGTATCTAATGATGGGGTTATTACCGTTGAAGAATCAAATACAATGGAAACCGAGCTAGAGCTAGTAGAAGGAATGCAATTTGATCGTGGTTATCTATCACCATATATGGCAACAGATATGGATAAAATGGAAGCTGTTTTAGATGATCCTTATATTTTAATTACAGATAAAAAAATCGGTAATATCCAAGAAATTCTTCCAGTACTTGAGCAAATTGTGCAATCAGGAGCAAAATTACTCATTATTGCAGAAGATGTAGAAGGAGAAGCTCTTGCTACACTAGTTGTTAATAAATTACGTGGAACTTTCAACTGTGTTGCAGTAAAAGCACCTGGTTTTGGAGACAGAAGAGTAGCAATGCTTCAAGATATCGCTATTTTAACAGGTGGAACTTTAATTTCTGAAGAAGTAGGCCTAGATTTGAAAGATGTAACATTAGATATGTTAGGTCGTGCAAAATCTGTGAAAGTACAAAAAGAAAATACAATCATTGTAGATGGTGCAGGAGCCAAAGCAGATATCGATGCACGTGTAAGCCAAATTAAGAAACAAATTGAAGAAACTACATCTGAGTTTGATACTGAAAAGTTACAAGAAAGATTAGCAAAAATGGCTGGTGGTGTTGCAGTTATTAAAGTAGGATCTGCAACAGAAACAGAAATGAAAGAAAGCAAACTTCGAATTGAAGATGCATTAGCTGCTACCCGTGCAGCAGTAGAAGAAGGAATCATTGCTGGTGGTGGAAGTGCATACGTTCATGCAATGAAAGTAGTTGCAGAGGTAGCAGAAAAACTAACAGATGATGAAAGAACAGGTGCCAATATTGTACTTCGTGCATTAGAATCACCTTTACGTCAAATTGTAACAAATGCAGGCTTAGAAGGATCTGTTGTTGTAAACAATGTGAAAGAAAAAGCTCAAGGATATGGATTTAATGCACTTACAGAGGAATATGTAGATATGATAGAAGCAGGTATTATTGACCCTGCAAAAGTAACTAGAATTGCATTACAAAATGCAACATCTGTTGCATCTACTCTACTTACAACTGAATCTGTAGTAGCAGAAATTCCTGAACCAGAACCTGCAATGCCAGGTGGACCTGGAATGGGCATGATGTAAATATAAAAGAAAAAACATTTCTATAAAGTGCACCCCAAAAGTTAGACAATAAGTTTTACTTTTGGGGTGCATTTTTGTATTTTTTTATGAGTACTTGGTTAATAATATATACTAGTTACATTCCATTTGTTAAACAATTTCCGTTTTTCTTATTTTTGTGGGAACGTTGTCTTTTTGAAATATTTATGATAAAATATAGAATAATAGATCTATAGACGATAGGAAGGAGTGAAAAGAATGGAAAGCGTATTTAAAGAACAACTTGTGAAAAAAGAAAAAACCCCTAAAGATTCTGCAATGAAAGTAGGAGTCATTATTTTAGCTATTATTGTTATTATTTTTGTAAACATTTTGATTCCTTCATTTGGAGTTTTTATAGCATTAGCTGTTGGCTATGGTACATACTGGTTTCTGCAAAGATTTGATATTGAATATGAATATGTTTTTACTAATGGTGAGCTAGATATTGATGCAATTTTTAGCAAAAGTAAAAGAAAAAGAATGCTAGCAATTGATGTAAAGACATTTGATCTTATGGCTCAAATCGAAGATCCGATGTATCTACATGAATGGAAAAGAGCCCAAAAAACATTGGATTATAGTAGTGGGAAAATCAAGCCCAACACTTATGGTGTCTTATTTACTCAGCAAGGTGAACTTGTACACCTTATTTTTGAGCCTAATGATAGTATACTAGACGGTATGGCACGCTATATTCCAAGACAATTGCACAGAAAACAAAAAAAGTGATAAAAACGCACTTTTTCAAGCGAACTAGGAAGGTTTAGCCCCTTGCAAGCAAGACGAACTTTCCTGGTTCAAAAGAAAGGCTGGTTAGTTCCCAGCTTTTCTTTTTTGCCATATTGCTGTCTTGACAAGAGGGCAAAATTTTGTTACACTTTCCTACAACCCATAAGCAAAAGAACGTATAGAAAACAAGAAAGAGAGGCTGTATTATGCATAAATTAGTAAAAGAAGGGTTAACTTTTGATGATGTACTGTTAATACCAGGATATTCACAAATACTTCCAAAAGATGTAGAGCTTGCAACATCACTTACAAAAAAAATAAAACTTAATATCCCCCTTATGAGTGCAGGTATGGATACGGTAACCGAAGCTCGAATGGCCATTGCCATGGCTAGACAAGGAGGGATCGGTATTATTCATAAAAATATGTCTATTGAGAGACAAGCTGAAGAAGTAGACAAGGTAAAGCGGTCCGAGCACGGCGTCATCACAGATCCTTTTTATCTTTCACCGGATCACTATGTCTACGAAGCCAATGAACTGATGGCTAGATACCGAATATCTGGAGTACCTATTACGGAAGGAACCAAACTAGTAGGAATTCTAACGAATCGTGACTTACGCTTTGAAACCAATCATAATAAAAAAGTATCAGAAGTGATGACTAAAGAAAATCTAATTACTGCTCGAGAAGGGACAACCCTAGAGCAGGCAAAAGCAATTCTTGCACAATATCGTATAGAAAAACTGCCTATTGTTGATGAAGAAGGGAATCTAAAAGGCCTTATTACTATTAAGGACATTGAAAAAGCCATTCAATATCCAAATTCAGCAAAAGATGAACAAGGTCGACTACTAGTTGGAGCAGCTGTTGGAGTAACTGTAGACGTTCTAGAACGAGTAACCCATTTAGTAAATGCTAAAGTAGATGTGATTGTTATCGATACAGCTCATGGTCATTCTCAGGGTGTACTAGATACGGTAAAACGTGTAAAAGAAGCATTTCCAGAATTACAAATAATAGCAGGAAATGTGGCTACGGCGGCAGCAACGATAGCTTTAATTGAAGCAGGTGCAGATGGAGTAAAAGTAGGAATTGGACCAGGTTCTATTTGTACTACTAGAGTGGTAGCTGGTGTAGGAGTACCTCAAATTACAGCTATTTATGATTGTGCTGAAGCGGCTAAGCCTTATGGTGTACCTGTTATTGCCGATGGTGGTATTAAATATTCTGGAGATTTAGTGAAAGCCATTGCCGTTGGGGGCAGTGTTTGTATGTTAGGAAGTTTGTTTGCAGGATGCGAAGAAAGCCCTGGGGATACTGAACTATATCAAGGAAGAAAATATAAAGTTTATCGTGGTATGGGGTCTTTGGCAGCAATGGAAAAAGGCAGTAAAGATCGTTATTTCCAAGAAGATGCAAAGAAGCTTGTTCCTGAAGGTGTAGAAGGTCGCTTACCTTATAAAGGATCTGTAGAAGATACCATATATCAACTCATTGGTGGGTTGAAGGCAGGTATGGGTTATGGAGGTACAAGAACCATCCAAGATCTACAAGAAAATGGCCAATTAATACGTATTACTAATGCAGGGTTAAGGGAAAGTCACCCTCATGATATTCATATTACGAAGGAAGCACCTAACTACAGTGTAGAACAATAAGATGATAGCCTGGTAAAGTGTTCTTTCACCAGGCTTTTTTAAACAAAAATTAAAAAATAAGGAGGAAAATATATGGCCCATGAATTAGTCGTCATCTTAGATTGTGGAGGACACTATAGCCAACTAATTGCAAGACGGGTACGGGAAGCTAATGTATATTGCGAGGTATATCCTTATCGGGTGGCCCAAGAACGAATTCAAGGGAAAAATCCAAAAGCCCTGATTCTTACAGGTGGTACAAAAGAAACCTATGAAAAAGACGCAGAAGGTGTAAATAAAGCTCTTTTTGATTTAGGTATTCCCATGCTAGGTATATACTACGGGCCGGAGCAAGTAGAGGAAGGTTCAAATGTGATTCCTACCTTAATACAATCCGACCATGTAAGCAATTTATATACAGTACAGCTAAATGCTACTTTGATTCATACAACTCATTGTGATGATGTGATTCACAACTTCTTATATGAAGTAGCAGATTTAGCAGGTGATTGGAACATGGAAGCTTTTGCAGAAAAATCTATCCAAGCTCTTCGAGAAAAAATTGGAAATAAGAAGGTGCTCTGTGCATTATCAGGTGGCGTTGACTCTTCTGTGGCAGCTGTCCTTATTCATAAAGCAGTTGGATCACAGCTTACTTGTATCTTTGTGGATCATGGACTCATGAGAAAGCATGAGGGAGATGAGGTAGAGCATACCTTTAAAGAGCAATTTAACATGAATTTAGTACGTGTAAATGCAGAAGACCGTTTTTTAGATAAACTAGCGGGAATTACGGATCCAGAAACCAAGCGAAAAATCATTGGAGAAGAATTTATTCGAGTGTTCGAAGAAGAGGCAAAAAAGATTGGTACTGTAGATTTCCTAGTTCAAGGTACTATTTATCCTGATGTGATTGAAAGTGGAGCCTCTGATAGTGGTACAATGATTAAAAGCCATCACAATGTAGGTGGTTTACCAGACCACGTTGATTTCAAAGAAATTATTGAGCCTCTTCAAGAACTTTTTAAAGATGAGGTACGAGCTTTAGGGCGTGTTCTTCATATTCCTGATATGCTTGTAGATAGGCAGCCTTTCCCCGGTCCTGGGCTGGGAATCAGAGTCATCGGTGACATCACTAAAGAAAAACTAGACATCTTACGGGAAGCTGATTATATATATCGTGATGAAATTGCCAAAGCAGGTTTAGACAAAAAAATCTGGCAATACTTTGTTGTCCTAACTAATTTACGAAGTGTAGGTGTGACCGACGGAAAGAGAACCTATCACTATACTGTAGCTCTTCGTGGTGTTACTAGCATAGATGGTATGACTGCAGATTGGGCTAGAATTCCTTTTGAAGTTTTAGAGAAAATATCTCGTCGTATTACGAAAGAAGCGCCTAATATTAACCGAGTTGTATATGATATAACAAGCAAACCACCAGCTACTATCGAGTGGGAATAAACAGTAACAAAAAAGATACTGTCAACAAACCTTTATAAATAGCCTTTTACAGAGATTTGATTTATAAAAAAATACTCCAGTGATGCTATTTTGAAGCTATTTTACTAGAAAT
>JAAZLH010000054.1 GCA_012799415.1 Candidatus Epulonipiscium sp. | reverse complement strand
GTTTGAGTATGGGAAAGGTCAATCATATTTCTACCTCTTGTCGATATAAAAATCTTCTTTTCCCCAAAGTCCCAGTCCCAAATGCCTCCCTCTGACCCCTCCATAGCTAATCGATATCGTTCACGACTCAAACGAAGGGCTTCTCGATTGGTCTGTAGTTCTAAAAATTGCCTGTGTAGCTCTTGTTCACTAGCTAGCAACTGAGCATGGGTGGCCGCCAATTCTTGGTAGCTCCCTTGTAAATGATCTTTGGCTTCTTCCACTTCCCGTTCCGCCTTTTTCCTCTGTATTACATTTCTAAGCAGCACTAAGATAAAAAGAAGTAGAATACAAATAAAAAGTAAAGATCCTAAAAGATATTGTTGACCAATTTGGTATTGTGACTGTCCCATGAAAACCTCCTACTGTACTCGTACTTCATAACTATATTTCATTATAGCATAAAACGACAAAAAAGTATCACTGTAAAAATCGCTGATTTTTTCTGTCGTTTTTAAATATCTATGCTATAATAAAGTCAGTTTGTAATCAATCATAAATATACAGAAAAAGAAAGGATGTGCCAGATACAGTGCAAACCCCTAACTGGACCTTGTTAACTGATTTATATCAACTTACTATGATGCAGGGCTATTACGAAACGGGTATTGCTGACCAGCAAGTAGTCTTTGATCTTTTCTATCGGACCAACCCACATGATAATAGTTTTTCCATTACTGCTGGTTTACAACAAGCCATTGAGTATATTGAAAATATTCACTTTGCTGAAGAGGAAATAGCTTACTTGAAGAGTTTAAATTTATTTAGTAAAGACTTCCTAACCTACTTAGAAGATTTTCGTTTTACTGGAGATCTATATGCTATTCCAGAAGGAACTGTCGTTTTTCCAATGGAACCTTTGGTTCGGGTTCACGCCCCTATTATCGAAGCACAATTTTTAGAAACTGCTTTACTTAATATTATTAACCATCAAAGTCTTATTGCAACAAAGGCAAGCCGTGTTGCTTGGGCAGCTAAAGGTGATGGAATATTGGAGTTCGGCCTACGTAGGGCCCAAGGACCAGATGCAGGCACCTATGGGGCACGGGCTGCCATCATTGGTGGTTGTACCGGAACATCCAATGTTTTGGCTGGACAAATGTTTGACATCCCCGTGAAAGGAACCCATGCTCATAGCTGGGTCATGAGTTTCCCTGATGAAATTACAGCTTTCCGTGAATATGCAAAACTCTTTCCTGATAATTGTATTTTACTGGTAGACACCTATGATACCATCCGATCTGGTGTCCCTAATGCTATCCAAGTATTTAAAGAACTTCAAGAACAAGGAATTCATTCCAAGGTCTTGGGAATTCGCTTAGATAGTGGCGATCTTGCTTACTTATCTAAAAAAGCAAGAGAAATGCTAGATGCTGCGGGATTCCCCCATGCTATTATTAGTGCTTCTGGCGATCTAGATGAGTATGTTATACGTGAACTTAAGCTGCAAGGATCTGATATCTCTTTATGGGGAGTAGGAACTCGATTAATTACATCAAAAGATTGTCCTGCTTTTGGAGGCGTTTATAAATTATCTGCTCATATCAATGAAGATGGTGTTTCTATGCCTAAAATGAAAATTTCAGATAATCCTGCAAAAATAACCAATCCTGGTATTAAAAAAGTATTCCGTATTTATGAAAAAAATACTGGGAAATTAAAAGCAGATCTTATTGCTTTAGAAGAGGAAACCATTGATATTAATGAAACTCTTCATTTATTTGACCCAGATAATCCTTGGAAAGAAATGTACTTAGCCCCCGGTACATATACAGTAAAAGAATTATTAGTCCCTATCTTTAATAAGGGTAAATTGGTCTATTCCTCTCCAAGCACAATGGAAATTCGTCAATATTGTCAGGAGGATTTAGCCACTCTTTGGAGTGAATGTAGACAGTTTCATAAACCTCATATCATTCCTGTTGATCTTTCGCAAAAATTATATGATTTACGCCAATCTATGATTGATCAATTAGTCAGCAAAAAACCAAGGAATTAAAATTCCTTGGTTTTTTATCTCTGCTTATGGCAATGCAAAATATTCTTCTAAGGTTAACTGTTGTTCATAA
This sequence comes from Candidatus Epulonipiscium sp., assembly GCA_012799415.1. Taxonomy (GTDB): domain Bacteria; phylum Bacillota; class Clostridia; order Lachnospirales; family JAAYNZ01; genus JAAZLH01. Next base: position 55,585 of record JAAZLH010000054.1, on the reverse strand, counting down.
ACAATAGTAGCTACATCTACACCTACATACCGAATATGCCAAGGCTCATATACATATTTAGTAATTTCCACTTTATCTTTTGGATACCGAATAATAAAACCATATTCATGGGCATGGTCTTTGAGCCATTGACCTTCCTTGGTATTTTCAAATTCATCTGTCAAAGCATAGCCTACCTCATGACAAGATACATCCATAGCCAGACCTAGTTGGTGTTCACTTTGCCCTGGTTTTGCACTGACCTTATTTGCTTCTTCAAAGCCTTTTTTTTCTACATTCCAGTTAAAAATACTTTCTTGTCTTTGATAAGAACGATATCCCGAAACAGCTACTAAATCTAGGCCTTCCTGTTTTGCTTGATTGAATAAAGCTTCTAATGCCTCTGCTGCCACCTTTCGAAGATATCTTTTTTCATTTTCTCCATCAAAGGAAAACCGTACATTTGGCACAACTAAATCTTCTGGCACATAATCTTTCGGTAAGTTTCTTTCTTTATTAACCCAAGCTACAATATCATCCGGATTATCTATGACCAATTCTTCTCCCTCCGATCCTACATTTATCTTCTCTTCTGGGGGGACCTTTTCTATTGTTTCCGTATCCTGATCCTGGCCTGTGCTTGGTTTTATGTCTGTGCCTGTATCTACATCTGTATTTTGATTTGTCTCTTGATCTTCTTCCTTATCTTTTGACCTCTCATCTTGAACTGTCTTTACTTCACCAAAGACATCATCTACATATTTAAAAGCGGCCTGCATTTTACAACCCGTAACTACAACCATAGTTAATATCAAAAGGGCCATCCCCTGTAATACATGCCATTTTCTTTGTTTTTTCATCCTTTACCTCCTAGTTTATGCTTTCTTCTCTATATGTATTCATATTATCATAATTTGTCCTTAGGGACAATCTATTTTTCGACAAGAAAAGTGTAAAATGTACTCTTTTAAATGAGCTAGGAAAGTTTGCCTTGCTCATAAAAAACAATTTTAAAAATTCATAAAAAAAAGCCCTATTGTAAAATCAATAGGGTTTTTCTTATCCTTTGAAAAGTTATCTTGTAGTCGTTTTAGTTGTTCCTGCAGTAGTTGTATTTGTTCTAGGTGTTGTTGTTGCTGTATTTGGTGTTGTTGCTGTTGTATTAGGCGTGGTAGCTGTTCTCGGTATTGCTGTTGTTGTATTTGGATTTGCAACTCTTGGTGTTCCTTGGGTAATAATTCGGTTAGATAAGTCTTGATCATAATAATCTACTGTATAATCTAGCGGATTTTCATAAGTGGTAAGTCCATCCGTCATATTATAACCTCGATTATTATCTAATCTGGTATTTCTATTATCATACATCCCATAAGGAGTATTTCTTACAGTACCGTCTGTACAACCTGGTAATAAAAAACCAACTGCAAGAATTGCTGCTACAAGCATAATTCTACGTCTCATAGGTAAATCCTCCTTTATATTAGATTTCGTTGTTATTGTATGTTTTTTTGGCGAAAGGAATACTATTATTCCACTGGCAAGAAAGGCAGTTCTTCCTAAGCCATAATATAGATTTTTATAATTTTAAAATTTGAAAATACAGCTTTTCAATGGAACCAAAGAAACTTACTATTCTAAAAGGAAGAAAGGATTTCCTACTTAACAAGAAAGAGGCAAAATACGCCGCCTTTTCAAATGGACCGGAAAAACTTGGTCCTTTGTAAGCAAGAGGAACTTACTTAGTTTATAAAATAGGAGATAATAAACGAGATACAGATTCCTTCATACGAATCCAATAAGACCGTTGCTCATATCTTTCTATAGTCATTTCTTCACTATCTTCTATATCTTGCATAAATATAGTCTCTAATTGTCTAGTGATTTCTGCATCATAAACAAAGGCATTTACTTCAAAATTTAATTTAAAACTACGAATATCCATATTTGCCGTACCTACTGTGTTAACTAAACCATCTACCATCATTGTCTTACAATGAATAAATCCTTTTTCATAGGTATAACATCGTGCACCAGCCTGCACTAATTCACCTAGATAAGATAAGGATGCCCAATATACAAATGGATGATCCGGTTTATTAGGGATCATAATTCTTACATCTACACCAGATAAAACAGCAACTTTTAAGGCTTCTAATATGCTGTCGTCTGGAACAAAATAAGGAGATTGAATATAAATACTTTTTTCTGCCTCCATAATCATTTTTAGAAATCCGTTTTTAATTCCATACCATTTTGAGTCAGGTCCGCTGGATACAATTTGAACTCCTACATCTCCTTCATCTTCTTTAATAGGAAAATATTTTGTGTCATTTGTAATTTTATTTAAAACAGATGAGAAGTTCCAATCTAATAAAAAACGTGCTTGTAAACCGTCTACTGCATTACCTCTAAGGTAAAAATGTGTATCTCTCCAAAAGCCAAATTTAGGTGCCTGACCTAAATATTCTACTCCAATATTAAACCCACCCACAAAACCTTCTTGTCCATCTACAATACAAATTTTTCTATGATTACGAAAGTTCATTCGGAGATTAAAATAGGGAATAAAAGGCGGAAAAAAAGCTGATACTTGGCCACCTGCTTTTATAATGGGATTAAAAAACTTTCGAGGTAACCAGATACAGCCCATGCCATCATAAAGGAGCTTCACTTCCACTCCTTCTTCTGCTTTCTGAGCCAAAAGATCAATCATTTCTTTTCCTAAAGCATCATTTCTAATAATATAGTACTCTAAATGAATATATTCTTTTGCATTTTTTATGCTTTCTTTCAACTTTGAAAACTTTTCCTCTCCGTCAAGAAGAATTTCTACTTTATTATTAGCAGAAAACAATGCATTATTACTTCGCAAATGAAAGCCTACCATATCTGTGAATGAATTCAAATTAGGGTCTGTAAAAGTAAATTCATTTTCATCTATACTTCGCTCTTGTATATGAATCATCTGCTGAATATGATCTTCTTCTTCCTTTCCTTTGAACATTTTTTTCCTACGTAAGTCTTGTCCTAAAAATAAGTAGAGAATAAACCCTACAATAGGAATAAAAAATAAAATTAATAACCAAGCCCATACACTGGTTGGATTTCTTCTTTCAAAAAAAACAATTAATATTGCTAATAAAATATTAATAATTAAAATATTACTAAAAAACCACTTGATAATTGCTGTAACATTCATCTACATCCCCCTCTTTTTTTATTAAGTTTGAATTTCTCATATTTTTTAGATTTTAGCATTTTAAAACATAGACCAATCAAAAGTAAGCTATGGATAGCATAAATTTTTTAAACCCTAAACCTTATTATACACATTATATCAGATTCGCTATCATGACACTATAAAAGTTTTCTCTTTTCTATTTTACTATTCAATGGTACAATGACTGTATAGAGATTGTTTTAAAGGAGGACAAAAATTGAACGTATGGCAAATTGTTTTAATTGTAGTACTGGTCCTTGTGGGGATATTAGTAGGATTGTATTTTCTTAGTCAAAAAATGCAGTCCAAAATGGACCAGCAACAGTCACTGATTAATCAGCATAAAGTAGTGACTTCTATCTTAGTTATTGATAAGAAAAAAGAAAAAATTACGAAAGCAAATTTACCTAAAATGGTCGTTGACCAAGTTCCCAAAATGTATCGTTTGCGGAAAATGCCTTTAGTCAAAGCAAAAATAGGTCCCCAAGTAATGACTTTGTTATGCGACGAAAAGATCTTTAAAAAGCTACCTACTAAAAAAATGGTGAAAGTAGAACTAGCAGGGATTTTTATTGTAGGTATTAAATCAAGTAAAAAATAAAGCAAAACACAGCCTTAGGCTGTGTTTTTTTATTTACAACTGTTATTTTTACTAGCTTTAATAAAATCTTTAAAAAGTGGATGTGCACGATTTGGTCTTGATTTAAATTCCGGATGAAATTGAACTCCAACAAACCAAGGATGATCTGGCACTTCAACCATTTCGGTTAAATGTTCATCAGGAGATACCCCTGTAATTCGCAAACCTTTATCAGTTAACGCCTTTTTATATTCATTGTTCACTTCATATCGATGTCGATGCCGTTCATAGATTAAATCTGTTCCATAAGCTTCATAGGCAAAACTATCCTTTTCTACTTTACAGGGATAAGCACCTAATCTCATGGTCCCCCCTATTTGCTCTACGTCTTTTTGTTCAGGCATTAAATCAATAACTGGATGAGTCGTTTCGGGCATTAACTCGCCACTGTGTGCATCTTGAAAGCCAAGGACATTTCTAGCAAATTCAATGACGGCACACTGCATCCCTAGACAAATCCCAAAGAAAGGAACTTTATTTTCTCGAGCATACCGCACTGCCTCAATCTTTCCTTCTACACCCCGATCTCCAAATCCACCTGGCACAATAATGCCATCTACATCCCCTAGTTCACCCTGTGTGGTTTCCTGTGTCAATGCTTCTGAATCAACCCATTTTACTTTTATATCTACTTGATGATAAATTCCAGCATGCTTGAGGGCTTCTACAACAGAGATATAAGCATCATGTAATTCTACATATTTGCCTACAAGGCCAATTTTAATTTCTTCTGTAATGGATTTTTCTCTAGCAATCATTTCTTTCCACTCTGTAAGATCTGGCTCATCACAGTACATATGCAATTTTCTACATACAATATTGGCTAGTCCTTCTTCTTCTAACATTAAAGGGACTTCGTATAATGTCTCAGCATCTAAGTTTTGAATAATACAATCTTTTTCCACATTACAAAATAATGCCATCTTCTCCTTCATATCTTGGGATAGGGGCATCTCTGTTCTACAGACTAAAATATCAGGTTGGATACCGATGGATCGTAACTCTTTAACAGAGTGCTGAGTAGGCTTTGTTTTCATTTCACCTGCTTTAGCTAGATAAGGAATTAAGGTAACATGAATATATAATACATTTTCTCTCCCTACATCTGCTGATACTTGACGAATGGCTTCTAGAAAAGGAAGACTCTCTATATCCCCTACAGTACCTCCAATCTCTGTAATGACAATGTCAGATTGTCCTGATTTCCCTAAACGATAAACTCGATCTTTGATAGCATTTGTAATATGTGGTATCACTTGTACTGTAGCACCTAAAAATTCGCCTTTACGCTCTTTATTTAGCACAGACCAGTAAATCTTACCAGTTGTTATATTACTATATTGATTTAGATTTTCATCAATAAAACGTTCATAATGGCCTAAATCTAAATCTGTCTCAGCGCCATCTTCTGTAACAAAAACTTCACCATGTTGATATGGACTCATGGTACCTGGATCAATATTGATGTATGGATCAAATTTCTGAATCGTTACTTGATGTCCTCTTGCTTTTAACAATCGTCCTAAAGAAGCTGCGGTAATACCTTTTCCCAGCCCGGACACAACGCCTCCCGTTACAAAAATATATTTTGTCTGCATCTTCCCTATTCACCTCATATGTTTTAACGAACTTTTCTATAACTTTTATATTGTATTGGATCAGTTTGAAAATGTCAATAGAAATTATTGCTCCAGTCCCGAAGTATTTCATACCCTTTTTGAATCTGAATATCCTTTTTCTCTATCTTTCTAAGGAGTTGTTCATTTAATACCTGCTGTGTAGTAAAATCTGCCACCCCGTAAGGATATAGCTGATGGTCTCTCTGAAATTGAGTAATTACTTTTTTAGTGTATTCATCATAGTTTTCGTTTTCTATAGAAATTTCATACCCCAAAAAGGCTAAAACTTCTTTTATTTCTCGAATAACTTCATTACTTTGACCTAGTTCCCATTTTTCAACCTTTGGTATAACCTTTGGAATCTTTACTTCTACATCTGGTTGTATTCCTATCCCATGAATCTGATAATTATTACGAGTTAGGTATTCCTCTGTAGTCATTTTAAAGCTACCACCGTAGGTTGTCCCATAAAAACGCTGGATAATCCCTTTTCCAAAAGTCTTTTCTCCTACTAATTTCCCAGCACCTGAATCTTGTAAAGCAGAGGCAAAAATTTCTGCTGCTGAAGCAGATCTTTCGTTAATTAGTACCACCATAGGATAAGGAGATTGTTCTAATGTTGAGTAAGAAGTAGTTCGAGAACCATCTTTTGATACAGTATGAATAATAGGTCCTTTAGGAACTAGAGATTTGCAAATAGTAAGTACTTGATCTAGCATACCACCCAGATTATCCCGAAGATCAAATAATATACCCTTAATATTTTTTCCCTTAACTTCCTCTAAAACCTTTTGAAAGTCTTCTGCCGTATGTGCATTAAATTCTGAGATTTTTATATAAAGTAGATCTGGTGTTTCCACTGCCTCTGGCAACAACTCTCTTAAAGGCATTGCTATAATGGTGTTAATTTTAATTTCTTCTCTTATTAGAGTTATGGTAAAGGGCCCTCCTGCTCGTCTTAAGGTTAAAGTAACTGGTGTATTAATTGGTCCTTTGATTTGACTTGTTATTTCATTCAATGTTTGACCTTCTATGCTTTTACCATTTATCTCTTCAATTGTGTCCCCTTGCTTAATTCCTGCCTTTTCCGCCGGGCTTCCTGAAAAAACTTGTACAATTTCCAAATCACTAGGGTTGGCTCTCATTTGGACCCCAATTCCTCCAAAAGTACCTGTGACCTGTTCTATATAAGATTGATATTCTTCTCTTGTATAGTATGTACTATAAGGATCTAAGGTACTAAATATTCCCTTCAGAGCCCCATCTAACAATTCTTCTATGACTACTTCCTCTCCTACATACTGATCTTGAATCCATTCCATAACTTCTTGGATAACCCCCGCTGCTTCTTGGGGCGTAGATACAGATGCTCCGTAGGTAGCCACCGTGGACGTACATAAAAAAAACATCATTCCCATGATGCAAAGCCATGACTTTATTTTTCTCATCTGCAATTTCTCCTTTTTAAATAACACTAGAATATATAGATATCTACGATGAAAGTCAGAATTTCGCCTATCATATGCACTTGATTGCTAATTGGCGTATTTTCAACTTTGACTGTAAATATAGACCTCCACAGCCACTAAAGTAAATCAGCCACTACGCGGGCTACATATATCATAACTAGTGTGACTTTTGGCTTTGTGGTTGCTTCCTTCTTGATTTTCAAAGAAGCAACCGAATCAAACAACTAAGCGATTCACACACAACTTGAGCATGTTTATGATATATGATATGGTCAGGGGGAAATTTGGTTTTCACGGAAAATTCCACTATGAACGTGGATATTTATATTGAATTCACTGTAATATGAAAGGAATGTGACCCTATAGCCATATGATCCACTTCTAGCAGATACTTTACTGCCATATATCCTCCCTCATCTCCAAGCTGAATATCCATTTCTTTGGTTTTCATCCCAATCATAAAACTCCCTTGGGGCGTATCATAATAAGAAGAATGTTTTTTCCCCATTTCAAATACCATGCTAGAATTATTATCACCAAAACGTATAATAGAAACCTTATCCTTTTCTACCTTAATGGTAGTAGTTGTATTCTCCATACCAGATAGCTCTGATTCTTTATAAACAATATACTGTTTCCCATTTTTCTGATAATATTCTCCTGGGGTAACTACCTCTACTTCTTCTGCTGCCCCTAAATCCCCTTGCATTCCTTTAACTGATATCAGTACATTTTTCTTCATTCACTCATTCCTTCTAATATTTTTCTATGTTGACTTGTTTTACCTTATCTAGTGGATAGGATAAAATAAGGCTCCCTAATTGGCTAAATTTATCCGGATTATCACTTACATAAAATTCATGCTGAGGTTGGCTACGTTCTTCTCGTAAACCATTAATATTTTTTAATAAGTCTAGAAAACGTTCTACGGTTTCTAAAGCTGGGTTAATGACAGAAACTTGGTCTCCCATCACCTTTTGAATAATAGATTCAATCAGTGGATAATGAGTGCAGCCTAATACTATCGTATCTACATGAGCTAATTGTAGAGGAGATAAGTATCTCTTTGCCACTTGATAAGTGATTTCATCTTCTAGCCATCCTTCTTCTGCTAAAGGTACAAATAGCGGACAAGCCTGTCCAAAAACTTGTATAGTGCTAGCCTGTTTTAATATATGTTTTTGATATGCTTGACTCTTAATAGTAGCCTCGGTACCAATAACCCCAACTTTCTGATTATAGGTGGCGGCGGCAGCCATAGAGGCGCCTGGCTCCACCACTCCCATAATAGGAACATCAAAATTAGCTTGTAATTCTTCTAAACTATTAGAATCCATAGTATTACAAGCTACTATTAAACCTTTTACATTCTTTGTAAGAAGAAAGCGAGCAATTTGTTTTGCATATTTTGTTACTGTTTCTTTGGATTTACTACCATAAGGCACTCGAGCCGTATCTCCAAAATAAATAATTTTTTCATTGGGGCCATATTGGAGAAGTTCTTTTACAACAGTTAACCCTCCGACCCCTGAGTCAAAAACCCCAATGGGACGATGATCCATTTTTCTTTTTCCTCCTAATTACTCAGTTCGCTTGAGACCTAAGGCAATCAGTTTTGTGACTAGTTCTTTTTTACTGATCCCCTCTTCTTCCCAAAGCATGGGATACATACTAATAGATGTAAAGCCAGGCAATGTATTGATTTCATTAAAAACTACACGATTTGTACCTTCTTCAACAAAAAAATCAACTCGAGCTAGTCCATTGCCATCAACAGCTTTAAAAATTCGTACTGCTTTTTCTTTCAGTTCTTCAATAATTTCTATTGATAGGTCTGCAGGTACTATGGTTTTAGACTCTGTGCTATGATATTTTGCCTCATAATCATAAAATTCTGCTCCTACAATAATCTCTCCTACGCCTGATGCCTTTACCTGATCATTTCCAAGTACAGCACATTCAATTTCTCGTCCCACAATAGCCTCTTCTACTAAAATTTTACGATCATGCTGGGCTGCCGTATATAATCCACTTGCTAGTTCTTCTTTATTACGTGCTTTAGTGATGCCTACAGAAGAACCTGCATTAGAGGGCTTAATAAAACAAGGATAAGATAGTTCTTTTTCTATTTTTTGAATAACTAGATCCATATGAATAAGTTCATTTTTTAATACTTTTACAAATTTGGCTTGGTCAATACCTTCTTTTTCTACTACAATTTTTGTATAGATTTTATCCATAGATACAGATGATGCTAGTATACCACAGCCTACATAAGGAATCTGGGCCAGTTCTAATAACCCTTGGATACTTCCGTCTTCTCCATAGAGACCATGAAGAACTGGAAATACCAAATCAATAGGAATGACTTTGACTTTATCCCCTGCAATTTTTAATAGACCTTTTTGAGTGGCATCAGGACTTAAGATAGCTGGAGTACCATACTTTTCCCATTCTCCTGTTGTAATATGCTCTATTGGCCCATTATAAAGCAGCCACTGTCCTTTTTTTGTAATTCCTACAGGCAAAACAAAATATTGGTCTTGATCTATATTTTGAATGATCGTTGTGGCTGAAATCCTAGAGATTTCATGTTCAGAAGATTGTCCGCCAAACAGGACAACCACGGTCTTTTTTTGTTTTAACACTAGACTACCTCTTTTCTTATTTCATGATCTTAAAACAGTATATTACTGATAAAGATAAAAAGTACTTATTAAAATAGAGAATTAATTTATATTTTTACACCTCTATTGTAAGCCTTTCCCCCTTTGAATTCAACTGATTTGACAAAAATAAAAAGACCTTGTCGGCCTTTTTATTTTTACTGCTTTCTTATTGAGTTAATATACTATTTTGATTTTGAATAACTTGAAGAATTTTTTCCATCTTACCACTATCACCATTGATATAAATAATAAAATCTTGTTCTTTATACTTTCCTTTAAATTCATAACATAAAACTTCTTTTTTGGATTCGAGAGGCGTTAGTGCCATATTTATTTTTTCTACTTGGAATTCTTCAGTAATAAATGCACCTGCTTCTTCTTTTGTAAGTTTTGGAGAGGTTAACTTCCTTTCATGATGCATCATAATATATCCTAAAGATTCAAATCCGATGATCTCACCATCATCCATGGCTACTTTAACCTTGATTAGGTCTGGGTATAAAATAACTCCAGCTTCTACAGGTGCAAAATTTACTACCAATGCCCCGTCTGCTTTTTCATAGTAGCTAGCTTTCATATTTGGGTAGTTATTTCTTTTTAGAAATTCTTCTGCTTTTTTCTTTCCTTCTTCTAAAGTAAGCTCTTTTTCTGAAGGAAGTCGTTCCCCATATTGTAGCATCCATAAAGGATAACCTCCTGCTTGGGTTATATCAAGCATAAGGGTAGGTTCTTTTTGATCTTTTAATACGATCCCAAATCGATAAACGGGTACGGTATACTGAGTTTTACTATCTGTTTCTTCTAAAAACTCAATACCCTGAATACGATCTTTTCCAATAAACTGAATTGCTTTCTCTTGCGCTTGCTCTTTGCTTAACTTAGGCTTATCCTTTGTTAATCGTGGCTCCATTTGTTGAATATGTTCTGAAAAAGGGCCATCATAAATTAAAGCCGGTATATCTTGTAGCTCTTGATTTACTTGGTTAATAGAACCTAAAAGAGGTGTTGTATTCAGTGCCTCGGCTCCTTGTTGCTCTACCTTTTTCCAGTTGATTTTATTTCCTTGATAGACTTCTGCTTGAACTTGGTTTAATTGCTGTGCTAGGTTCTTTGCATTGGCTTGAATCTGATCTACCTGTTTCCAATCTTCTTCTGCTAAATCAATACCATCCATAGACTTTTGACTCATAACATAAGAAAAATCACTCACTTGCGATAAAAATTTAAGGGTTTGGTCAACGGTAGTATGATGATATGGAACTTGACCCATATTGGCTTGGGCTGCTGACGCTTCTTTCCAAAGTCGCGCAAAGATTGGAGCATTTTGATTAGGGCGACGTGCTAAACTTACTTTCGTCAACAGGTTGTCTACCGTATTCACATATGCTGTCATTTCATAGAAAGATTGTTGAAACTTATTTTCTAAGTATTGCCTGTAATTCATCTTTTGTTTATACTGGTAGACCCCAAATCCGCCAACGATAAATAATACAGTCATAACAATACTATACATATGAACCTTAGATAATCTCTGTTTTAAGCCTAATAATCGATTTTGTTTTTTATTTTCTTGATCCTTCAAGGTGATTCACCTCTCTCTATTTCTTCCCAAAAACATGCTTACCAATCTGGCTGGTAATGGGGACAGACCAAATCCATTTGCTTGTGGCCGTAGAAGGATTCCAGTAATAAATAGCGCCGTTAGTAGGATCCCACCCATTGAGGGCATCTCTAGCTGCCTTTTTAGCTGACTCATCAGGTGTTAAGTTAATTTGTCCATCAGCCACTGCATCAAAAGCACCTGGCTGGTAAACCACCCCAGCTACACTGTTAGGAAAAGAAGGATGTTTCACTCGGTTTAGAATAACTGCACCTACTGCTACTTTTCCTACATAGGGTTCTCCTCGGGCCTCTCCATGAATAGCAGCAGAGATTAAATATAGATCTCGATTACTATCTAAATTAGATGAAGCTGCTTGGGTTTGTTGCACAGAAACACCTATCTTTTCTAGAGTTTGCTTTCCAGCAATTCCATCTACTTTCAACCCATTTTTTTGTTGAAATTTTCTTACTGCTTCCCATGTTTTTTGACCATAAACCCCGTCTACGTTGCCAGTATAATAACCCCATTGCTTTAATCTGCTTTGGATTTCTCTCACTGTTTGACCCTTGGAACCCCAACTATAGGTTCCTACCTCTATAACCTTAGGTGTAATACCAGAAATAAAAACAGAAAGGGCAACGGAACTGCCCATTAAAATGAAAGAACAAAGAATGAAAATTTTAGGATACTTCATGTCACGCCTCCATTACCAAAACTTTGCAAAGAGTTGTTTGGTCTCTATTTTTTTTTCTTGTAACCATTCAACAATTTTAAATTCTACTTTAATTGGAATATCCTCCGGATTCTCTGCTCCTAATACCAATTGATACTCTTCTGCTGTTAACACATTTTGTAACTGCTCTTTAGAAGCTTCCGGAATCACTCCGTGAGTAATATCTACAAAGCAGAGAGGTGGAAACATTACACACCACCAATTTTGTCCTATAGCTTCACCAATTTCAATTTTTACAGCCTCATACTCTCCCGATGGCAAAACTACATCGCCATATCTCTTCGTTGGAAATAAAGAAGGCCCTAATGTCACCTGTACCTCTTCATCTTTTTGATAAGATGCTAATACTTCTCTTGCTATTTCTTCTATCGTTGGTAAAGCATTTTTTAAAAGTCCTCTTGTTTCTTCTATACTTTCAGATTGCTCAAGTAAAGGCTTCATTTCTTCTAAAACAGCATCCCGAACTTGGTTTTTTAAAGCCTGATCTTCAGGTGCATCACTATTTGCAACAACATGAAAACGAATCACATGCTCAGATAGTCCCGATTGTATTGTTTTAGAGTAACCTTTCGTTATAGAACTGATGGATAAGGTGATAAGAAAGCCAATAGTAAGCGCACTGAGTAAAAAATATTTTTCTCTCTGAAACCATTGCTTATACACTGTTTTTCTCTCCTTTTGTATGCTCATTTTTCTGCCTATCATATATATACCCCCTTCTATAAACCCTTTTATCAAGAAAAGTATAAAATTATACACTTTTTCAAGTGAACTAGAATAGTTTGTTCCCTTGCAAGCAAGATGATCTTCCCTAATTCAAAATATACATTCTAGTATTTCATTGTAAAATACTAGAATGTGAATATCTATAATTGGATGTTATTTTCATTATTTCCACCTTTTCATAGGTTTATTCATTTCTTTAGAAAGTCATTCCAATCCTTCTAATAGATAGGTCAACCTTTACCTTAATCTGAGCTTGTGAAAAAATTTCTTTATAATCATCTTTGATTTCTTTCCACACCCCTGGGTATTTTAATTTCAATTTATCATCAAATCCAAAAATATCTGTCTTATATTCTCTTTGTATTTTTTTTATTATATCCACTAGATCGTTTTCTATTTTTTTCTCTAACTCTTTTTCTACATCTTCGATCCATTTTTCAGTAATAATCTCACCTTTTTGATCAACCTGTAGGGAAGGCAGTATGTATTCTGCAACGTCTCCTTCTGTATGAATTTCGGCTTCAATAGTAAGGTGATTTTTGAAAGATGCAGAAGTGATTTTACAAGACAAATTAGACACTTCATAGGGAACATAAACATCTTTATAAAGAAGAGAAATATAACCTTTGCTATTTTTACCTCTTAGCCAAGTAATCATCTTAACCTCTTGGGAGTCTAACCAGTCTTGAAAAAGATATTCAGAGATGACAGCAGCGCCTGATACCTTAAAACTTTTTTCTTCCGTTCCAATTCTAGTAATTAACGTTGTTCCCTCATGTTGACTCATCTCTGGAAATATCTGTCCTAAATCTACAATCAGCTCATCGGGAATACCTGTAGATACCCGATCCCTGATAATCCATCTACTACGTAAACTATCTCCCTCAATTTTTGTATTAAGTACACCTTCTGCTGTCTGAGAAGTGATAAAAATAGGAATAGCTCGACTAAATTCAGGGTTTCTACTTAAATAATCTAATGTCTCTTTAAATAATTCCTTATCTTCGGCTAGTTCTTGCCCCACAATAATTACTTTTACATGTTCATAAGATAGAGGAACTAAGTAGTAAGCAATTGCCTTTTTTGTTACTCCTGTAATGGTTTCTCCAGTGAGAACTTGAATAAATCGCTCACTGGCATCTTCTCCTGCATCTTTGGTTGCTTTTGATAAACTAGGAGTGACATAAGTAATCCTGTAACGCTCTGGATTATTTTCAGACTTTTGACCTGCATTTTTATTTTTATCAATTCCTAGGGCAATTACAAACTGCTGATCATCGATCTCTCGCTTATCCCAACATCCTGTTGTACAGAATACTACTAGCAGTAAAGCCCATAAAGCATGATTACTTCTTCTTATCAAGGGCCACACCTACCTTTCTAACCTTAGCTATAAATAAAACAACCACAGGAATAACGATTAAAAAAACACCACTTAGGTATGTATAGCTCCATTTGTAAACTTCATAAAGCTGAATAATGTTTCCAGCTAGTAAAGACCCTATATAAATAAAAGGTAATAAGGGAAATACTAAATAACTTTGCTCTCTTGAACCGATCATAGTCGTAAGAATCAGGCTACTAAAATAAATATAACCACTCAATAGGGAAAAAACACTAATAATCCAGAAAACCACCATTAACGCCTCTTGTCGTTCAATAAAAGATCCAGAAACATTGACTCCTTGCATTAGAGATAGTACAGGCCAAATATTCATCTTTGTACTATTTACACCCAGTACAGTAATTGTCGCCATAATAGTAAATACACTTAGCACACCAACGATCATAATACTTCTTTGTATTCCTTTGGCTAATCGTTTTGGAGAATGAACAAAATGATTACAGAACAATACAAGTCCTACACCTAAATAGCTAAGAGAAAAACGAAAACTTCCTGTTAGAAAGTCCTTCCACGACAGCTGAAAAAATGGAGCTAAGTGGGCTATTTTTGCGTTGGTGCCTAAAGTAAAAACCAAGACTAAAACAATAGGAATCAGGGCAAAAAAGATCAATATTTCTCCTAGCCGTCCTCTACATTCATAACCTTTTCGTGCTGTATAAGCCGTAATTAGTAACATAGACATGATTAGTATTTCAAGAGGGGTCTTAGGTAATAATAACTGTTTGGATACTTCCCCAAAGATCCGAACTTCTAAGGAGGCTAAACCCAATAAAAGAATCAACATGAAAGTATTAATCAATATACTAATAGGCTTGGTTAAGACCTTCTCAGTGAATGTAACAAAGTTTTCATCCCCCATTCTTTGAATGAGCCGTCCTATAATAAAGCCATAAATCAAGGCCATAAAAGTTCCCCCTATGACTAATAGCCATCCATCTTGTTGCCCCCTTTCTACCATAATCCGAGGCATAATAAGGATACCTGCAGAAAATATATCAAGAATCGTAAGGATTTTAATTTGTCTAATGGATACTTTATCATTCATTGAATACATAAAATCACCTTATTTCTTTTTTTTGGATTCCGCTTTTCGCGTCCTGATCCTTTGATCCGGTCT
Source organism: Candidatus Epulonipiscium sp. (assembly GCA_012799415.1). Classification (GTDB taxonomy): domain Bacteria; phylum Bacillota; class Clostridia; order Lachnospirales; family JAAYNZ01; genus JAAZLH01. Next base: position 40,405 of record JAAZLH010000054.1, on the reverse strand, counting down.
AGCAAAAATAGGCCTCTTCGTTAGTAAAAAGGATGGTAAACGTAGTAGGGAATCTTTTATATCATCTTGATAAAGGGGAGGTAAGGCTGCATAAGGCGCTAAATAAGGTATGTTAAAGCTTTTTAAAGTAGATAAATGAGTTAACAAAATGAGAATTCCTAATAAAAAACCATATAACCCAAAAATTGAAGAAAGCAAAATCACTAAATATTTTGTTAATCTAAAAGCTACTGCTAGTGAATTACTAGGAATGGAAAAAGATGAAATTGCTGTAAGAGACACAATAATTACAATGATAGGGCTTACGATATTCGCTTCAACAGCAGCCTGTCCAATAATAATTCCTCCCACAATACCAATGGTACTACCAATGGGTTCGGGTAATCGTATCCCTGCCTCCCTTAGAAGCTCAAAAGCAATTTCCATAATTAAGATTTCCACAATAACAGGAAAAGGTACTCCTTTCCGAGAAATGGCAATGGAAAGCATTAAGTTGGTTGGTATCATAGCTGGATGATAAAGGGTAAGGGCAATGTAAAGACCTGGAAGAACTGTAGCTAAAAAAGCTGCCCCATAACGAATGATTCGAACAAAACTCATGATTTGCCAACGTTCATAAAAATCTTCTGAGGATTGAAAAAAACAATTTAATGTAGTTGGTACCAAAAGCACGAAAGGAGAATTATCCACAATAATAGCAATGCGTCCTTCTAGAATGGCCGATGCAGTTTTATCTGGGCGTTGAGTTACCTGCATCTGCGGAAAAGGAGATTTCCAATCGTCTTCAATCCATTGCTCAAGTTGCCCACTATCCAAAATTCCATCTACTCGAAAATCTTGCATTCGCTGCATTAATTCCTGCAAAATATCTGGGCGTACCACATCATCTAAGTATAAAATAGCTATATCTGTTTTGCTGCGAGTTCCTACCCGCATTTGTTTCACTTTCAATTTGGTATCTCGAATCCGCCTACGGATTAAAACCGTATTTACTCGTAGACTCTCGCTAAACCCTTCCTTAGATCCTCTTACAACACCTTCCGCATCTGGTTCTTGAACCCCTCGATTCGGCCAGCCTCGAGTTGAAATAATCAATGCCTCTGCATTATCTTCTAGTAATATGGCAGTATCCCCAGATAATATAGCAGTACAAACATCTTCTAAGGTTTGAACAGTACTGATTTCGGCAGTAGCCATTCCACCATCTTTAATAAAATCCATCAATGACTTTTGAACTTCTTCTAACTTAGGTAGCACTTGTCGTACTCCAATAATTAAAGGCTCCAATATAGATTGTTCGATGACCTGACGATCAACCATGGAATCAATATAAGCGATATAAGCCCATACCGATTTATTTTCTCCAATGGGAAATTTTCGCTTAATCAAATCATCACACTCTTTAAATAACTGTTCAATCTGATGAATATTCTTGTCTAAAGATGATGAAAAGGGCAAAGTGATTTTATTCTCTTCATCATGGCTAGTATCTTCTTTCTTCATTTTTTGAATGCTTTCTCCAAATAAACGCTTTATTATACTCATCTTTTCCCTCCATTATCTAAGATACAAGAAAAGTGTAAAATTAACCTTTTTCTTCTGAACTAGGAAAGTTTAGCTCCTTATAAATAAGATAAAGTTTTCTGTTTCAAAAAATTATAAAAATATAGACTTCATATAAATAGCAGAACAAAATAAATTCCTACTACGCCTACTAGGTAAACCCATCCTAATACAATAGATATCCTTGCTTCTTTTCTGTTTCCTCTGCTTTTTAAGTGTCTTCCATCTATGTAGATGCTAAATAAACTAAGTCCAATAACAAGCAAAATAAATTGCCACTGATAAATACTCTTAATTTTTGTAATTATATTTTGCATATATGCTGAGTCCTTTCCTCAAACTTTTCTATAGACCTCATAACTACAATTATTTACCACTTTATCTTCTTTTATGCACCAAATGAAAGGGATAAGTATCTATGATTCCTTAGTTTCTTATAATTACTAGAAACTTTCTGAGTTTAAAAAAAGAAGCTAGGAATATTTTCATCCTGCTTCTTTTATAACTGCTCACTTTTCTTTTTTATTTTCTTCTCGTATCAGTTGGATAACTGCTTTTTCTTGATTATGGATATGAACTGTTGCTACATTTTCTGCTTCTTCCACTCTTTTTTCTTCAATGACACGCAAAATATCTTCATGCTCTTCTTGAATGCCAGTATGGTGGTGTGAATGCTTTAAGTACGCTACACGATAGCGATAAATTTGTTCCCTAAGGTTATTTACAATCTGCATTAATCTTTCATTTTCTGTAGATCTAAAAATAATATCATGAAACTCAACATCTTTATCGATCATACCATACACATCTTTCGCATCAGCTGCTTCTTTAAATTCTTCCATAGTACGCCGGAGTTTATCTAACTCTTCCTTTTTCATTTTTTCACAGGCTAGACGTACAGCCAATGCTTCTAGGGCCGCCCTCACTTCTAATACATCCTGAAGATCTTTTTCTGTAATTTCTGCTACTTGAGCACCTTTTCTAGGAGCCATAACGACCAAGCCCTCTAATTCTAATTTTCGAATAGCTTCTCGAATTGGAGTACGGCTTACCCCCATCATTTCTGCTAACTGCTTTTCCATTAAACGTTCCCCAGGCGTTAAATCACCTTTTAATATGGCTTCTCTAAGTGTGTTAAATACAACATCTCGTAAGGGAAGATATTGGTTTACATCCACTTTTAATCGTTCATCTATCATCTTATCTCTCCTCATTAAAAATAGTGGTTACGAAAACTTGGCGTGCCATATTCTGTTCTCGTAATTGACGTGCAGCGTACCGGGCTTTTTCTTTATCATTAAAAATACCAAATACCGTTGGTCCACTTCCACTCATAATACTACCTAAAGATCCATGTTTATTTAAAAATTTTTTTATCTGTCCAATCACTTCGTAATCTTTCCCAGTAACCGTTTCAAGTACATTATACAAACCGGATGCAACCTCTTCTAACTCACCTTTTTGAATGGCTTCAATAACTTGTTGGGTAGAAGGGCGCTTTTTTATATTTTCCAATTTTAAATTCCCATAGACTTGGGCTGTTGATATATAAATATCTGGCTTTGCAAGTACTACCCAACATCTAGGCATAGGGGCAAGAGCTGTTAATTTTTCACCAATCCCTGTGGCAAGAGCTGTTCCTCTTAAAATACAATAGGGGACATCGGCTCCCAACTGCAAACCAAGAGCCATTAGCTCTTCTTGAGTGATCTTCAGATTAAAAAGCTTATTAAGTCCTACCAATACTGCTGCAGCATCACTACTTCCCCCGCCAAGTCCTGCTGCTACTGGTATTCTTTTTTTCAAATAAATATAAACTCCATCTGTAAATCCGTAAGTATCTCGCATTAGTTGAGCTGCTTGATATGCTAGATTTCTTTGGTCACGAGGTAGCCATTTTAAATTAGAATGCAAACGGATTGTAGGTGCATAAATCCTTTGTATCCATAATTCATCATAGAGATTGACTGTTTGCATGATCATTTCTACATCATGGTAGCCATCCTCTCGTTTTCCAGTCACATCCAATGTTAAGTTAATCTTGGCCCGTGCCCGTAAATATAATTCTCTCATGGTTTCACCTTTCATCTTCGCACTAAAAAGCTAGTTCCCTTCCCCTCAGAAGGTATACTTTATATATTATACATTATATACGCCATTTAATCATAAAGTCAATGAGAACCTAAAATCATCCATTGACTTTTTTATATAATCGTAATATTATAATATTATCAAGCATTTGAGGTGAGAATATGACAATCAAGGAATATGAAAAAAAGGCTGAGTTGCTAAAAGCCCTTGGACACCCAGCTCGATTATGTATGGTCCGGCGATTGATTGAAACCAATGGATGTAATGTTTCCCATATGCAATCCTGTATGCGGTTGCCACAATCTACAGTTTCTCAGCATATTGCCCGATTACGCGCTGCCGGTATTATTGAAGGTGTCCGTGACGGATTAGAAATTACCTATACTGTCATAGATGATGATGCAAAAAAATTGATAGAACTTCTTTTCCCTAAGTAAAGTGAAAAACCTAGGTTTCCTTCGATGGCTGCTTTGCAGCCTGAGCACCTTCCTTGAGGCGATAGGAGATTTCATCCCCTGCAACCCCCGTTTTTATATAATAGAAAAGTAGAATTTTCCTATTTATATAAAAAAGAGAAGAAACGTAGAATATAAATGTCTACGTTTCTTCTCTTTTTTATCCCATAACTTACTTTGTAATTTTTTCTATACCACCCATATAAGGTCTCAATACTTCAGGAATGATGATACTTCCGTCTGCTTGCTGAAAGTTTTCTAAAATGGCTGCTGTACTACGTCCTACAGCCAACCCACTTCCATTTAAGGTGTGGATCAATTGTGCTTTATCTTTTGGATGATCTTTATAACGAATGTTGGCTCTTCTGGCTTGAAAACTTTCAAAATTACTACAGCTTGAAATTTCCACATATCGTCCATAGCTTGGCATCCAGACTTCTATATCATATTTCATGGCAGCTGCAAAACCAAGGTCTCCCATGCAAATTTTTACAACACGATAGGGAATACCAAGTAGCTGAAGAACTTCTTCTGCATCACGGGTTAAACTTTCTAATTCTTCATAGGAATCTTCTGGCTTTACGAACTTGACCAATTCTACCTTGTTGAACTGATGTTGCCGAATTAAGCCTCGTGTATCTCTTCCTGCAGAACCTGCTTCAGCGCGGAAACAAGCTGTATATGCACAATGTTTAATAGGTAAATCTTCCCCATTTAAAATTTCTTCACGATATAAATTAGTTACGGGTACCTCTGCTGTAGGTACTAAGAAATAATCCATTCCCTCGATTTTAAAAGCATCTTCTTCAAATTTAGGAAGTTGCCCTGTACCAATCATACTTCTTCGATGTACCATAAAGGGAGGCAATACCTCTGTATATCCATGTTTGTCTACATGTAAATCTAGCATAAAGTTAGTCAATGCTCTTTCAAGACGAGCTCCTAATCCAAGATATACAGTAAAACGAGCTCCTGTTACTTTGGCAGCAGATTCAGGATCTAAAATATTTAGTTCCTGCCCAAGATCCCAGTGAGCCTTGGGTTCAAAGTCAAAATTGGGTACCTCTCCCCATTTACGTATTTCTACATTATCTTCATCAGTTTCACCAGCTGGCACAGAAGGATGAGGAATATTGGGCAATGTAAGCAGAAAATGATCCAATTGTTCATCTACAACCCTCAGTTCTAAATCAAGTGTTTTAATTTGATCTGATAATACTTTCATTTCTTCTAAAATCCCTTGAACATCTTTTCCCTCTTTTTTCATAGCAGGAATTTGTTTTGATACAGTGTTTTGTTTGCTTTTTAATTGTTCTACTTCCTGTAGCACTGCTCTTCTTTTTTCATCTAATACAATAAATTCATCAAGGTTAAAATCCTCATTTCTTTTTGCTAAAGCTTGTTTAACCTCTTCAAAATTGGTCCTTAATAATCTTGCATCTAACATATGATCTTCTCCTTTTTATATCTATTATACATAATTATACACTTACTCATTTTACTAGAACGATCTAATCATCTCACATTTATTTATTATAAACTAAAGCTTATATCCTTTAGTAGCAATATAGATATCTATATGCTGACCTAATAAATCCCCTTCTGCCTTATGCCTTACGATATCCATTCTACTCCTCCTTTCGATGACCAATGATTGCTCAGAACCTTTAATCACATTAAACAAAAAACCCCCCGTCCCTAATAAAGGGACGAGAGGTTACTCCCGCGTTGCCACCCAAATTGCCCCATTATTAATGGGACCTCTTGATCGTGGGATAAAGGCCACAAACCTTCTGGCTCTTCGCCAGTCACTAAGGAAGTGGAAAGATCACGCTATACATCAGTTTTCACCTACCACTGACTCTCTATAGTACGCTATGATCGTAGCTTCCCTCATCGTGAATAATTTCCTATCAACCATAAATCTTTGGAAAGAGTATATCATACTTCTTTTTATTGAGCAAGGGGTTTTATGCTATACTTTACAATGTTATTACACTCCTTAAATAATACAATAGATAGTATAAAAGTAATTCCTTCTGCAAAAGGTAAAGTCAGCCATACTCCATTTAAATTAAAAAAGCTTGGCAAAACCATAAGCCCTACAAGTACAAATAAACATCCTCTACCAATAGAGATATATGTTGAAATTTTTGCATATTCGATAGCCTGTAAATAAGCTGTAATAACGGTATTTAACCCCATTAACAAGAAACTAATAAAATATAAGCGGATACCAATTATAGTGACATCCACTAACTCTTTTTCTGTACCTTGAATAAAAATAGCAGAAAGCTGTTTGGGGAAAAACTGGCCTATACAAAAAAAGCATACTCCAGTAATAAGAGAAGTATATATACCTAGCCGAACTACTTCATAAACCCGTTCATATTTTCTAGCCCCATAATTCACACTAACAATAGGTTGAATCGCTTGACCAATTCCATTAAAAATAGCCACACAAAATAAAGATAAATTAGCGATAATACTGTAAGCAGAAACCCCCATATTACCTCTGATTCCTAAAATCCTATGATTAAAAGCAAAAATTATAATTCCACCCATGGTCTCCATAATAAAACTGGCTGTCCCATTAGATAGAATACGTTTTATTATAGAAAGTTCAATTTTAGCTAGCTCCAATTTAATGGTATTTCTTTTTTTAATAAAATGTATACTAATAATGGCTAAACTAATGACTGGAGATAAAGCTGTTGCAAATCCTGCTCCAAACATCCCCCACTTAAAAATAAAAACATAATCAAGAATTATATTGGAAATGGTACCAGCTAGCATCGCTATCATAGAAAGTTTAGGCCCATGATCACTTCTAACAAAAATAACCATCGCACTATTAAGAACAAAAAAAGGACTAGCAAAAAGTAACGTTCTTAGATATTCCATCGACATATCTAAGATAATCCCTTCCTCAGCTCCAAGAAATAAGGATAACTCTTTTAAATAACCAAGACCCAAAAAAGCAATCAACAAACCAGTACTTATACAAAACAATACGGATTTCGTAAAAATAATATTAACTTCCTCTTCTCTTCCTTCCCCCCGCGCAATAGAAAGAGCTGTAGCTCCTCCAATTCCAAATAGCAAACCTAATCCGTTAAAAATATTGATTATAGGTATGGATATATTAAGGGCTGCTAAGCCTTGGGTACCTAATCCCCGTCCTACAAACATCGTATCTCCTAAAATATATAGGGAAACTCCAAGCATTCCTGCTACGCTTGGAATTAAATAATTTAAAAAAATTGTAGATATTTTTCCATCTAGTATATCTAATTGTTTCTTCAAAATCTTTTCCTCCTTTAGATTATGCTAGTCCTATTCTAAAGGTTATAGTAACTATAATGTCAAGTTTTTTTAATTGGAATTTGGATCTCCGTAATATATTCTTCTAAGCAGGAGGTAAAAGTACTATCCATAATAGCCAGCGCCATTCCATCTCCGATAATGGTAAAATTATGGTTATCAATCCATTGTAGAAGCTTGGTATAATAGCGTTCTCCTCCTTCTAATCCTCCGCAGTAAACAATTCTTGCATATATTCCTTCCTCTATAGTAAATAAATTTTTCTTCGGTACTAGATCATGATCGAATAAAATTCCCACACTTTTTAATTTACTGAAGTTTCCCTTTTTAATATTCTCTTTATCAAAAATGCAAGTAATCAATCCGTTAAACAAAGATAAATCATCTTCTAGCATATGAGTCACTTTTTTGAGCGCATATTCTATTTCTTCTTTTGTTTTTTCTTGCTTTGTATCAAAAAATCCTATTTTTCTAGTTGGCAAAGAAATGACTTCACATTGACCAAAAGAAATCTGTGTTTGATAGTGCTATATAAAACTCCTCTTATTACTAATAGATTTATTCTTTTGTTTGAGAAGTCGAATTTCTTTTTCTATCTTTCTTTGCTTTACCTGTAAAAGTTCCATCATAGATTCTGTATTCCTATCATCAAAATAATTTTGAATTTGCTGTAGGGACATGCCCAATTCCTTTAACAATAGTATGGAATCTAGCAACGCAAATTGATCTACGCTATAATAACGGTAATTATTTTCCTCATCTATATATTGAGGTTTCAATAGTCCAATCTGATCATAGTATCGTAAGGTCTGAGTAGAAATATTATGTAACCTTGCCATCTCTCCAATCAAAATTTTAGGTTTCATAAAATTATCCTCTTTTCTAGTGTTAAACATTTCTCTTGATAGGGTCCAGCATTAAGATTTATATAAATTTTTTATTTTTTACTTTTTAATGTATATTTCCAAAAGAATCCGGTTATCCTGTAAATGTACCAACTGGATACAATCTTTTGTCTCCTTCCGATATAAGGGATAGACCGTGTGAAAAATCATCTTATATCGGTCCATACTAGGTACATCATCTAATACCCCCCCTCAACCTGGTGCTTCTCCCCCCTGAAGCCCAGGTCTTTTTTTATCCCATGGCTTACAAGGAACCAAGCATTCCTTTCCTTCTTTTTTGATATGGTTTGTGTATCAAAAAAGAATTTCCTTAAAAAGAAAATAGCAAACAACCTGAGCGGGAGGTGATGGATATGCCTCTTGCAAAATTCTGACTTTCATCGTTGATATCTATAAATCCACTTGATCTATGATAAAAATAGTAGTTTCTTTAGTCATATCAATCTCATAAGGTGAAATTTTTTCCCCTTTTGCGTTCCAAAAAATTCGTACAATAGGACGACTTGTCATATGACGATTCTGCTTTACTACAATTCCTTTCTCTCCTGTATTTAGAAGAACACCTTGACCTGTAGGATAAATAACAATATGATCAATAAATGCTGATACTAAGGAAGCATCAAAAGCTTGTCCACTCATAGCTATAAGATACTCTATTACCTCATAAGTCTTAATTTTCTTACGGTATACTCGATCTGAAGTCATAGACGCAAAAACATCACAAATACTTACTAGACGCACTGCTTCATGAATTTGATCTCCTTTTAACCCAGCAGGATATCCGGTTCCATCTATTTTTTCATGATGCCCAAGCACAATCAGTTTCGAGAGACCACTAATTTCTCTAAAAGGCCGCAATACTTGATATCCATCTTGGGGATGAAGCTGAATTTTTCTAAACTCTTCTGTTGTTAATTTATCAGGCTTATTTAATATTTCTTCAGGAACAAAAATCTTTCCTAAGTCATGTAAGAGCGCGCCTATGGCTAACTCTTTTATACGTGGTATAGAATACCCAAGAGCCTTACCCATAATAATTGACAGCACGCAAACATGAATAGAGTGAGCATAAGTGTATTCGTCATAGAATAAAATATCCCCCGCATGAATTAAAACATCCTCTTCATATAATAATTCATCCATAATCTGTTCTACAACATTTCCTATTTCTTCTGTATCTATTTCTTTACTTTGCTTTGTACTTTTTATAATATTTTTTATTTGATTTTTACTTTTCTCAAAAACAAGTTCTGACAAAGAAGATTCTGGTTCAATGCCCTCCGAAAACTGATCTTCTATATATAAAGAGACGACTCCCATTTCCTTTAACTTTGAAATATAATGAAGGCGTAGAGGCATTCCTTTAGCCAACAAAATCCGCCCTTCTGCATCTAGAATGGGTTTTGCTACCTTTTCTGTTCCTTTGACATTCTCTATATAAATTTTACGCATCTCTGTTCCCTTCTTAAAACTACTCTCATTTTCACTATATCATAATATCATACTTCAATTGTGCCTATCTGCAAAGTTTTTTCTGATCCAATAGTCCGAAGGTACTATCTTCTCCTTCTTCTACTATCTGATCATAAAAAAGAGAACTTTATTCATTGTTAATTTTTTATCTAACCAACAATGTTTTTCTTAAAACCAACAATATAATGATATTTTTATCATATCTTCAGGAATTTTAGGAATTAATTTTGCCCTCATGATAAATGCATAAAAACTTTACATATTTATGTTCATTTATAAATAGTTCTCTTATTTTTTTATGCACATTAACCATATGTTTATATTTTTTATGGTTATATTCCCTTTTTATCTCTTTTGCGATCTATTGACATGCTAATTTTACTATGTTATGATTTCATTAGTTAATAAATTCACTATTTTATTAGCTCTTTCTTTTGAAATTTATTGTTATTTTTTTAACGATAAGCATATCATTTTGTTATAAATTTTAACGTATATTATAAAGGAGGAAATAGTATGTCAAATAATAAAAAAGTTGACTCTAATAAAGCAACACAAACTGTTGATGTTAAAAAAATGATTGATGACTTAGTAGCAAAAGGACAAAAAGCATTAGAAGAATTTATGAATTTAACACAAGAACAAGTAGATCATATTGTTAAAGAGATGGCTATGGCTGGTTCTCAACAACATATGCATTTGGCTAGACTTGCTGTAGAAGAAACAGGCCGTGGTATTTTTGAAGATAAGATGACAAAAAATATGTTTGCTACTGAATATATTTATCATAGTATTAAATATGAAAAGACCGTAGGAACCATTGATGAAAATGATCAGGAAGGATATATGGAAGTAGCTGAACCTGTAGGAGTGATTGCCGGTGTTACACCTGTAACCAACCCAACCTCTACTACTCTTTTTAAATCTATTATTGCAACAAAAACAAGAAATCCTATTATCTTTGCCTTCCATCCATCAGCTCAAAAATGTTCCGCTGAGGCTGCTAAAATTGTACGAGATGCTGCAGTTGCTGCTGGTGCACCAAAAAATTGCGTACAATGGATTGAACTTCCTTCTATTGAAGCGACACAATTTCTGATGAATCATCCTAATATCTCACTTGTACTTGCAACTGGTGGATCTGGCATGGTAAAATCTGCGTATTCTACAGGAAAACCTGCTCTTGGAGTAGGACCTGGAAATGTTCCCTGCTTTATTGAAAAAACAGCCAACATCAAACGTTCTGTAACAGATTTAATTTTATCCAAATCCTTTGATAATGGTATGATTTGTGCATCTGAGCAGGCAGCAGTGATTGAAGCGCCTATTTATGATGAAACCATTGCTTATATGAAAAAGCATAAATGCTATTTTGCAACACCCGAAGAAATTAAAAAGTTAGAGCCTATCATCATCAATCCTCAAACTGGATCTGTAAACCCCAACATTGTAGGAATGGCTCCTTATAAAATTGCTGCACTAGCAGATATTAAAATTCCTGAAGATACAAAAGTACTTTGCTGCGAAATTGCAGGTGTAGGAGAAGAATATCCTTTATCAAAAGAAAAATTATCACCTGTACTAGCTATTTTAAAGGCCAAAAATGTAGAAGACGGAATTAGCCTTTGCGAAGCGATGGTAGAACTTGGTGGTCTTGGTCATTCATCTGTTATCCATTCTGAAGATGATAAAGTTATCCAAGAATTTTCTGAACGCTTAAAAACTGGCCGTTTAATTATCAACTCTCCTTCTAGCCATGGAGCCATTGGAGATATTTATAATACCAACATGCCTTCCTTGACTTTAGGCTGTGGATCTTACGGCAAAAATTCTACAACTTCTAACGTAACTGCTGTAAACCTTATCAATAAAAAAAGGGTGGCGAAAAGAAGAGTGAATATGCAATGGTTTAAAGTTCCTGAAAAAATTTATTTCGAACCTGGTTCTATTCAATATTTAAATAAAATGCCTGATATCTCCCGTGCATTTATCGTTACAGACCCTCTTATGGTGGAACTTGGATATGTGGCTAAAGTATTATATCATTTAAGAAAACGCTTAGATTACGTTAACTGTGAAATTTTCAGTGATGTGGAGCCAGATCCATCCCTAGAAACAGTTCAAAAAGGTGCAGAAGCTATGAGAGCTTTCCAACCTGATGTAATCATTGCCCTAGGTGGGGGGTCTGCTATGGACGCTGCTAAGGGAATGTGGCTCTTCTACGAGCATCCCGATGCTGATTTCTCTGGTATGGCTCTTAAATTTATGGATATTAGGAAACGAATTTATAAGTTCCCTAAAATAGGAAATAAATCTAAATTAGTAGCTATTCCTACTACATCAGGAACAGGATCTGAAGTCACTTCTTTTGCTGTTATTACTGATAAAGAAAAAAATATTAAATATCCACTGGCAGATTATGAGCTAACACCCGATGTGGCTATTATTGATCCTGACTTTGTTATGTCTGTCCCTGCTAAAGTAACTGCTAATACTGGTATTGACGTATTAACTCATGCTATTGAAGCTTACGTATCTATTCTTGCTTCTGATTATACAGATGCTTTAGCTATGAAAGCTATCGAATTGGTTTTTGAATATTTACCCAAAGCATATAAAAATGGAAGTGATGCTTTAGCAAGAGAAAAAATGCATAATGCTTCTTGTATTGCCGGAATGGCCTTTACAAATGCATTTTTAGGTATTAACCACTCTTTGGCCCATAAATTAGGTGGAGAATTCCATATTCCTCATGGTGCTGCAAATGCAATTTTGTTACCCTACGTCATCGAATATAATGGTGAAACTACACCTACAAAGTTTGCATCTTTCCCTAAATATGATCATTATATAGCACCTGAAAAATATGCAGAAATTGCAAAGCATTTAGGACTTCCTTGTTCTACACCAGAAGAAGGTGTAAAATCTCTGGCTAACGCTATACGCAAATTGATGAAAGACCTTGATATGCCTCTTACTATTCAAGAAGCAGGCGTAGAAGAAAATGCTTTCTTAGCAAAAGTAGATTATTTAGCAGACCAAGCCTTTGAAGATCAATGTACAACTGCGAATCCTCGTTTACCACTCATCAAAGAATTGCGACAAATCTACAAAGATGCCTATTACGGTACAAAAAAATAATAAAGTGTATTTTCAAGAAAAAACGGAGAAATAATATTCTCCGTTTTTTCTTTGTATTAAAATAAAATTATGTTAAACTATAGGTATCGAATTTGAAAAGGAGTGTTACAATGAATACGAAAAAAATAGCTTATGGCGGTTTTTTTATTGCGTTAGGCTTCTTATTCCCTCAAATTTTTCATTTAATTGGAGGGCCTTTAGCTGGACAAACCTTTTTACCAATGCATATTCCGATTTTATTAGCTGGACTTTTACTTGGCCCATGGATTGGCCTCTTTGTAGGATTATCCGTACCTATAATAAGCCATTTACTTACAGGCATGCCTCCCATTCCTTTGCTCTATATCATGGTCTTTGAGCTAATAGCCTATGGTTTTTTAGCGGGATTACTGCACAAAACATTTCATTTACATTATTTTATTTCTCTGTTATTTGCTATGATTGGGGGTCGTATTGTCTCTGGTTTAGCTTTTTTTGTAGCTGCGAACTTACTACATATTGGATTTCCTCCTAATCTAAGCATAATAGGCAGTATCATTACAGGCTTACCGGGTATCATCATTCAGATCCTCTTCATTCCTATTTTAATGATTAGCTTGAAAAAAGGAGGCTTTTTGCAATATGAATCTCCAAGTCGCTAAACATAACTTACATCAGCAAAATTATTCTTGCTTGATTATCCGTGACCAAGAAATTGTTTTTACTTCTAAAGAATCTGGTGTCAGACCTTTATTGCTTTATATTGAACAAAAGCCTCATATTCCTCCTAGCTTACCTTTAATTTTAGCTGATAAGGTCATTGGAAAAGCGGCTGCCTTACTTGCCATATTTTTAAATGTAAAAGAAATATATACTCCTCTTTTAAGTATTCCTGCTAAGGATATATTGATGAAGCATCAAATCCAGATAGAATATGATCAACTAGTACCATATATTCAAAATCGTACTGGCACTGGCCCTTGTCCGATGGAAACTTTGGTTTCATCCATTTCTGATCCAAAAGAAGCCTATGAAGCTATCACTTCCTTTATTGCAACAAAAAGTATATAAAAATAAAAATGCAAAGACTGTATGATATCTCTCTCACTACAGTCTTTGCATTTTTTATTTTTATATTTCTATTTCTAGTCCATCATAAGACATGATAAATCCATTCTGCAAAAACTCATCTTGATCCCGGTCATATACCACATGCCCATTATGAGAAAAATGAGTAGAAACTAAGATAGTACCTTCATGAATAGAACCACTCTTTTTTAATCGCTCGGCTACTTTTATATTTTCTTCTAACGTCATATGGTTCCCTACTCCTTGTCTTTGTAAAAGAGCCCCTGTACAATCTAACATTAAACAATCAAATTTATGTCTTTCTAAGTAATCCCAAGTTTCATCAGGATACCAACCAGAATCCATGGCATAAAGAATTCGCTTTCCATCTCTTTCAATTACATAGATACAAGAATGCTCCCCTTCATAAGAAGTAATATGGTTTGCTGCTAATGGAGTAATCTTATAGTCTTCTATAAAAAATTCTTGCCACCTGCGTACAGGATGAAAATGTAATCTTTCTTTCATCCCAATGGATTCCCAGTCTTCCACTTCTGGTATATCCTTGACCCTCTGTATACAAGCTTCATTAGCGTATATATTAAGGGGCTTATGATCAGGATTCGTAAACCAATTCAATTTCATTTCTAAATCAAAGATATTAAAATGATCGCTATGAGAATGAGTAATCAGGAGATGTTCTAAAACAGAAAGATCTAATTGATAGGCATGGACATAATGTAGAATATCATTGGTAAAATCAATCATTATCTTATCGTCTAATAGAAAGCTGGAACGTTTACGCAGATTTTTTCCACCTAATTCATGGCTGATCTTACAAGTTTCACAAGAGCAAAAAATAGCTGGAATTCCTTCTGCTGCCGCTGTTCCTAAAAACTTTAGTTTCATAATTTTCTCTCCTCTTTTCTTTTATTTTTATTATCCAATATAAACTTTTGGATTGCTTCTGCAACAGCATGATTTTCATGGGTATTTTGGGTTACATAATCTGCCACCTTTTGAATATCTTTATGAGCATTAGCTACGGCAACCCCCATTCCTGCTGCTTCTATCATATAGAGATCATTAAAACTATCACCTATGGTCATAATTTCTTCTTGCTTAATTCCCAGCTCCTTTGCTAAATGCAGTACTGCCAAACCTTTGTTAGCTTCTACATTGACTAATTCTAAATAATTAGGCTTAGAAAAAAACATATGAGCCTTTCTTTCAGTCCAAGGTTTTATTTTTGTTGCAATTTCTTCTAGTACCTCATGTTCTCCGTTTATCAATATTTTAATTGTGTCTTCCTTAACAGCAGTGCGCAAATCTTTTACTTGGCGAGGCTTCATACCAGTCATTGCTATGTATTCTTGTACACGATCTGTGATTTTTTCTATGATCAAATCATCTTCTTCATAAAGTTGTACATCTACATCCCAGTCTTTTGTGATACGTAAAATGTACTCTATAAACTCCTTAGAAATACCACGGTAAAAAACTTTTTTTCGATTACCATTTTCAACAATAACTGCTCCATTGTAAGAAATAGTATATTCCCCTGGTCTGACCAAATCTAATTCTTTAATATATGGCCATAAAGAGTCTGTAGAACGTCCTGAGCAAATCACTACCTGTGCCCCAACTTTTCTCGCTTTTTGTATGGCATCATAATTAATTCCTGAAATCTTCAAATCTGTACCTAATAACGTATCATCCATATCAATGGCAATGAGTTTATACATAGTAACTATTCTCCTTTGTCTTGACATCTTGTTCCTTCTATTATATAGTAAATGAAGTAGCTTTGCATCTACTAAATATAATTTAATATGATTCCGCTAGGGGAGCCTAATGGCTGAGAGCGTATAAGATACGGACCCTTGCACCTGATCCAGGTCATACTGGCGTAGGAAAGCGGCAATAGGAAAAGGTTTTTAAAAAACTTTTCTTTCCTTCACCACTTCCCAGCGGATATCGAAAGGGAGGTTTTTTTATGTTTACAGAGGAAGCATTACAATCTTTTTTTAGTTCTCTTGGGGGGCAAATAGCTGTTGGTGTTGTAGCCGTGATTCTTTTGATGGCTTTCATTATTATTTTGCATAAACGCCAAGGATTGACAATCCAAGCATTGACTTACTCTGCCATTGCCATTACCCTATCCGTTGTACTTGGTCAACTTCGACTTTTTAGAATGCCCCAAGGGGGAAGTGTTACACCTTTTAGTATGTTATTTATTATACTTATTGGGTATTGGTTTGGACCTGCAGCAGGTATTTTAGCGGGTATGACCCGTGGACTTTTAGATCTTATGATTGATCCCTATGTCATACATCCTCTTCAACTAATTTTAGACTATCCTTTAGCCTATGCAGCTCTAGGGCTTTCAGGGTTTTTTTACAAAAATAAAAAAGGATTATTCTATGGTCTATATACAGGAGCTTTAGGACGTTTTTTCTTCTCTTTTTTATCTGGCTATATTTTCTTTGCGGCATATACTCCTGAAGGCTGGCATCCACTAGCTTGGGCCCTCTTCTACAATATTAGTTATATTGGTACTGAAATTGTTCTAACCACAATTTTAGTTCTAATGCCTGGTGTGCGACATGCATTGCAGTATATTAGGAATAATATTCTAGCCTTAAATAAAAATCAAGGGAATTCTAATTATAAAATATAAAGCAAGACCAACTTTTCTTAATCAAAACAAAAGGCTTTGTCTAGAGTATCATAGACAAAGCCTTTTGTTTATGCTATATAAACTTATACTAAAATAACAAAATATATCTTTTTAAATTTACAGTAAAAGTATAAAACCCATTTGTTTCAAGTAAACTTGGAAAATTTGATCCCTTGCAAGTAAAAGGTACTGATCTAGATCAAAATAAAGGAGTATAGACCCGTTCACGTAAAATTTGTTCAATTTCTTCAACTGTTTTATTATATGCATTGACCATCAACACACCCATGCTACTCTGAGAATCATAAGGTTCTGGTCCTGTATAAACTTGATTTGTTACAGCTAGGTTTTCTAATATCCCATCTGCCTGAGTAGCTGTATATACATAAGCATCTATCGGGTGACGGTACTGATCTACTTCTACAATATAATATCCGCGCTCTTTTAATTGTTCTTTTAATTGATCTAAGCCCCTTTGAATACCAATAATCATAAAAGACACCTCCTAAAAATATTCTTTCCTAGGGGATGTCTTTTAATACTAGTTTCTGTCTATATTGTTTATTTGGTTTATTTTGATCCTTTCTTATAGATAACTCGCAATGAATGTGGTACTATTGAAAAACAAATAGGGGATTTTATCTCATAGATTTCTCCATCTATATTAACCAAATTGGTAGATGTCTTTTCAATACATAACTGTTCTGCTTTATGCGTACTTACCTCTTTAAATTTTGTATGCTTTCCTTTTAAAATAGTTGGAAATAAGATGCCTACTTTCCATTTAGAAATTTTCTCTATTAGACAAATATCAAAAACCTTATCATCTACTTGAGCATCTGGGGCAATCATCATTCCACCCCCATAATATTTTCCATTAGCAATAGCTAAAAGTAGCATTTTTGTAGTCATCTGTTTCTCATTAAAATTCACCTCTATATTTTGAAAACGATATGTAATAAGATTTTTGATTACAGAAACAATATAGGCAGCTGAACCTCTAAACCACCTTTTTGCATTCTTGACCCAATAGGCAATTTCTGCGTCCAATCCTAAACTGGCAATATTAATAAAATAATATTCATTTATTTTTCCTACATCTATCAAGTGAGCTTCTTCCCATAAGATAACTTGTAAAGCCTCTTCTGGATCGAAAGGAATCTGTAGTGTACGACAAATATCATTTCCAGTTCCTCCAGCCATCATACCTACAGATACATTCGTGTGTACCAAAGCATTGATTACCTCTGATATCGTTCCATCTCCACCAACAGCCACTACTTTCGTATATCCTTGCTCTACTGCCTCTTGTGCTAATCGTGTAGCCTCTAAAGGTCCTTTGGTTTTCCTAATTTCATAAGAAATTTGATGTTTTTTCATTGTTTCCTGTATAATAGGAACAAAAGACCCTGCTTTACCTTTTCCCGCTATTGGATTTATAATGAATCTTATTTTCATCACGCATATTTCCTTTTCTAGTGGATTTTTCTATCATTATGCTATTTGTGAGGCCTTTAGCTATCATTATCTTCTAAGATCTTATGATCGATATCCTTGACGCTTGGCCATATCTAAGGCCTGTACTTCTTCTGCTGATAGAGCATAAGTACTTTTTCCTTGTTCAATATGTTTTGCATAAGTGTAAGATCCTTCTCGATTTAAGATTCCATTCAATACAACACCATTATCTCTTTCATCTAATAAAGCTACCGCAAAACATAAATTGCCTCCCATTTCATCAAAAGGATTGTAGCGAATAACTCCTATCTTTTGTACACAATATCCTAGCTGATGTTCTAGCTTTGCATACTTCTGATGTAGCTGTTCTTGTCCTTCTAGGGTTTGCTCGACTCTATTTAAATAATTGGTAAGCAAATCTTCAATCTGCTGCCCTTCTGAATTACTCATAAATAATTCATATTTATTTTGTAGCTTTTTAAGCTTTTTATGGTTACCAAGTAGTAAAATCAATAGGAATACCCATCCTATGAATAATCCTCCAACAATAAAAACAATATAGTCCTGTAAAATTCCTATCAGCAACTCCATTCGCATCTCTCTTTCCTACTCTATATACTTTCTATTCTATATCATACTTATCTTTACTTACTCCTGAATTGACTGTACCAACGATAAAATACGTTCTAAATCTTCATCAGAATAATATTCTATTTCTATTTTCCCCTTTTTTTTGCCTCTAGAAATTTGTACTTTTGTGCCTAAGATCTGCTTAAAACGTTCTTCAATATCCCTATATATAGGCGCCAAATCAGATTCCTGCTTTTTTTTCGTTTCTGACTTATCTTTCTTCCCTAAAAAATCTTTAATCCACTTTTCTATTTCTCTAACAGTCATTTCTTCATCAAAAATTTTTTTTGCTAATTCATATTGTAAATCTAAATCAGATATGGCTAATAAAGCTCTGGCATGACCTGATGTAATGATTTCTTCCGTTAACATATTTTGTACCCTTAAATCAAGTTTTAATAAACGTAGAGCATTGGCAATGACAGGGCGACTCTTTCCCACTCGCTTTGATATTTCTTCCTGGGTCAATTGGAATTCATCTATTAAACGATGGTAAGCAGCTGCTTCTTCCATGGGATTTAAATCTTCTCTTTGTAAGTTCTCTATTAAGGAAACTTCTAATGTTTCTTGTGGTGTATAATCCTTAATAATAATAGGAACCTTTTCAATACCTAATAAACGAGCTGCCCGCCATCGTCGTTCTCCTGCAATAATTTCATATCCACCTTTTGCTTTTTTTACAACCAGAGGCTGTATAATTCCATACTGTTCTATAGATACAGCTAAATCCTGTAATCCTTCATCTTTAAAACTTTTACGTGGTTGCTTTTCATTTGGTATAATTTCGTGAATAGACACTAACTGTGCTTCTGATTCAGCAGTCATATCAGGACGCTGATCTTCTATTAAAGCTGATAACCCCTTCCCTAAACCCCTTTTCACCAACTTAAGATCCCTTCCTTTCGATAACCTCATCTGCTAGCATTCGATAACTTTCTGCTCCCTTAGAGCGGCTATCATATAAATTTATAGGCAAACCATGACTAGGTGCTTCCCCTAGCCGAACATTTCTTGGGATAATGGTTCGATAAATGCTTTTACCTAAATGCTTTTTAACCTCTTCCACCACTTGAAGAGATAAATTTGTTCTAGCATCAAACATAGTGAACACAATTCCTTCTATATCTAATGTTGGATTTAGCCGCTGACCTACCAATCGAATCGTATTTAATAATTGAGTCAACCCTTCGAGTGCATAATACTCACATTGAATTGGTACTAAAACTGTATCTGCTGCCGTTAATGCATTAATAGTTAATGTATTTAAAGAGGGTGGGCAATCAATAATGATAAAATCATACTTTTCTCTTACTGTTTCTAATTGATCCTTTAGAAGAAATTCCCGCCTATCTATTCCAATAAGTTCTATTTCTGCACCTGCCAAATCTACATTAGCGGGTAATATGTCTAAGCCAGGTACTTGAGTCTTTAATACAACCTGATCCCATAAACTTTGTCCTAATAAAAGCTGATAGATGGTATGTTCTAACTTATATTTTTCAATTCCAAGACCACTGGTTGTATTCCCTTGCGGGTCACAATCCACTACAAGTACCTTTTTCTCTTTTTCTGCTAAACTAGCTGATAAATTGATAGCGGTAGTTGTCTTTCCTACCCCTCCCTTTTGATTGGCTACTGCAATAATTCTACCCAATATCCTCACCCGTTCTTTCCATCGTTTTAACTTGGACTGGTAACTTTTATAAATATACTGATTTTCTGTACTATTAAAATTGGATATGTACTCTATATTCTTGAATATTATTATAACATATTTTTTGAAAAACGGAGAATGTTTCACGTGAAACATTTTAAAATAAATAAAAAAAGACCCTATATTTTATAGAGTCTCTTTATAAATATGATATTGTCTATATAGTTAATTCACTTTATTTCTTGTATCTATTTCTTCTTCTCCTGACCCTTTACGATTGGTAGCTATCAGCCATAAGCCTCCTAAAATAAATAGTGCAGCAAATAAAACTTGATCTAAGCGTAGCCAACCAAAAAAGCCTCTACCTACAATTCTTTCTATAATTCTGCTAAACTCTTGAAAGCCAATCATAGCACCTATAATAATACAAAGGATTGCAAAAACACCTTTGTTTTTCTTTACATACTCCACATAAGGAGTAATATCATCTTTGGCCTCTCCACGTAATACTTTATGCTTTGTATTTCTGGCATCAAAAAAACTATAGATCCATACAATCCCTGCTGCTGTTAGGGCAAAAGGTGTTAAAGTATAAAACTGAGCCATTACACAAGAACCCATAAATAAACTAAGTAGCATTAAGCCTATTTTTGAAAGCCCCATATACATATGAGCTGCCCCAGGAAGAAATGAAAAAATGAAAACCATAAATCCATTAACAGATCCTCGTGGTCCAATTGGCACTGTCTTTTCCTCTCCGGCTCTTACATAACTTTGAATACAATTTTTGCAAATATTCCTTCCTTCTATGTGTACCACACATTCTTCACAAATCCAATCTCCGCATTTACTACAAGTGTTTAATCCTGCTCTACCATAATGGTTTTTACAGTCCATCTTGCTCCTCCTTCATTTTTCACATTATATTTCTTTATTATCTTACTCTTATATACGCAGGTCATAAAAAAAAGTCTTCTTATAGATAATCATCTTTCATTTTTCATATACGCAGTACATGAATATCTATATCACAGCAAGATAGACACTAGATATAAAAAGATCAATTTGCTATATACTTGTTTACTTCTTGGATAAACTTCTCTTTTTCTTCTTCTGTCTTAAAAGCTCGAAAAGGAATGATATAAGCAGACATGACTCCTACATAAATATATAAAATACTTTCATCCCATGTAACTTTCTGAACAGCCTTCCAAGAAGTTTTAACTTCACCTACATCTGTTTTTTTAACAATTCCATCTTCTGTAACCCATAACTCTTGAGATCCTAACAAAGATTCATCTTTACCTTCATCTATCATTTTTGCAGTATTCTTTTTAATATTCTTCATAAAATGTTTAGGATACATAATCACCCATAAAACATAAGTTATAAAAAAAATGGGTATTGCTATTTTTAATGGAGCCTGAGCAGTCCAGTGCATAACAAAGGGTACCACTAAAAAAACCAAAGATATTATATAGCGCTGAATAAATAGAGTGCGTTGTACAGTCGGGGAGTGTTTCACGTGAAACATATTAAATTGAATATAATCTTCTTTACTTATTTCATATTGGATGTGCATTTCAAAATTCCTCCTTATTTTATTATTTATCTTCCTTTGTTTATAAATATAGATATCCATATTCAAGACTGAAATTTGGCAAGTTGCTTGTCCATTGTCTCTCACTCAAGTCGTATGTTATTTCTGAAGTAGAAAATTGAATTTTACAGAATGAATAAGACAAAGCACCTTCTACTGCTCTACTTCAGTAAATAAGGTGCTTTCTATAATCATTTTAAAATTGCACTTAATTGTTTCACGTGAAACAATTAAATATCTTCTACGTTTTCATTAGTAAATACTTTGAGCATTTTTGGATACACTTGAATATGCAAAGGCATCCTAGGACCTTTTTCTCCATCTAAATCTGACTCATAAAAACAATCTTCTTCACTTAAACATTCGATATTAAACTCAGACCCTTGCAAAAACAAAATATTTTTTTCACTTAAATGTTCACCACGTAATATTTGAATAAATAACCTTGGAATTTCATGAAGTGAGCAAGCACGAATAGCAACGAAATCAAATAAACCATCATCAATAGCTGCTTTTTTTGCCAACTTTTGAAACCCACCAGCTCCTGTACTATTTAAGACCAAAAATACATAGAATTCTTCTTCTACTATTTTTTCATTTGTAGTAATACGTAGAGGGAAAGGACGAAAATTGGGAAGTTGTTCAATTCCTTTAATATAATAAGCCATTTTTCCTAAAGTATTTTTAAAATCCAAGTCTATATTTTGAGATACAGATGTAAAAAGACCACCACTACAAACATTGATAAAATATTGATTATTGGCTTTCCCTACATCTATTTGCTTTAAATCTCTTTTTAAAAACACATCCACGCATTCTTCTATATGATCAGGCATATTTAAATATCGTGCAAAATCATTTGAAGTTCCTGATGGAATAATTCCTACAGGAATGTCAATATTATGATGAAGCATACCATTGATGACTTCATTTAAAGAGCCATCTCCACCTGAAACAAAAATTCCTTCAAATCCTTCAGGTTCAAATGTATTAAAAAACTTTTGCATTTCACCTTTTGCATTGCTGCGATAGATATGAACTTGATAGCCTACTTCCTGAAACTTGGCAAGGAAATGATCTAAATCATACTTAAAGCTACGATCTCCTGCCATAGGATTATATAGCAATTGGACTTTTTTCACATTTTTCCTCCCCTTTTCATTTCAATTACATCTGTGTAGGTGCTTTGATTCCTAAAAGATGTAATCCTGTAGATAATACAGTTTGAACAGCATAAACTAAAGCTAATCTTATCTCTTTTGTTTTTTCTTCTGATGTTAAGATTGGACAATCATGATAAAACTTATTAAAAGCTTGTGCAATATCCATGATATGTCTAGATATTAAAGAAGGTTCTAATTTCTCCGCTGCTTCTTGAATAACAACAGGGAACTTTTCTAGCAATTTACAAACTTGAATAGATGCCTCGTCTACCAATAAATCAAAGGAAAGATCTTGACTGTCTTTTATCTCTACATCTGCTCTTTTTAAAACACTACAAGCTCGAGCATGAGTGTATTGAATATAAGGACCTGTTTCTCCATCAAAATTTAATACTTTATCCCAAGAGAATATAACATCTTTAATTCGATTGTTATAAAGATCATTAAAAATAACTGCACCAATACCTACTTCTTTTGCTACCTGTTCTTTATTTTCTAAATTTGGGTTTTTATCTTCTATAATTTCCATTGTTTTTTCAATGGCTTCATTTAGTATTTCTTCTAAAAGAACAACATTGCCTTTTCGGGTTGATAGCTTCCCTGTCTCCATACTAACCATACCAAAGGGAATATGAATCAGCTCATTATACCACTCATAACCCATTTTTTTAATAACAGCAAACCATTGGGCAAAATGAAGGTTTTGTTCAAGAGCTGTTACATAAATACATTTATTGAAGTTATAGGTGTTTTTTCGGTAAATAGCAGCAGTGATATCCCTAGTAGCATATAGGGTACTTCCATCTTTTTTTGTAATCAAACAAGGAGGCATATTTTCTTCACTAAGATCTATAATTTCTGCCCCTTCACTTCGTTCTAATAGTCCTTTTTCTCTTAGTTCTTCAATAATGGGATCCATTTTATCATTATAAAAACTTTCCCCTGCATAGGAGTCAAAACTTAAATCTAATAAGTCATAAACACGATCAAATTCTTTTAAACTAATAACCTTAAACCAATCCCATAGAGCAAGTGCCTCTTCATTTCCCTGCTCCATTTTAGTGAACCATTCTCGAGCTTCTTCATCTAAATCTGGGTTTTTTTCTGCTTCTTCATGAAACTTTACGTAGATACGAATAAGCTCTTTTATACCTTTACTCTCTACCTCTTCCTTTGTTCCCCACTTTTTATAAGCTACAATTAATTTTCCAAATTGGGTGCCCCAATCACCTAAATGATTAATACCTACACAATGATAACCCAAAAATTGATGAATTTGATATAGAGAATTTCCAATAACTGTAGAGCGAAGGTGACCAATATGAAAGGGCTTTGCGATATTAGGTGCTGAGTAGTCAATAACAATATTTTTCCCTTCTCCAAGGGTAGAAGAACCATATTGGCCTTTTTCTCGTAGTACACTGCTAAGCACATGAGTAACAAAAGGCACAGGATTCATAAAAAAGTTAATATACCCACCTACAGCTGTTATTTCTCTTAATAATGATGATGCTGGAATTTTTCCTACCAGTTCTTGTGCAATTAGAGGAGGTGCTTTACGATATATTTTAGCTAATCGAAAACAAGGAAAAGCGTAGTCTCCCATTTCTACTTTTGCAGGCACTTCAAGTATATCCATAATCTCTTCTGGTGTGAGCTCTGGAATTGCTACTTTCAGCAATTGACTAATTTCATATTTTAAATCCATAATATCTTCCCTTTCAAATAAAATCCTTATTATTTTACAATTTTTTGATAAATGTGAAGTAAAATAGTCATTATATAAGCTTGTATTAGCGTAATAATAATTTCTTCAACCAATCTTGGGATCCATAAAACCATAAAGCTTTTTTCAGATAATGCTGGAATAAAAAGTTTTAAAAAATAGGTATTTACTGTTGTAACAGCAATTCCACCTATTCCTAAAGACATTACTAATTTTAAAAAATAATTGTGAACTTGCTTATCTGTCAATTTTTTAGAAAAATAAAAATCCGTTGCCAAAAATATAAGTCCTATAAGGGATATCCACAACAAGCCATAAGTAGAACCCCCAATAATATGATTAATCAAGCCAGCAAAGCCTAGGGCTATAAATACACCCAATAGAATTTTCTGTAACTTTTGCTCCCTTATACCTTGGATTCCTTGCCACACAAGAGCTACTATTACACCACCAGCTATGGCAGATAAAGTAAACCAAGGAATATAACCACCTTCTGGCTTTAAAAGAAAGCCCAGAATATCAAGTAACCCAGATGTGATCCCCCCATATAATGGACCAAATAAAATAGCTGGCAATCTGGAAAAGGGCCCTGCAAAACTAATACGAATTGCAGGAGCCCCCCCGATATAAAGCATATAGCTGAATGTACGAACGACTAATGCAATACTTAATAACAAACCTGTTTGAACAATTTTCTGTACTTCTTTCATTTCTTTCGTCTTTTTAAACATTTACAATACCCTCCTATCTTTTTTTCCCTGTACATTAAAGGGTAGCAAAAAAGAAAGAGGGTTCTCTCTATAAATTAATTGCCCTTTAACGTAACAGCGGCAGCAATATTGTATCGCAAAGAAATTTTTCTTTTTCGTTTAGGGGCAACCTCCCATCCCCTAACACTTAACGCACAATATTTACTCTATTACTACTATAAAGGTATTATACAAAATCATTTATCTTTTGTCTACTTTTTAAATAAGTTATTGTATAGATATGATTTTTACGTAGAAAAGATCTTTCCACCAAGGCCTGGCATATGGATCGATATCATTCCTTTTTGAACCATTAACTTTGTTTCTTCTGTATCTATTGTTACTGGTACCGGCGATCCAATATCCATAATTTCTTTCATAGTATGACCATTTCTAACTTGAGCTAACCAAAGAGGTAGTTGGACAATTTTATCTTCCAAACTGCGATTGATAACGACTACGACCACCTCTTCTTCTAGCCAACGTGCATAGGCAACCACACCTAATCCTCCATATAAAAATAAAAAGGAACCTTTTTTTAAAGAAGGGAACCGTCTACGTAATTTGATTAAGTCTTTATGGTACTCTATCAATTCATCAATTTCACGTTCCCAAGGATATGTTCTTCTACTATCTGTCCCTGCCCAACCACAGACACCTGCTTCATCTCCATAATAAATAGCAGGGCATCCTGTCCAGGTCATCATCATCATCACCGCTTGTTTATATACCTGAGTGTTGATACCTGTATCCGCAGTGTCCTGGGATCTATTATTCACATTACCTAACTGCTGATTGGTACGTGTTAAAAAACGAGAACTTCCACGATAAGATATGGGATTAAAGGCCGTCCAATAGGATACATCCGGAAATCGTAATCTTTGTTTTTCTACCTCTTTAATAAAGGCAGCTGCATTACCCAATCTATTTTGATCAAAAATATTACTTGTAGTACTCATACCTGTGAGAAAATAAGATATTGGCTCTAAAAACCCCGCCATATTTGTAACTGAATCCCATTTTCCTCCTTTTCCAAAATCTTTAGGATGATCTCCTTCTGCTATAATAACTGCTTGAGGATTCGTAGATTTTACTTGATCCCTAAAATGCCCCCAAAAATGTTTTCTTGTTGTAGCATTGGCCCCTAGTTCTCGTGATTTTACTACCTTCCACCCATCTGCTCGGTGAGGCATCCCTACCCACTTAGAACCCACTTGTAACATGGTAGCATAAAGGGCAGAAGATCCTTCATAATTTAATTTAGCATATTCCTTTTTATTTTTCCATTTCTCATAGGATAAATTATTGGGCCACCCTTTTTTGTTTTTCCAATAAAAATAATCCCTATATAAACTATTTTGCTCATAATAAGCCCCTATTCCATCTATCTTTTTATAAAAACCTGGTTCATCTAACCATGCATGAAAAGAACTACAATAGGAAAAATTACCCTCTAATATGATTTTCATCCCCAGTTGATGAATTTCCTCAATTAAATTTGATAATAGCTGGTTACTAGCTTTTAGGTTATCTTTATTCGCTACACGCTCCATATATTTTTCTGCATAAACAGTGGATTGATCTTTATCATCTACTGTTTGTCCACCATCAGAGAGGATTTCTCCATAATGTGGATCAACATATAAAAAATTTTGGGTATCATCTTTATGGCTTGATGGAGAAATAAAAATGGGACTTAAAGAAATAACGTCTACACCAAGACTTTGTAAATAATGGAGCTTTTGTTTTACTCCTTGCAGATCCCCTCCATAAAATTCGCTTTGGCTACTAGTACTTGGATACTCATACCAACTTTCCGCCTTAGTCGCATATTGTCCTTGATAAATATATTCTTTATTTACTACATCATTTTTTTCATTGCCATTATAAAATCGATCTACATCTAACTGGTAAAAAATACCTCCTACCATCCATGACGGTACATTGCTATTTGGAATAACTGTAAATAAGACATCTTTTGCTGAAGTAGGTGGTTGATGCTGTATTCCTTCTTTTGTATAATATATAGTTTTATTTTTTCTATTTACTTGAAAGTAATAGTGAGTTTTAGTTTCACTTTGGGGAATGATGCCCAAATAATAATCAAAATAATGATCCGATCGCTGTATCTTCATTTCTTGGAAGGCTCCATCTAAATGTAAAATGACCTGATCTACATTTTTACGGGCAGTTCTAAGCCAAACCCGTACATCTTCCTGAGATGTAGGTTGAAAAGGTTCACGAAAATTCGGTGATTCATCTGAAAAAATAGCATCTGAAATTAATTGGTCTACCGGACTTTTATCCGCTACAATAATATAAATTAAACTTACTATAATCATTATAATAATAATCCATAATATAACTTCCATTTGTTTCCCCCCTCACCTTATCCAAAGTATACCATCGCATCTCACCTTTTACAAGAGAGCGAAAGTCCTACTTTAGCCTTACTAGTTAAGAGTTCCCCTACTATAAATTAACTACTAAACTCTCAGTTAGACAAAAAAACCTTACGGAAACATTCGAAAAAAAGACTGAAAGTCTTTTAATAAATGATTCTCAAAAAATTGCCATAGAACATAGAGGCTGCCTAGATAGCAAGCTATATTTGTAAGCTTGGTAATTTGTGATTTGCCCCATTGCTCTAATATTCCCTCTAAAATAACTTGAAATGCGGCAATGGCTAAAATTTGTATCATTAGGGTAAAAAAATCCTGCATATCCATCCCCATTTCCATTTTCAAAAGATCTTCATTGTTATGATTATATGTAAGAATGCATTAAAATTATTCTCAAGAAGAGTACAAAGATACAGGTTCTCAAGTAAACTGGGAAAGTTTGATCTCTTACAAGTAAAATAACTTGCCTAGTTCTAAAAAAACAACGATGATAAAATCATCGTTGTTTAATATAATTCTATAATATGATGCTTAATAGCATAAACTGCTGCCTGGGTACGGTCATTAACATCTAGCTTTTTAAAAATATTTGATATGTGGTTTTTAACAGTTTTTTCACTAATACAAAGTTCATAGCCTATTTCTTTATTTAATAACCCTTCTGCAATTAATTTTAATACTTGGATCTCTCTTTTTGTTAATCCTTCCTTTTCTCCTATAGGAGATGAGGTCAATTTCTCACTATCCTTTTCTTTAACCTTTTGATTTAATTGCTCTGCCATATAAGACTGCACATATTTTTCGCCTTCATAAACAGCTCGAATCGCTTCAATTAAAATATCTGATCCTGCATCTTTTAATACATATCCATGAACTCCTATATTCAATGTCTTTTTTAAATATTCTAATTCGTTATGTAAGGTTAATATAATAATCTTTGTGCTACTATTGGCCTCTTTCAGCTGTATCGCTGCCTCTATCCCATTCATTTTAGGCATATTGATATCCATCAGTACAATATCAGGCTTCATTGCTAAAACCTTTTTAATACCCTCTTCTCCATCATTAGCTTCCCCTACTACTTGAATATCTCCCTCTAATTCAATAAGTTGCTTTAATCCTTCTCTTACCATAGAATGATCATCAATTAATACTACTTGAATCATACTTACTCCTCCTCTTGTCCAATATGAAGTGGGATTGTGGCATAGCAACGTGTGCCGCCTCCTATCTGAGAGCGGATCTCAAACTTCCCTTGTAGCAACATCACTCTTTCCCTCATGGCAGATATTCCAAAACCTGCATGTTCCCCTTGTCTAGATTCTATTTCTGCCATATTGAACCCTACCCCATCATCTTTAATAAAAAGTTCAATATAATCCTTTAAAAAAGAAAGACGAACCTCTACCTTTGTTGCCTTTGCATGTTTAACAATATTTCGTAATGCCTCTTGTGTTACTCGAAATAAAGTTAAGCCTATATCTGGCGCTAATTTAAACGCTGAAACTTCCCCTTCAAAAGAAATATCAAGACCCGATTCTTCTTGTACCTGTTCAATATGCCTCTCTAAAGCAGGTATTAAACCTAAATCGTCTAATATCATAGGACGTAAATCATAAATAATTCTTCGAATATCCTCCATATTAAATTTAATCATGTCCCTCAGCTCTGTTAATTCTTCTTTTGTCTGATCTGTATCTTTATCTAATAGCTTTAAGCAAAGTTCAGATTTAAGCAATATATGGGACATTGATTGGGCTGGTCCATCGTGAATTTCTCGTGAAATTCTTTGTCTTTCTTCTTCTTGGGCATGAAGAATTTTCATGCCTAGTAATTGTGAAGTATATAAATCTCCTATATGATTAGCAATATTTTTCAAATCACCTGTTAATATATCCATAGCAATTCCAACATTTTGATTTAAATGCTGAGCCTTTTGGGTGATCTTACTAAGGGATATCAATTGTATTTCCATCCCATTTCTTTTTTGTATTAACATTTGCTCTCTTTCTTGATAAATAGCTAATTGAACTCGATAATAATCTGCATCTTCATAAGCCTCTTTCATTTCTTGTTCTGTATATTCCCCATGATTTTTATTTATTTTTAGTAAATGCATTTTACTAAGTCTTAATTTTCTTTGATATTCATCACTTAATTCTAGCGTATTTAGAATTTGAAACTTTAATTTTTCAATCTCCTTTTCTATTTGTTTATGTTCCTTTTCCGCGTATTCTTGAATATCAAAGATTTGACTTTGACTCTCTTCAATGCTCTGAATGGCATTTTTAATGATATGATCTAATTGCTTTATATCCAACTTTTTTATCGACATTTACTTTTAACTCCCTTAATATGATGTAAAACTTATTACTACAAATATACCATAAAAATGAAAATAATGCAGACTTTTAAGGAATCTAAGAAAATTATTGAGTTATGAGTAAGATAAATTTCCTTAGTCCACAAAAAATATGTAAATAGGTTGATAAATACAAAGAGATACGTCATAATAAAAGAAAGAACCTGCTTTTTATTATTCGAATAGGAGTGAGTATATGGAACAAAAAAATAAAAACAAATGGCTTTTCTCCATGCTGTCCCTTTTATTGATTACATTTTATAATCGCTGGCTATTTTGGAAAACAAATATAAAGAAAAAATCAGAGACCCATACTTTTCGTTACTATCATTGGAAATGGGGAAAGATTCATTATACAGTTCAAGGAACCGGAAAACCTATCCTCCTTATACATGGAATTGGGGCCGGCAATTCATCCTTTGAGTGGCATCGAAATATAAAAGAACTAAAAAAACATTATTGTGTTTATACCATTGACTTACTAGGATTCGGGTATTCTGATAAACCTAAAATGACTTATACAGCCTTTTTGTACACCCAACTAATCCGCGATTTTATCCAAGATATCATTCAAGAACCTACAGATGTAATGGCCAGCTCCCTATCCTGCTCTTTCGTTACAATGGCTTGTCAACAATATCCTTATTTATTTAAAAAGTTGATATTTTTTGTACCTGCTGGAGTCCACCAATTAGCAAAATACCCTACAAAAATAAAAAGAATCCTTCGTAGAGGGATTGAGGCTCCATTCTTTGGTACTATTATTTATAATTGTATCAGTTCTCACTTAAACTGTAAATCTTTTTTATGTAAACATGCTTATTATTTCCCTAGGAACGTAACAAAAAAAGTTATTCAAAAGTATTATGATGCAGCTCATTTTGGCGGCCCCAGTGGTAGATACGCCATTGCATCTTTTATTGGTGACTTTATGAATGTAGATATTTCTAATGCCTTTCAGGAGCTTGAAAATCCTATTCTTGTTATTTGGGGAGAAGAAGCTAAAATTCTTCCACTTGAAAATTTACAACACTTTCAAGAACTTAGGCCTCATCTCCAATCAGCCATCATTCCTCGCACACGTCTACTTCCTCATGCAGAAGCATCTAGTGTGGTTAATGAAATATGTTTAAGCTTCTTAAAACAAGAAAAATAAATTAGGAAAGTTAAGCCCCTTGGAAACAAGACAAATTTTCCTAGATCAACTATGGACAAAGAACCTAATAAAGCAAGCTTCTCCTATTAGAAATGGGGAAGCTTGCTTTATTATTATTTCTTTTAAAATTTAAATTTGACCTTTGATATCTATACTAACAACAAGATCCCTTAACATCTTCTTTTCTTACCATAGAAATATGATCTATACCTGCTTCTTCATAGACTTCTCCATAAGCCTCAAATCCTAGTTTTTCATAAAAATCTTGTACCTGGAGCTGAGCATGTAAATGAACTTCCTTGGCTCCCTGTTGAAAGGCTTTTCGAACCAACATACGTACAACTAAATCACCAAATCCTTGCCCTCGAGCCTCTTTTACTACAGCAATACGCCCTAGGCTATAAATCCCTTCTTTTAAAATACATCGACCTGTAGCCTTTGGTATTCCCTGATCATAAACAACAAGATGAAAAGCTTTTTGATCCCACTCATCATATTCTATTTCCTTTGGAACTTTTTGTTCTTCTACAAAAACATCTCTGCGAATGAGAAGTGCATCTTGAATGCCTTCTGCCCCATAAAACCACTTGGTTTCAACCATTTTTCCACCCCTTCTAGCCGTCTATGCTGTCGAATTAAAGTATTTCCTGGGAAATATTTTAGAATAAATTTATTTTCTGTTCTACTTTGTCGGAATTCGAATTGTAATTTCGTAACAATCTTCTTTTTCTTCCATTTCATACTTAGCCTCAACTCCTGCTTGATGCATAACGTTAATGGCTTGTTGAATCGTATTTGTAAATAATCGAATATCCTTTAAGTAGGTCTTTACCTTCTGTTCTTTTTTCTCTTCTTTCTCATCTAAAAGACGTTGGATAACCTTATCTACTAGTTCTTCCGTTCGCTTAACTGTTAATCCTTCTTGTACAACTTTTTGTAATACTTTCAACTGAAGTTGTTCCTCTGGCAATTTTAATAATGCCCTAGCATGACGTTCAGATAAATCATGATCAATGATCATTTTTTTTACAATGGGTGCCAGTTTTAGCAATCTCATTTTATTAGCAATGGTAGATTGGCTTTTTCCAACCTTTAAAGCTAGTTCTTCTTGTGTTAACCCATAATCACGAATGAGATTGGAGTATCCTTCCGATTCTTCTAAAAAATTTAAGTTTTCTCTTTGCAAATTTTCAATGAGAGCTAGCAAAGCACTATCTCGATCTGTAATCGTAAGTACTACTGCCGGAATTGTTGTAGCCCCTACTATTTTACAGGCCCGTAGTCTTCTTTCTCCAGCTACTAACTCATAGCTATTTCCATTAATATGCCGCACACTGATGGGTTGCAAAACACCAAATTCTCTAATAGAGGCTGCTAATTCTTCTAAAGCCATATGATCAAAAGTTCTTCTTGGTTGGTATGGATTGGATCTAATTTTGTCGACTGGGATGTTAATAATAGAATAATCTGAAGTTGTATTGGTTGGCATATGTAACATTTCTTCCTCTCCATTCTTCCTTTTAAACGCAAACTCATCCTTGGCGCTTTACCCATAATTAAGGTAAAGAATGACTTTTTGTCCTATTTTAAAACATAGTATAACATAAATTAATCTTGGGCAATATTTTGTCAGAATTTTAAAACTCTTTGTTTTTCTACATTTTCTTTGTTTTTTATTTGCTATTTTCTTTATACTATTGGTTTTTTACTTGGTATTCCAGCTTTTCTAGGATATTGTGTCGGTGTTTGTCTATCTTTTTTTATACGAACAATACTATGAGTAATATCACTATAGGGTAAGGAGAGAGTTGACGTTTGTATATGTTTCCCACCTAAAAGGCCTAATGCTTTTTCACTTTCTGCTAATTCTTGTACTACATCAGGCCCTTTTAGTGCTAAAAAATATCCCCCCTGAGCAATAAAAGGAAGAGTGTATTCATATAGAACTGATAAATGAGCTACTGCTCTAGATACACAAAGATCATATTGTTCTCGGTATACAGGACTCTGGCCTAATTCTTCTGCTCGGCCATGAATACACTGAACCTGCATAAGGCCTAATTCTTCTGTTACTGTTTCTAAAAACCGGATACGCTTTTGTAAAGAATCTACTAAAGTAATTTCTAAATGAGGATAGGCAATTTTAAGAGGTAAACCAGGAAAACCAGCACCTGTACCAATATCAATAAGATGGGTACTAGGTGCAAAGTCAAATTCCTTGGCTACAGTTAAACAATCAAGAAAATGTTTAATAATAACCTCTTTTTCTTCTGTGATGGCAGTTAAATTCATTTTTTCATTCCAACTAACAAGCAATTCATAGTATTTGAAAAACTGATTAATTTGCTCTTCATTTAGTATAACACCTAATTGTTGACTACCTTTCTGAAGCATCTCTTTTGTATCCATTATTTCTTCCTCCTGTATTGCTCTAAATAAACCAAAAGAACAGAAATATCTGCTGGTGATACACCTGAAATACGAGATGCCTGTCCAATGGAAAGCGGGCGTATTTGACTTAACTTTTGTTTTGCCTCAATACGTAAACTATAAACATCATCATAGTTCAGTTCTTCTGGTATCAATTTTGTTTCTAACTTTTTAAACTGTTCTACTTGATTCATTTGCCGGAAAATATATCCCTCATACTTTATCTGGATGTTGACTTGTTCTGCCACATCCCAAGGGAGTTCAGGACGATTTGGGTCGATACTTGCCAACTTTTCATAGTCAAGCTCTGGCCGTTTTAATAACTCTGCCAAAGTAGCTCCCGATTTTAGAGCTGTACTTTCATACTTTACTAGTAGATCTTGAATGGCTTGACTTGTGCCAACTGTAGTCTGTTTCAAACGGCTTATTTCTTCTTCAATTAACGCTTTTTTATTTTGTATTCCTTCATAACGTTCTTTAGAAATTAAACCTATTTCATATCCTTTCTCTGTAAGCCTAAGATCTGCATTATCCTGTCGTAATAAAAGACGATACTCTGCCCTGGATGTCATCATTCGATAAGGCTCATTGGTGCCTTTTGTCACTAGATCATCGATCAATACTCCTATGTATCCTTCAGAACGATCTAAGATAAAAGGGGCCCTCCCTTGAATTTGTAAAGCTGCATTGATGCCTGCGATTAACCCTTGAGCTGCCGCCTCTTCATAGCCCGAACTTCCATTAAACTGACCCGCACTAAAGAGCCCCTGGATTCCCTTAAATTCCAAGGTTGGTTTAAGTTGTTGTGGATTGATACAATCATATTCTATCGCATAACCAATTCGCATAACTTCACAATTCTCTAAGCCTGGCAACGTACGTAACATTTCTTTTTGAACATCTTCAGGTAGAGAGCTAGACATCCCCTGTACATACCATTCATTATTATATTCAGATTCTGGTTCAAGAAATACTTGATGTCTTTCTTTATCTGCAAATCGAACTACTTTATCTTCTATAGATGGACAGTAACGAGCACCTGTTCCATGAATTTCCCCTGCATAAAGAGGAGAGCGATGTAAGTTCTTCCTAATGATTTCATGGGTCCTATCATTACTATAAGTTAACCAACAAGAGATTTGATCTTTTGATAAAGCATCTCTTGATGTCGTAAAGGAAAAAGGAACGATGTGATCATCTCCTGGCTGTTCTTCCATTTTGCTAAAATCAATGGTTTTCCCATCAACGCGAGCTGGAGTACCTGTTTTAAAGCGATAGATCTCTATCCCTAATTTTTCTAGAGATTGAGTCAGGCTATGTGCTGCTTGAAGTCCATTAGGCCCGCTTTCAATACTAACTTCCCCAAAAACACAACGGGAGTTTAAGTAAGTACCGGTCGCTATGATAACTGCTTTAGCTTTATATATAGCACCACTTACTGTTTCTACCCCTATAATTTTTCTTTCTTCAATCAATAACTGTGTAACTTCTCCTTGATAAATCCGTAGATTTTCTGTATTTTCTAAGGTTCTTTTCATTTCCAGAGAATATTTAATTTTGTCTGCCTGAGCTCTTAAAGAATGAACCGCTGGGCCTTTTCCTGTATTTAACATCTTTGACTGTAGATAGGTTTTGTCAATGTTTTTCCCCATCTCTCCGCCTAGAGCATCTATTTCCCGAACCAAATGCCCCTTTGAAGTTCCTCCAATATTAGGGTTACAAGGCATCATAGATATACTATCTAAGCTCATAGCAAATACAATGGTTGATAACCCAAGGCGTGCTGTAGCAAGGGCTGCTTCACAACCAGCATGCCCAGCTCCTATTACAATAACATCCACATTTCCAGCATTATACTTCATGCTATTCCTCCTTATTTCCCTAAGCAAAACTGACTAAAAATTTGATCTATTAAACTTTCCCCTACAGTTTCTCCAGTTATTTCTCCTAAATATTCATAGGCAGATTGTAAATCAATAGATAAACAATCTTCAGGTAACCCTAATTCTATAGTTTCTAACACAGTTTCTAAACTTTCCTTTGACTTAACAAGGGCATCTTTATGACGAACATTGGTGATAAAAATAGTTTCATTCATCTTGATTTCTCCTTTAAAAAACATTTCTTTCAGTGTTTTTTCAAGAAGATCTAACCCTATTTTTTCTTTAATGGATATCTCAAGAATAGAATCTAGTGGCACATACTCAGTTACTAAATCTATATCTAATTGTCGTGGCAAATCTGTTTTATTAATTAGCACCAATACCTGTTTTCCTTGAATCAGTTCAAATATATCATGATCTTCCTCTGCCCAAGGAGTAGAGGCATCCATCATCACTAAAATTAAATCTGCTTGTGGAATGGAACTCTTAGATTTTTCTACTCCAATTTGTTCTACAACATCTTCTGTTTGGCGAATTCCTGCTGTATCCACGATTTTTAAAGGAACTCCTTGAATATTCACATACTCTTCAAGTATATCCCTTGTTGTACCAGGAATATTTGTTACAATAGCCCGCTGTTCACGTAGTAAAGCATTTAACAGCGAAGATTTTCCTACATTGGGCTTTCCTATAATAACTGTCTGTATTCCTTCCTTAATCATTCGTCCCGTATCAGCTGTTTGGATAAAATCATTTACCTTTTCTAATAATTGCTCTGTATTGGTTTGAATCATCTCATAAGTAAGCTCTTCCATATCATGCTCTGGGTAATCAATACTAGCTTCTATATGAGCAATCATCTCTAGCAATTCTTGTCTAAAGACCTTTACCTTCTCAGATAAACCCCCTCCTAGTTGGGATACAGATGACTGTAGAGCTAACTCCGTTTGAGCGTTAATAACGTCGATAACTGCTTCAGCTTGAGATAGATCAATACGCCCATTTAAAAAAGCTCTTTTGGTAAATTCACCTGGTTCTGCTAGTTGAGCTCCTTCTCGTAAAACTAATTGTAGTATTTTTTGCACCACAATGAGGCCCCCATGACAGTTAATTTCTATCATATTTTCTTTTGTATAGGTATGTGGGCCTTTTAGAATACTTAATAATACTTCATCAATAACTTCTTGAGTTTTCGGGTCTACAATTCTTCCATAATGAATGGTATGAGATTTATAATCTTTTACATCTTTTTTATTTTTTCCTTCAAAGATTTTATTGGCAATAGTAAAAGAATCTTCACCACTCATACGTACAATGCCAATTCCGCCTGCACCTAGAGGTGTTGAAATAGCAGCAATGGTATAATTCTCTAGCATGGC
Source organism: Candidatus Epulonipiscium sp. (assembly GCA_012799415.1). Lineage (GTDB taxonomy): Bacteria > Bacillota > Clostridia > Lachnospirales > JAAYNZ01 > JAAZLH01. Next base: position 3,134 of record JAAZLH010000054.1, on the reverse strand, counting down.
TTTTCTCCTTCTTAACGTGTTAAAAAACCCAGTGAAATCACTGGGTTTTTATATGCTTTTTCTCTTTGGATTGAGGTAAAATAACAACTTTACGATAAGGTTCTTCCCCTTCACTTTGGGTCTTTACATAGGGATTACCTTGTAGAGTGGAATGAATAATGCGTCTTTCATAAGGATTCATAGGTTCTAATACTACGCGTTTTCTTGTATTTCGTACCTTTTTAGCTAAATTATTAGCTAAGTTTTCTAATGTCTCTTTTCGTCTCTCTCGATAATTTTCCGCATCAAGACGTACTCGTACGTATCCTTCTTCACTTTTATTCACGACCAAACTCACTAAGTATTGTAATGCATCTAAAGTTTGTCCTCTTTTTCCTATTAGTATACCCATTTGATCCCCTTGTAGATTAATATCCAATCCATCAGATTGTAACTGGGTGTCGATAATAACTTCAATTTGCATAGCATCAAAAACTTCAGACAAAAATTGTTTAGCAATAGCCTCCGCTGTTATTTTCTTGGATACTCTTACTTTTGCTATTTTAGTTCCAAATAATCCCAAAAAACCTTTTGATCCTTCATCTACTACTTCAATTTCAACATCATCTCGTGTTGCCCCTAGTTCAATCAGTGCTTCAGTAATAGCCTCATCTACTGTTCGCCCCGTCTTTTCAATAAATTCCATGCTTAATGAGTCTCCTTTCCCTCTTTGGAACTTGACTTTTTGTTAAACATTCATTCATTTTTTACTTTCTTATTACTATCCCAATCCATTTTGGAGCCTGACTTTTTATTGAATGCTAGCTGCTGGAATACTTGAAATATATTACTTGTAACCCAATACAATCCTAGTCCTGCTGGTAGAGTATAAGTCATAAAGGCTGTTAAAAAGGGGAACATTAACATCATTGTGTTTTGCGTTTGTCCCATTTGATCTACAGGTTTATCTTTAGAGTTATTCTTAGATTTATCTTTATCTTTATTGGGATTTGGTGTTAACTTTGATGTTAAATATGTTGTTAAACCTGCAATGATAGGAAGTAATATTCCCGGAAACGTCATCCCAGGGGCATCAGTTAAATTCATTCCTAAAAAGAAGTTCATATCTTTTAATTGAGTTACAAGAACTTGAATTTGAGTTAAAGTACCTGCAGCAACTCCATTTAATTGTTCTACTAATTGGGTCCAATCATATGAATGAAATTGAGATAATAGGGTAACTACACTGGATGTCAAGCTCGCATCTAACTTCACCCCTGCTTTTCCTTGTGCAAAGGTTTCTAATATGGCCTCATAGCCAGATATACTCATTAATTTTTCTGCTACTTGCGTATAAATAGCTCCGACCTGCTGAATATGAACTGCCGGTGAACGGAGCACTTGAAATAAGGCCAACATAATAGGCATTTGGATGAGTAATGGTAAGCATCCTCCTAAAGGATTCACTTTATTCTTTTGATACAATTCTGACATTTCTCTACTCATTTTTTGTTGGGCTTCTGGATCTTTCTTGTTTTTATATTTATCTTGAATCTTTTGGATTTGCGGTTGAATTTCTTGCATCCGCTGCATTGATTTTTGTTGATTTAACATCAAAGGTAATAGTAAAAAACGTACAAAAATCGTAAACAAAATAATACTAAGTCCTAAAGAACCGATAGGAATAATGCTATGCACTAAATTAAATATAATATTCATAAACATTCCTAATAAGTTTGCAATAGGGCTGATAATAAAATTAAACAATATATTTCCTCCTCAATCCAATCTATGTCTAATCTATTTATTTAAGGAACTGGATCATATCCTCCTGGATGAAAAGGATGACAACGGAATATCCTTTTCGTTCCTAGAAAAACACCCTTTACAGCTCCATATTTTCCAACTGCATCATACATATATTGGGAACATGTAGGATAAAATCGACAACAAGGCTGCTTATAAGGAGATATGTATTTTTGATATCCTACCACCATCTTACGAATAGCTCCATCGATTTCTTTCATGATTACACTTCTTTCCTTTATAATGTCCTAGATTATCTGAATCAATCATGATCCCACTATCATTGGTATTTAATTTTGATTTATTTTATGTTTTCGACATAAATGTGCTACAGCAGAATCAATATCCCAATAAGTAGCTTTGCTAGCTGTATTTCGGGCAATAATTACGATATCATACCCTATTTGTATTTGTTCTTCCTTTAAACGATAGCTTTCACGAATTAAACGAGTAACCCGACTTCTCACAACGCTGTTACCTACTTTTTTACTTACTGAAATACCCAATCGATTGTAGGTTTGTCCATTTTTCAAAATATACATCACTAATAAACGATTTGCTATAGAAGACCCTCTACCATAAACCTTTCTAAATTCAAATGTCTTTTTTAATGATACCGTATGTTTCATTCAATTTCCTCTTTATAATTTGAATTAATTTCTATTCTTTACAAAACCATAGATTCTTGAATTTTGTAAAGAATAGAAAAGACCACACTACCTGCGGTCTTTATGCTGATAATACTTTTCTACCTTTTGCTCTTCTTCTAGCGATGACGGCTCTACCGCTTCTCGTTCTCATTCTTTTTCTAAAACCATGCTCTCTTTGTCTTTGTCTCTTTTTTGGTTGATAAGTTCTTTTCATCTTGAGCACCTCCTTTTATCCATTTCCAAATTTAGTTCTCTATAGAACAATGGCGTATTATAAACACTATTACAATTATAGTCAAGTTTACTCTACTCGTCAAGAAATTTTTACGATAAATATAGGGAAAGAAATGGATATGAATATTTATTTATTTTAAGTGTATAAGTATTCATATTTTATATTTATGCATTGATTATCTTTGTTATCGTAGTTCATATATACAGGTTGTTAATTATTGGTTTGTGGATATTTTTTTTTCCTATTGCTTATCCCCATTTTTTTTGATATGATAATAGCAGACTGTGTGGATAACTGCTTGATCTGTTTTTTGTCCACAACCTGTGGATAAAATTGTGTATAACTTATTGGATAAAATCTTGAATCGTAGTAATCATGCCATTTTGCTTGTCTATAATTTTATTCACATATTTGTGTCTTATCTCTATTGTACTACATAAAGTTCTAAAATATCAACAATATTT
>JAAZLH010000368.1 GCA_012799415.1 Candidatus Epulonipiscium sp. | reverse complement strand
TTCTTATTTAAAATAATAGCATGGTATTAAATAACTTTTTGTCATTCTGTGTTGTAAAATTTTACCAAAGAAATTATTGACATTTTTGTTATGGGGAGGTAAAATTGTGAATATATACAATTTGTCTGCATAAAAAAGAATAAAAATCAAAGGGTAGCTGTCTTAGATATATAAAAAACTTTTGACAATACCAAATATAAAAGGGGGGAGGACTTATGTTAAAGTTTGGTGGCAAAGTTGGAGCTACTTGCGTTGGTAGAACTTCAATCGTTATGACTCCAGGTGGATGTACAAGCTGTGCTAGCTGTACATCATGTACAACTTGTACATGTGCATGGTAATTTAAGAAAGAGGAAATCCCCAATATGTTTTTTATATTGGGGATTTCTTCGAATTATTAAAATAGAGAAGAGAGTGTGCTTTAAATGAATATGGAAATTTTTTTGACGAACACATGCAATATGAAGTGTAGTTTTTGCGGTTCGTGGAATCAAGAACAGGCAGATCAATACATAGATTTAAACAAGTTGAAAGAGATAGTATTAAATGCAAGTAAAAAGGGATATAGATATATTTCCTTTTCAGGAGGTGAACCTCTTCAATATAAAAATATATTCGAAATTATAGAATATGCAAATAATTTAGGATTTTTTATTAATTTAACCACTAATGGGTTATTGATTGATGACAGATTCATAAAAAATATTAGAAATAAGAATGTTAACACACGTATTAGTCTTCACTCACTTAATGAAGAGCTGTTTAATAAAATAACAAATACAGATTGCTGGGATAAAGTAAATGAGGCAATCCATAGATTGAGAAAAGAGAAAATAAATTTTTCTATAGGATCCACCATATTTGATAAAAACATTGGGGAGGTGGAGGATCTTGCGAATTATGCTTTAGAAATGGGGGCAACATACATCCGTTTTACTCCAGTTTATAAAGTTTATAAAGGGAGAGAATTTAATACAGACAAGCTATTTTTTGAAATACTGCTATCAAGTATTGTTAAATTTGCAGTAGAAAATAAAGATTTCCTCAGTTATAAGAGGGGCTATAATTTATATTTAAATAATTTTATTAATATGATGACAACAAAGCAGTGTGCAGCTGGATCTGATTATTATATTGCAATTAACCCTAATTTTAATATAATAGCATGCCCAGTTTTACCGCACTATTCAAGTAGTTATACTGAAAATTATACTTCGTTTGAAAGTATAGATAATTTAAAAAGTTATTATCAAAAAATATTTACTAAAGAGTTAGTGTCTACTCTTGAAGGTAACTGCAAAGAATGCAAGTATAAGCACACGTGTAAGGGTGGATGCTTAAGTACTAAGCTAAATGAATCACTAAAAGTAGAAGAAGAACAACCTATATGTCTTATGAAGATAGTTAATAATGTATTAGATAGATTGTCGCAAGAGGATAAAGATGAGATTATACATTATTGGAAATTTCATTATGATAAGAAGATAACGTTCAATAATGAATCAGCAAGTTGTATTAGAAGATTGCCTATATGGGAGCTTCATTTTAACAGTAGGTATTCATATGGATATAAAAAGTAGTATTTTTATAAAAAATTAAAGTTTCAAGAACATTGAGGAGGCAAAAGATGGCTAATAATTTTAAAAAGAAAATGACTTTAGATGACTTTATGTCAAATGAATCTCCAGGTTTAATGAAAATTTTTGATTTTGCAAGCAATCTACCTATTTCACTTTACGTTGACACGACGGCTGTAAAGATTCCTGAGAGTTGTTATTCAAGCTCATTATTGTCTAAAACTCATTTTTTAAGTGAAACATATTTACTGAATAGAAAAAGGAATTCATTGGATTTAGGGCTTCAATATGGAGTTATGGGGTATTCTTCTTTTAATGCAAGAGCAAGTATTGTGCAAAAAAAACTTTCAGAGGCAGAAGATGTTGAAAAGAAGAATGTTGTCATATCATTACCCCAATATAAGAATCTAAAAAATCCATTAGGTGCAATTATTAGAGCTAGAAGAAGCATTAGAGAGATGAGTGATAAAAGTATTTCTTTAGAGGAGCTATCTACTATATTGTTTTATGGTGATGGAGTAACAGGAGAAATGCAACTAATTTCTGAAGAAAAAGACTTTTTTCCAAGCAACTCCCTAGGTGATGATTATAATGCAACTTTAAGGTCAGCACCCTCTGGTGGAGGGTTATTTCCTATTGATTTATACTTGGTAATAAGAAATGTTCAGGGTCTAAGGGATGGGATATATATATATATGCCACTGAACCATTCTTTAAAGGTAGTTAGGTATTTAGATGAACAAGCAACAGAGGAACTAAAAACAGTAGTTGAATGGGGCTATAATATTGAAAGTTCAAAGATTAACGTAATAGTTTTCTATGTTTATAATTTATACAATAATTCCAGAAAATATTTGGACATGGCTTTAGATTTCGCAATGATTGAATCAGGTCAAATTTCTGAAAATATTCACTTAGTATCAACAGCTTTAACTATAGCTTCTTGTGATATTGGTGGATTTGATAAGTTTAAATGTGAACAATTTTTAGGTGTTGATGGGCTGACTAAGAATATTATTAATGTAACAATATTAGGAAATTAGAGGTGGGGATATTATGGATAATAGTAAAAAGTTTATTTTAGCTGAAAATGTTGTAATATTTAATAATAGAGTAGATGAAGTGAGAGTTCGTAGAGGTATATGGAATTATGAAGAAGCAATCATTTCATTAGATGGATTAACAAATACAATGAAAGAAATAGTAAATGGCATAATGTTAACACTTGATTCAGGACAAGAAATTGATGTCGATAAGATTCTAGAAGATAAAAGATTATTGCAATATGAAAGAGATAACATAGAGACACTAATAATAGGACTGAAAGAGCAGGGGTATATAAAGGATTCAGAAGAATCTAAAACTACACAACTTTTGTATGAATTACTTAATGGAAGCATTCAAGGAAGATTTTTGGAAAATGACGTGTATTTAAAGCCGATATTGTTTTTTGGTGATAGTGAAGATGTAAAGAGTTATGCAGTCGATATGTGCAATAAGATGAAATTACCCATTCATGTTGTATCAGATGAAGAATATAGAGAAATTGCTAAGATGGATTTAACTACAAGATTTGATGGTTATGAAACCAGTAAAGATGTTAAAAAACTAGTTAAATTTATTGAGCCTTATAGCTGTATCGTTGGCGGAATACAAAAATTGAATGTATCATTTATAAGAAATTTAAATAGAGCATTAATTGAAGCCAGCAAACCTTTATCAATGGCTCTTATTGACGGACCATTCACAACAGTATTTACTATTAAGCCACCTGAAACAGGATGTTTTGAATGCATGGAGCAAAGGGTATTTGCAAGAATGGAGGATATGCAAGTATATAGGAGATTTGTAGAGAATACTAGAGATAAAGTAGTGAGTGCTAAAAATTCTTATGTAGCACCTCTTATGAACTCTATAGTTTCAACAGCATTATTTGAGGGGCTTATGATCAGTGGTGTAGGAAAATCAAAGTTAGCAGGTAGAGTGTTAAATACATATATTCCTATTATGGAGATTCAGGTTGAAGATATTTTGAGGGTTCCCTTCTGCCCTGCTTGCGGTACAATCGCTAAGGCAAGAATAGAGGAAATGTATACTTCTACGAGAAAAATGGTTGATAAAATTATTGATAATATAGAGTTAAAAAAATAGGGGGACATTAATATGTTGAGATATTATCCGTCTAGCATAAGGCTTAAAAATAAATTTCTAAGTATCAACGGTCAACATTTCGGAGTCATGGAATCTCAAATACTTACTACAGCAAAAGGAAAGTATGCACCAAATATATCAGTCTGTACAGCTAATATGCCAGACTATCATAAGATACTGGTAGATGAGATGGCTGAGATGAATCATCATTTGTCAGGCTATGGTATTTATTTTGAGGAATCTATGATCAGATTGCTGGGGGAAGGTATAGAGAGATACGCTCTTCTCATAGCTTCAGATATTTATAAGGACAAGGAAATCAAAGCTAGTTATAATGAAATAATTAAATTGGGAGAAACTATGCCTTGGGAATACATTGATATGTATTCAAAGGAAGATTATAAAAAGTTACGTGATACAACAAATATTCGCCAAATAGATAGGGACACGAAGATAAGTTGGGTAAAGTGCCCAAGTATTTTTGATAAGACCAAAGAAATATTTATACCAGCACAATTATTATTCTTAGGATTTAGAAATCAACAGGAGAGAGAAGCACTATTTGCACCAGGATTTTCGAAAGGGTCTGCAGCTCATGTTACTTTAGAGAATGCATTAGAATCTGCAATTATGGAAGCCGTAGAAGCTGATGCTTTTACAATTAATTGGTATACTTCTAGAAAGGCAAGAAGAATAGTAGTCGATGATTATGAATTGATGGAAATAATCTCAAAGGCAACAAAAGACATCGATTGTGAGGTTATAGTACTTGAGTATTCTTTAGAAGGAATGCCGGGGCATACAGTAGGGGTAGCATTAATAAATAAAAGTGGAAATAGACCAACAGTAGTACTTGGGTGTCAATCTGCATTAGATCCCAAAAAAGCTATATATAAAGCACTTCTGGAGGCATTAGCTATATACTATTTGGCTACTAACGGACCATTGCTACTACCTCACTTATATTTAGCATCAGTTGATGACAATAACTATAACAACCTAGATTCAAATGTTGCTTTCTGGGCTAATCAATCAAATTTAGAGATGAAGAAGTCGTATTTTTATGATTTATGCCAAGAAGAAATTTTACTTAGTTCATTAGAATGTTATGAAAAAGAGAACCAATTAAAACAGGTAAAGGAAGTGATTGAAAAAATAGGTAAAATTTCAAAATATGGAGTATACTTAGATATTACACCTCCAGAAGTTGCAGAGAAAGGTTGGAAGGTAATAAGAACATTTTTCCCAGAATTAGTTCAAATGTGCTTGCCAAGTTACCCATATAGTAACCATCCGAGATTAAAAGAATATGGGGGGGTATCAAATGTCCTACCACATCCAGTCCCTTAAACTACTCCTTGTACTAATTATGGTTACACTCCCAATGGGGCTAGGTTCAAATCTTTCGTACTTTATTAGTGTAGCTGTAAAAAAAAGAGGTATAGGTATTAATTTAATAGGTATGGTTATATCCTATACTCTTATTATTCTATTAGTGTGGGTTGCAGATTATAGGAATATCTTCTTTTTCAAAAACACAGCGCTGTATATGTATATTGTCGCACCATTCATAGGGATTGCTTGTATATTAGTTGAATATTTGATAGGAGTATTAGTGAATTTTATTAATACAGGTAAGTTGGTAACCAAAATTTCTATACACTCTTCTTACGCTAATGAAGATAAGATCAGAATATTTGATGTTGTTATGGTGATTTTATTTGTTATTGTCGAGGAAGTAATTTTTAGACAGATATTGATTAATATGCTACAGGTAAACTTCAATATATCTCAAACAACTATTGTATTGGTTTGCCCTATAGTTTTTGCTATAAATCATATTAGTTTTGGAGTATTTGCAATTCCTCAAAAAATAGTTAGTGGACTAATCTTTACACTGATATACATTTTAGCGGGATATTCAATACTCATTCCTACCATAGCACATGTTACACAAAACCTTTTATTACTATTTGCAAGTAGAGTAAGAGTAGGTGAACTTAAATGAATAATGAATTGATCAGGTTTATAATATTCTTTTTTTCTGTTATAATTTATACAATAATCTGGGGAAAGACAATAGATACGTTAGTAAAAAGTAAGTATGTATTAAGGATAGCAAAGTTCTTGATGAATTATAGTAGATTAAAATTAGATCAAATAAGATTTGTAATAATTTGGTCAGGTTATTTATTTATAAGCATGATAGGTACTATAATTTTTTCAATAATATTTAAAATAAATATATTTGACTATATATCTTTGAAGAATTTTAAGGAAGTAGTACTATACTCTATAATTGGATTTACAGTACAACTTTCCTTATCCTCTACGATACTAACAATAATCTCGTTAATTAAAACTGACATAAATTGGTTTACAGTAGTAAGTAATATAAATTGGGTTAAGATTAGCAGTAAATTGCCTAAATCATTGAAGCCATTATATCCACTAAGTGGAGCTTTCTTTGAAGAACTTTATTTTAGAGGGTGTGTATTCATTATAATACTTACTGAGTTCAAATTTGTGAATCCTGCTATAGGTATTGCTTTAGTTTCAATTTTGTTTGTAATACAACAATCACTAAACACTCAAACTGTTTATCAAACAATATCGATGTCTGTGGGTTCGATGTGCATATCGGTAGTAGGATGTGTGCTAATATTAGCTACAAATAGCTTTATACCAGCTTTACTATGTCATCAATTTTATGTAATATTCTACTTAAGAAATTAAGCGTTGGAGGTGTAAAATGGTAATCGAAGTTAAGAATTTAAGCGTTAAATACAGAGAAAAAAATGTGGTGAAGAATGTTAGTTTCACTGTTAACGAAGGTGAAATATTCGGGATGATTGGTGTAAATGGAGCAGGGAAAACCACAACTATAGAATGTATTGAAGGATTGAGAAATAACTATAGTGGAGAAATAAGAGTACTGGGTATCAACCCTATGAAAGGAAGAAAAGAACTACATAAGTTAATAGGAGTACAGCTTCAGGAAACTTCGTATCATGACAGGCTTAAAGTAAAGGAAATATGCAAGCTTTTTGCCAGTTTCTATGACACAAAGGAAAGTATTGATGACTTAGCAAAGGAATTTAACCTATATGAAAAATTAGATAGCTACGTTGGTAAGTTATCGGGTGGACAAAGGCAGAAGTTATCAATTATTTTAGCATTAATATCAAAACCCAAAATAGTTTTTTTAGATGAACTTACTACTGGTTTGGATCCAAAATCCAGACGAGATATGTGGGAAAGTGTATTAAGATTAAAAAAGAAAGGAATAACGGTATACTTAACCACCCATTTCATGGAAGAGGCGGAGTATTTATGTGACAGAGTGGCTATAATGAAGCAAGGACAAATAGTAGCATTAGATAGTGTAGAAAATCTAAAAAATAATCATGGTTTGTTGGATAAAGTTAGCTTTAGATGCAGCCATAACATAAAGAATGAAGTGTTAATGAAGTTTAAAACTGTAAAAGAAATAGTTGAGCGAGATAATCATTTCACAATAAGCTGTGAAGCAGATACTTTCTTATCAGAGTTAAATAGATATATAATAGATAACAACTACATGATTTTTAATGTAGAGGTTAATAAACCAAGTTTAGAGGATGTATTCTTTAAATATACCGGAGAGATATTGGAAAGTTTGGAGGAACAACAATGAGGGCATTTATTGAAATAATAGGAACAGAATTTAAATGTTTCACACGAAATTTTCTTAATATGTTTTTTGTTTTAGCCTTTCCAGCGCTGTTATTAATACTATTTGGTGAGATTTATGGTAACAAACCAAGCTCGCTTTTTAATGGACAAGGTACAATTGATGCATCAGTACCGGCTTATATAGGAATGATAATTACAGTTACAGGTATTATGTCATTACCATTAGCTTTATCTAGTTACAGAGAAAAGAAAATATTAAAAAGATTTAAGGCTACACCGATGAGTCCTTTCCATATTTTAACTTCTCAAATTATTGTTAACTTGTTTATGACAGTCATTGGTGTAGCAATACTAATACTAATTGCCAAGTTAAAGTATGATTTAAAATTTAATGGGGATGTTATAGCTGTAGTTCTTGTTGTATTGTTATCGATATTTTGTATTTTCTCAATTGGCTTTTTAATTGCGAGCGTTGTTAATGGGACAAAGGCCGCAAATGCAGTTGCAAATCTTGTATATTTTCCAATGTTATTCTTAACAGGAGCCACAATTCCATTAGAAACTATGCCAGATAGTATAAAAAATATATCTAAATTTTTACCTTTAACTCATTCAATAAAAGTGTTGAAGGGGGCGTGGCAGGGAAAAAACTTGAGTGATTATGGTAGTGATATTATGATATTAATTGCTGTCACTATAATCTGTAGCATATTATCAATTAAGTTTTTTAGATGGGACTAAAATATATTAAATTATACTGGAATCATAATTTCATTAATCTACAAAAGCTGAAAAATAGGGAGATGAATCTTTAATAATTAACTAGATTTCATGAAAAATATATCTTTACTCTTAACTTCTTATTACAAAAGCTAAAGTATTTGATTTTCGAGTTAAAGATTTATGTAAATTAACGTAAATAGTATTATTCGAGTTTTTCAGCTGAATAAGAAGGGAAATTTGGTAAAACTGCTCCTCGTTTGTTAAGTATTTTGAGATTAATGGTTAATTTTAAATATATTGGAGAGGTAGGTACTGTCAAAAGTTTATGAAAAACTAAACTTGGAACTACCAATAACTAAAAAGCAGTTGTAAATTACCGCCGTTGCCCTTGATAAACATTCGCCAAATGAAGTCTTTACCTCGTAGAGGGCAAAGGGAATAGATATAAGGGCATGACAAATAAGCCCTCTTTACCTGATTTTACCATTTGGCTCGTTCGGTTTATCAAGGGTTCACTAACGCCAACTGCTAAGGGCTTAGCTAAATAGATATAAGCTCTTAGGCGACAGCCTGTGATAAGCAGTAGTTCTGTGATAATTCAATAAGTTTGCACCATCTATCAGGCATAGTTGGCATAGATTCTAACTCTTTGAGAACTACAGGAACTCTGCCTTCCAGTGCAGAGTGTGGTCTTAAGAAGTTAAAATAAGCTACAAACATGGTAACATAAGCGACAGAGCCGCTTGAGCTACCAAAACCAGTAGTGGTTCTATAGTTACCTTTAAAGGTCCTATTTAGACGTTCAATAATCTGCTTTAAAGGTCTATACTCCTTGGACACCTCATCTTCATTTGTTAGTCCTATAACCTGTGTAACATCAAAG
>JAAZLH010000435.1 GCA_012799415.1 Candidatus Epulonipiscium sp. | reverse complement strand
TCGTCGATGCCGGCCTTCGCCACGAAGTCGTGGTAACGATGATGGCCCTGCCCCCGGGGTTGACCGGAGCTCACGATCCCGATTTCTACGAAGCGACCCTTCGCAAGATCATGGATGCGGGAATCAAATACGACTCCGTCGCGTTCAAGGATGCCAGCGGAACAACCACTCCGGCGGTCGTCCACGAGACGATCAAGCGTGCTCGCAAGCTCCTCGGAAAAGATATGAACATCGTATTCCACAGCCACGATACCGCCGGAATCTGCATTCCGCAGTACATCAGCGCCTTGGAAGCCGGGGCGAACCAGGTCGACCTTTCGATGGCCCCCGTCTCCGGCGGAACCTGTCAGCCGGATATCCTTACGATGTGGCATGCTCTTCGCGGAACCGAGTTCGACCTCGGTATCGACATCAAGAAGGTTCGCGAAGCGGAATCGGTCTTCCAGGATGTGATGAAAGACTACATCCTTCCCCCCGAGGCGATGACCGTCAGTCCTGAAATCATCTTCAGCCCGCTCCCGGGCGGCGCGCTGACCACCAACACCCAGATGCTCCGTGACAACAACATGATGGATAAGTTCCCGGAGATTGTCGAAGCGATGTCGGAAACGGTCGCCAAGGGCGGGTTCGGAACCAGCGTCACCCCCGTTTCGCAGTTCTACTTCCAGCAGGCGTTCAACAACGTCATGTTCGGACCGTGGAAGCGGATCGCCGAGGGGTATGGAAAGATGGTCCTCGGCTACTTCGGCAAGACCCCCGTCGAACCCGACAAGGAGGTCGTCAAAGCGTGTGCGGACGCCCTCGGTCTTGAGCCGACCACCGAGAAGGTCGTCGACATCAACGACAAGGATCCCTCCAAGGGAGTCGAGGCCGCCAAAGCGATGCTGAAGAAAGAGAACCTGCCCACCACCGACGAGAACATCTTCATCACCGCCACCTGCAAGGAGAAGGGAATCCTCTATCTCACCGGAAAAGCTCAGGTGAACGGGATGTACAAGTACGACCGCGAAGCGGAAGCCGCCAAAGCGAAGGGCGAATACACCGTCACCGTCAACGGCAAGGCGTACGGGGTGAAGCTCGGCAAGGACAGCGCGACGGTCAACGGAACCACCTATCCCATTTCCGTGGACTACGGCATCAATGAAGGGACAATCGCCGAGAGCGTTGCGGCCGCCCCGGTCGCAGCAGCCCCGGTCGCCGGTTCCGGACCTGCGATTCCCGTCGAAGCCCCGATGCCCGGCCTTGTCCTGCGCATCGACGTGAAGGTGGGCCAGAGCGTGAAGAAAAACGAGCTTCTGATGGTCATGGAAGCGATGAAGATGGAGAACGAGATCTACGCTCCCGCCGATGGCGTGGTCACGAAGATCTCCGTCTCCCAAGGTCAGCAGCTCCAAAGCGGTGACGAGCTGATGGTCATCGGGTAAGGGAGTGAGGAATGATTAACGCTGCATTACAAAAACTGTGGGAGTCCACCGGACTCTATGGCTTTTTCGGCTTGGCCGAGGGATTCGGCTGGGGCAACTTCGCCATGATCCTCGTGGGATTCGTCCTTCTCTATCTGGCGATCAAGAAGGGGTTCGAGCCGCTTCTGCTGATCCCGATCGGATTCGGATGCATCCTCTCGAACATCCCTCTGGCCTACATCTCCGGCATGGATCCCGCCACCGGCGACCTCGGATTCATCAAGATCCTCTTCGACATGGGTATTCAATCAGGGCTCTTCCCGATTCTCATCTTCATGGGCGTCGGGGCGATGA
>JAAZLH010000053.1 GCA_012799415.1 Candidatus Epulonipiscium sp. | reverse complement strand
TAGGCTAGTAATAGCAGGACCCACGCTGGCAAGGTATTCATGCACAGTTTGATCTTGGCCTCCACCAAATATACAACCGCTAAGGAATAATGCTAACGTAACAACTAAAATTAAGCTTTTCGAAAATAGTTTTTTATTCAATGCTTTAGCCTCCTTAAAAAAAGTAATGGAGGAACTTGATTTTTCCGGCTTAACGGCCAACTATTCAAAGCTAGGGAGTAAAGGCTATAATCCAATAATTATGTTTGCTATTATCATCTACGCAAACATGAGAGAAATAAAAGCAGTTGATCGAATTGTTGAATTGTGTGAACGCGATTTAGCCTTTATCTGGCTATCTAAGGGACAAAAGCCTAGGCGAGATGCTTTTTGTGACTTTATCAATAACAAACTGACCAAAGAAGTTTTAGATGATCTTCACTATCAATTCATCAGACGTCTGGAGCGAGAGGAACCTGTCACTCTTAAAAGTCTGTACATAGATGGCACGAAGTTTGAAGCCAATGCCAACCGGTACACATTCGTCTGGCGTGGTAGTATAAACTACCATCTTGTCGGCCTCTTGGTTAAAATCGATGCACTTTATTCAAGATATAATACCCTCATAACCGAGCAAGGGTATGACCAGAAATACGGACTTTATGAGAAAAGGATGTTTGTAATTGACGGAATAGACAAGGTCCGAGAGATTATTGAGAAAAACCGGGAGCGTAAGATAAACAACAAAAAGAAAATCTCAAATAACAGAATTCTGGAGATAGACAACATGTCACCTTTGGATTTACTTAGACTACAATTAAATCTAGAGAAAATCGCCCAAGAAGAGGGGATACTTTTCGTAGAGGGCAAAGGAAAATCAAAGTCGGAGATCCAAAAAATCCATGTTGAAATTAAAGCATGTGGTGAGCGATTGCTTAGATACCAAGACCATTTCAAGATAATGGGTTCTGATCGAAACAGCTATTCAAAAACGGATTTAGAGGCGACTTTCATGAGAATGAAAGATGACCACATGATGAATGGCCAGCTAAAGCCGGGATATAATGTTCAGATAGCGCAAGAGAACTACTTTGTTATCCACACCTATGTAAGCAATGACAGAACCGATTATGACACTTTGATTCCAGTGTTGACAAAACATAAAGATGTTTTCGGATCAGTACTGGAGGAGGTCACTGCTGACAGTGGGTATTGCAGTGAACAGAACCTTCGCTATTTAGATCTAGAAGACATCGAGAGTTACATTAAGCTGCAGACGCACGAAAAGATGAAAACTAGGGCTTACAAAAAAGACATCGGCAAACATTATAATATGACAAGAATTGATGAGGGAAGCGCCTCTTACTACGTGTGCAGTAACGATCGCAAGCTGACTCATGAGAGAACGGAAACCAGAAAACAAAAAGGCTTTGAACGAACCTTTGAAGTCTACTCTTGCAGCGATTGCGGCGGATGCCCCCTCAAGGTGGAATGCCTTTATCAATACGATGAGAAAAAAGACTACCATAAAAATAAAGTCATGAAGATCAATGAGGCCTGGGAAAGGCTAAAAGGCAAATCCCACGAAAACATTCTGAGTAAAAGAGGAATTCTTAATCGCCAGATTCGCTCGATACAAACGGAAGGTCATTTCGGGGATATTAAAGGAAACGAAGGTTTCCGTCGCTTCAATTACCGAGGTACCGAAAAGGTGGACAAAGAGTTTCTTTTGTTCGCATTTGGTAGAAACATAAACAAATATTATAGATTTATAGCCGGAGAAATCAAGGAATTCGAGGGAAAAACCGACCAGATAGCTGCTTAGACAAAAAGCTGGTTTGGAATTCAGAAAGGCTTTTTTGTTGTACCCAAACTTAAGGAACATAAACAAAAATAGAACCCGCTCAGTTCTAGGCCGATTGAGAAAGCCTAGTTTCTTGCGGGTTCTACAATTTTTCAGTTCAAGAGGTCAAATTTCGGTGTTTACCGACAGCCCCATTTTCTGTTTAGTCCTATTTGCCAGAACGTGACATTTATGTTAAAATTTAGAAAATGGGCGAAAGGAGGTGGCTTATGAAAGCTGCATTTCCAATTACCTTAGAAAACGGAGTTATAGTTAGAGGAAATGAATCTCCGTTTATGATTAGTAGCGATCCTGGCTTTAAAGGTGTTTCCGGTAATGATGCGAACGGGAATAGGGCAACTAATATAGTTGGTTTCGATGGTCAAGATCTGTTAAAAAGATGTACGAGAACCGACTGTGCCAATCCTATTCTTGATACTGTATTGTTCCGTAGTCTTTGGTAATAATCCTTCGGAGTGTTTGTAAAATAATGGTTACAAATCGTGCTAGAGAAGGGAACGAGCAAGGATACGGGAATTTATAGGTATCTTTCGCGTTGAATAATTTTATTGAAAAAGGTGAAGTGATGCGAAAAGTTTACTTGG
>JAAZLH010000367.1 GCA_012799415.1 Candidatus Epulonipiscium sp. | reverse complement strand
TTAATAGCTATTGAAGGTGAGGACTGCAATAGCCTAGGCATTATCTTAAAAGGAAAGGTAGAGATCCAAAAAGTATTTCCTTCAGGTCAAGTTATGACAATTAATAATTTCAAGGAAGGCAATATATTTGGTGAATCTTTAATTTTTTCAGACAAACACACCTATCCTGCAACTATAACTGCAATGGAACCTTCAAAGGTAATGTTTATTAAAAAAGATGATATTATCAAACTTTCTATGTTAAATTCTAAAATCTTAATTAACTTTGTATCAGTTTTGTCTCATAGAATTCTAATGCTCAATAATAGAATTTCAAATCTATCTCAGGACACCATCAGAAAGAAAATCTGCAGCTATTTATTACATGAATATGAAAATCAAAAAAGCCCTTTCTTAAATATTCCTTTCACTAGAAAAAAAATGGCAGAACTCTTAAACGTTCCACGGCCGTCTCTTTCTAGAGAATTGACCAATATGAGAAATGAAGGTATTTTAGATTTTGATAAAAATACAATAAAGATATTGCAATTGGGTTTATTGGAAGAAGCTTTATTGGAGTAACAGGCATTATCTTATCTACTTAAGTTATTGATATTCCTTATAATGATAAGACTATTAATCTTATCAATACTAAATCTTCCACTATAGATATTTGCTATTTTAAAAATTATGAAAATCCATATATACTTAAATTATAGGTCGTTAATTAATTTACAAGGAGGTTTTCATAATGGGTGGCAAACGTAAAATGTTTATCTATGGAGGAGTTATAGGTCTTATTGCTGCAGTCTTAATGAAGTTTGGCAATCCTGGTAATATGGGATTCTGTATTGCATGTTTTTATAGGGATATTGCTGGTGCATTAGGGCTACATAGAGCAGAAGTTGTTCAATACATAAGACCTGAAATTATTGGACTGATTTTCGGTGCTTTTATTGTAGCAGTAGCAAATGGAGATTTTAAATCAAGAGGAGGATCCTCATCTTTAATTAGGTTTTTCCTAGGTTTCTTTTTGGTAATTGGAGCTTTACTATTCCTAGGATGTCCTCTTAGAATGATTCTAAGACTTGCAAACGGTGACCTAAATGCATTAACAGGGCTTTTAGGTTATGTAATTGGAGTATTTATAGGAGTTCAATTCTTAAAAAAGGGTTATACCCTCGGTAGAAATACAAAAGAATCAACGGTATCTGGTTATATTATGCCAGCTATAGCCGTAGCATTATTAGCATTTTTAATAATCAAACCTGCATTCATATTTTTCAGTGTAGAAGGCCCAGGTTCAATGGCTGCTCCTATAGTACTTTCCTTAGTAGCTGGAGTTATAGTTGGGGCTATTCTTCAAAGAAGTAGAATTTGCACTGCCGGTGCTTTTAGAGATGTTCTATTAATCAAAGATTATCATTTCCTATGGGGTTTATTAGGAATATTTGTGATTAATCTTGTTGCAAATTTAGTATTAAATTTCGATTCCTTTAACTTAGCTTTTGAAGGACAACCTGTAGCCCATACCGATCATCTATGGAACATCTTAGGAATGATGTTGACAGGTATTTGTTCAGTTCTATTAGGAGGTTGCCCTATAAGACAAACCATATTAGCCAGTGAAGGCGACGGAGATGCAGGTGTAACTATATTAGGCGTTATAGTTGGAGCTGCCTTTGCGCATAACTTTGGTTTAGCCGCTAGTCCAGAGGGTGCTCCTACCAATGGCAAAATTGCTGTTATAATAGGTCTTGTGGTAGTTTTAGCTATAGCCTACGGTGTTGTTAAAGACGTCAATAAGTCCAGAGAGTTAAAAAAGGAGAGTGTGAATAATGCCTAAAACTTTAGATGCAAGAGGAAGATCCTGTCCTGAACCAGTAATTATGACAAAAGATATACTTGAATCTAATCCCAATGAACCAATAGAAATAATAGTGGATACTCATGTAGCTGTAGAAAATATTACAAGGTTTGCTACTGGAAAAGGATATAATGTAGATGTAGAAGAAAAAGGTGAAGAGTATATACTTAATATTAGAAAATAGGTGGAAATATGGAAGATACTTATTGCGTAGTTACATTTCATGTTACTCAACATGCATTAATATTTGAAAAAGCTATGAAGGAAGCAGACTATCCAGTAAAGTTGATGCCAGTACCTAGACAAGTTAGTTCTAGTTGTGG
>JAAZLH010000366.1 GCA_012799415.1 Candidatus Epulonipiscium sp. | reverse complement strand
TGAAAATGAGAAAAAACATCATATTATTCGTTTAACAGCTTCAATCGGTATCAATTCAAAGTCCAAAGATGCAAAAAAACTAACGACACAAATTGAAGAACAAAAAGTGGTTATTCGAGATGCAATCATAGAAATTCTTACAACAAAAACTTTTGAAGAAATGACAAGACCAAATGCTCATCAAATGTTAAAAGAAGAGATCTTAGAACAGTTACGAACTAATTTTCAAACCAATGGAATAGCTGATGTTTATTTAGGTGAATTTTTCATTCAGTAGGAAATAATATTGACAAAAGGAGGTGGTCATATGGCAGAAGTATTATCACAAAGTGAAATAGATAATCTTCTAAAAGCTCTTGATACCGGAGAACTAGATATGGAAGAAATACAGACTGATAGTCATAAACAACAACTAAAGGACTATGATTTTTCTAGACCTTCTAAGTTTGCAAAAGAACAGCTGCGTACCTTGGAAATCATATTTGAAAATTATGCTAGGTTATTAACAACTTACTTATCTGGTTATTTAAGAACTCCTATTCATATTGAGGTTATCAATGCGGAAGCAGTTACATATTCGGAGTTTACCAATTCCTTAAATAATCCTGTAATTTTAGGAATAGTAGATTTTGCCCCTATGAAAGGGTCGATTATTGTTGAATTATCTTCTAATATCGGATATTCTATAATAGACCGAGTCCTTGGTGGATCTGGTACTGGCATTGAAAAAATTCGTGAGTTTTCGGAAATAGAGCGGATTCTCTTAGAGCGTATGATTGGGCAATGGTTAGGGCTCATGCGTGAACCATGGGAAAACGTAGCAAAAATACATCCACGATTAGAAAAATTAGAAACGAATTCTCAATTTGCTCAAATTATTTCTCCTAATGAAATGATCGCCTTACTGACCTTAAATATTGAGTTTGGAGATCAAGAAGGTTTGCTGAATATCTGTATTCCGCATATTGTAATAGAGCCTTATATGGAACGCTTAAACACCAAATACTGGTTTACACCAATTGAACATAAAGATGATACAGAATATCACCTTTATCTAGAAACTAAATTGGAAACTGCTAAGATTCCTGTTCAAGCTGTGTTGGGACAGACTTATATTACAGTGGGAGAGTTTTTACATTTACAGCAAGGAGACATTATTCAGCTAGATTCTTATGTAGATTCAGATCTAAAAATAATGGTAGGGAATTTGTTTAAATTTAAAGGAAAACCAGGAGTTCATAAAAATAAAAACGCGATTCAGATTACAGACATTATGCGAGAGGAGGATTACTAATGGCAGATACGCTTTCTCAAGCGGAAATTGATGCTCTATTAGGAAATGATAATCATGATGTTGAGCCAGAAACCACATCTGTTATGCTAGAAGACCTTACTGAAGAACAGAAAGATGCTTTGGGTGAGATTGGAAATATTAGCATGGGAACAGCTGCTACAACATTATTTACATTGCTTAATCAAAAAGTAACCATTACTACTCCACAGGTTAGGGTAACTACATGGGACAAGCTTTCTAGTTCTTATACTCGCCCTTGTGTAGCTATTAAAGTGGAATATAGGGAAGGTTTAAAAGGTGC
>JAAZLH010000365.1 GCA_012799415.1 Candidatus Epulonipiscium sp. | reverse complement strand
CCTTGCCTAATGATACTTACTTTATTACAAAGTTGATCTACTTCTGATAGTATGTGGCTTGAAAGCAAGACGCTTTTTCCTTCTTCTTTAGCTTCTAGTACATATTCTTGGAATACCTTCTCCATTAGGGGGTCAAGTCCTGATGTGGGTTCATCTAATATATATAGATCTACATCCGAAGCAAAAGCGGCAATTAAAGCCACTTTTTGCCTATTACCTTTTGAATATGTTCTGCACTTTTTGGATGGATCAAGTCCGAATCTTTCAATGAGTTCATCCCTTCTGCTTTTGTTATTAGTACCACGCAATTTAATAAAAAAATCAATAACTTCACCACCAGTAAGATTTGGCCATAGATTCACATCTCCAGGAACATAGGCCAAATTTTTATGTATTTCTACAGAGTCTTTCCATGAATCTTTTCCGAATATTTTAGATTGGCCACCACTGGCCTTTATAATGCCAAGTAGTATCCGTATTGTGGTGGTCTTACCTGCACCATTGGGACCTATAAAACCATAGATGTCCCCTTTGTTTACTTCAAGATTGATTCCGTCTAAAGCAATAACTTTTCCAAAATTTTTAGAAGTGTTACTCATATTTATAATTGACATAAAATCCTCCACAAAAATTCAAATATTTGGGTACAATTTAATTATATCATTACTTAAGATAAATTAGAAAGAAAATTTAGGAGACAGGGGGACGTTTCCCCTGTCTCCCTTCGTTTCCCCCAAAAACAAGACAATGGAAACGTCCCCCTGTCTTCTTAAGTTGACAGATTTATTCGCAATATGGTTGAAAATTATGGAAGTATAGGATATTATGTTAGATATATTACTGATAAAGGAGGCGTTGCATGTATAATATATTAATTGGTGGAGCAGCCGGTCAAGGAATTGATACAACGGTTGCAATGCTAGAAAAGTTTCTTAAGAAATCTGGATATTTTGTTTATACCGTAAGGGATTTTATGTCCCGTGTTCGTGGGGGCCACAATTTTTCTCTAGTGCGTTTTGGAAATGAAAAGATTAATTCCCACAGTAATGTCCTCGATGGCATAATAGCTCTTAATGAAGAGACCATATTATTGCACAAAGATAGTTTAAAGGAAAATGGTTTTATTCTTTGCGACACAAGTATTAAGACAGACGATGATAGAGCCATAATTTTAGATATGAACAATATGGCGAAAGAGCTAGGTAACCCAAGAGTATCAGGAACAATTTCTGTAGGCGTAATTCTAAAACTTATAGGGGAGAATCTCGATAATGCTAAAGAAGTTATGGAAGCGTCCTTAAAAGAACAATATGTAAATATTAATCTGGAAGCAATAGAACTAGGATATAAAAGTGTAGATAGAAAGTTTGAGAAGCTGGAAGGTGATCAAGGAAAATATAAAGACTACATGATCATAAATGGAAATGAAGCCCTAGGATTAGGTGCAATTGCTGGTGGGCTTAAATTCTACTCAGCCTATCCCATGTCACCATCTACATCAATCTTGGAGTATCTGGCTTCCAAAAGTAATGAGGCAGGAATTGTTGTGGAACAAGCAGAGGATGAAATTGCGGCTGCAAATATGGCTATAGGGGCATCATTTGCAGGGGCAAAGGCTATGACAGGAACCTCAGGTGGAGGATTTGCCTTAAAGGTAGAATCAATTGGACTAGCAGGAATGGCAGAGATACCTGTTGTATATGTGAATGTTCAAAGACCGGGGCCTGCCACTGGACTGCCTACAAGAACAGAACAAAGTGATCTAAAATTCATAATATCTGCTTCTCAAGGTGAGTTCCCAAGGATGGTAATAGCAATAAGGGATCAGGAAGATGGATTTTATCAAGCTGCTAGGGCACTGAATCTGGCTGAAAAATATCAGATTCCCGTAATTATACTTAGTGATCAATACATAGCAGATAGTAGCTCAACTGTGAAACCATTTGACATAAGTAATATTAGAATTGAAGAACCTGCTGATGAAAGTGATATAGAGGGTGAATACCTAAGATATCGCTATACAGAAGATGGAATATCTAAAAGACTAATACCAGGAAAGACAAAACATCTTGTGGCTGCAGATAGTGATGAACATAACGAAAGAGGGTGGATTACAGAGTCTGCAACCACCCGTGTAAAAATGGTAGATAAAAGGATGAAGAAGCTTGAAAAGCTTAAGGAAGAATTACAAGAACCTATATTTGTAGGATCTGAGGATTATGAAACCTTGCTTATAGGCTGGGGTTCTACTTATGGACCTATAAAAGAAGCTATAGAAACTTTAAATAAAGGAAATGAGAAATACGCTGCATTAATCTTTGGAGACATTTATCCTTTACCAATAAAAAGACTAGAAGAAAAGGCTAAGACAGCCAAACACATCATAAATATTGAGCAAAATGCTACTGGGCAATTGGCAGGACTTATAAGAGAAACTACAGGAATAACCTGTACAAGTAGCATTTTAAAATATGATGGACGTCAAATAAGTGGTGAAGAGATAGTAGATGAAATTAGGAAGGGAGGCAGGGGATAATGACTAAATTTCAAACATATGAGACTGCTTGGTGCCCTGGGTGTGGTAATTTTGCCATACTTAATGCCCTAAAAACTGCTCTAGAAGAGTTGGGTAAAGAACCACATGAGGTATTAATGGCAGCAGGTATCGGCCAAGCCGCAAAAACCCCTCAATACATAAGTGCAAATAGTTTTTGTGGCTTACATGGAAGATCTCTTCCTGCAGCTGTAGCAGCAAAGATAGCTAATAAGGACTTAACGGTAATTGTAGATACAGGTGATGGAGACTCCTACGGTGAGGGTGGCAATCATTTTATTCATAATATACGAAGAAATGTAGATATCACTCATTTTGTACATGACAATCAGATATATGGTCTAACAAAGGGGCAGGCATCACCGACAACTGCAACCGGCCATGTTACTGGGGTCCAAACTGATGGTAATCATAACGAACCAATAAATCCTCTTCTTCTGGCTATAGTATCAGGAGCAGGGTTTGTGGCTCGGGCTTATAGCGGAGATAGGGAGCATCTTATATCAGTTATGAAAGAAGCAATTACTTATCCTGGTTACGCTTTAGTTGATATCTTCCAGCCTTGTCCTAGCTTTAACAAGGTAAACACCAATGCTTATTATAAAGAGAGGATCTATCGTCTAGATGATAGTTATGATCCTTCTAATAAAATGTCTGCAATGGAAAAGGCAATGGAATTAGGTGATACCCTTCCAATAGGGGTAATCTACAAAGAACTTAAGCCAACATTCCATGAAAAGAATAAAGTGTTATCAAAAGGTGAAGCCTTGATTGATATAAAAAGGGATCCTGATGTAATCAATAAGCTGATAAATGAATTTGTGTGATGAGAAAGTGAGACAGTGAGACAGGGGTGAGACAGGGGGACGTTTCCCCTGTCTCTTTTAAACTTGCAGTATTATGTGTATAATAATTACATATAAAGGAGGAGGCGGTCGTATGAAGTCTTATAGAAAGGAATTAACATTTAATACAAAGTCAAGAAGAGCATTAATAAACATTACTCCACAAATAGAAGAAGCCTTAAGAGAAAGTGGAATAAAAGAAGGTTTGCTCCTGTGTAATGCTATGCATATAACAGCCAGTGTATTTATAAATGATGACGAAAGTGGGCTACATAGAGATTTTGAAGTCTTCTTAGAAAAGCTAGCTCCTGAAAAGCCATATGAGCAGTATATGCATAATGGCTATGAAGATAATGCCGATGCCCATTTAAAGAGAACCATAATGGGAAGAGAAGTTGTGGTGGCTATAACTGAAGGAAAGTTGGATTTTGGTACCTGGGAGCAGATATTTTATGGTGAGTTTGATGGAAAAAGGCTTAAGAGAGTATTAGTGAAGATTATTGGGGAGTAAGGAAAATACATAAGGAGAGTGGTGTTAAGATGATGGAGAATAAAAATGTGATTTTACCTAAAAAAATATCATTAAAAAAACATCCTTATTTAAATGAAGCTTGGTTACAGGATGTTATTGCAAATAATACTGAAATTCTTGGATTAGGTGATGTAATTGTAAAAGATAAAGAAAGAACTCAGCCATCTGGAGGAAGACTAGATTTATTACTTCAAGATGTAGATTCGTTAAAAAGATATGAAATGGAAATACAATTAGGAAAGACTGATGAATCCCATATTATAAGAACAATTGAATATTGGGATATTGAAAGAAAGAGATACCCTCAATATGAGCATTGTGCCGTGATTGTAGCAGAAGATATTACTTCGAGATTTTTAAATGTTATTAGCTTATTCAATGGGCATATACCTCTTATAGCCTTGAAGGTATCAGTATATGAACATGAAGGACAATATTTCATAACATTTAATAAGATTCTAGACGAAGTGCAATTAGGATTAATAGATGAAGACGAAGAGGTTAAAGAGGTTACAGATAGAAGTTACTGGCTAGAAAGAGGAACCAATGATACAGTTAAAATAGTAGATGAAGCCTTAAAATTAATTAAAGAAATAGACCCCAACTATGAGCTTAAATACAATAAATTCTATATTGGATTGGCTAATAAAGGGGTAGCAGATAACTTTGTGATTTTTAGACCTCAAAAGAGAATAACCCGTATGGAAATAAGACTTGCAAAATCCCAGGAAACAGAGGAATATATTGAAGAAAATAGTCTAGAATTATTAGATTATGATTCAAGAAACAGAACATATAGAATTAATTTAAAAGCTGGTGATGTAGAAAAATATAAGGAATCACTTACTGTTTTATTTAGAAAGTCTATGGGTAAAAATGATGAATAAAAGACAGGGGGACGTTTCCCCCGTCTCAAAATGAAAAAAAGAAGACAGGGGAAACGTCCCCCTGTCTTCCAAAGGAGACTAAGCTATGTTGATTTACCAAGGAACAAAGACAGATTTCATGTCGGGTATGGAACGAGACACTCTTCCAAATGAAATTGAAAGCTTAATATATGAAAAAATGAATAGAAAGACACCAAATAGAGAGTACATTTCATGGGAAAATTCACTTCAATACATGTATAAGGTATTAAATGATAAAGATATACCTTCTAATGCAGGTGTGGCAATTGAATACAATATTCCTTTAACAGCAAAACGAGTAGATTTTATTTTATCGGGTCTTAATACAGATAACTCTGAAAGTGCTGTTGTAATTGAACTAAAACAATGGAGTAAAATAAATTTAGTAGAGAGTAATGATGCAATTGTAGAAACATATGTAGGAAAAGGTTTAAGAAAAGTAGTTCATCCTTCTTATCAAGCTTGGTCATATTGTGCAATGATTAGTGATTATAATGAAAATGTTCAAGAAAAAAATATAAAATTATTTCCATGTGCATATTTACATAATTATAGTAAAGATGAAAATGATGTTATAGAGCATCCTGTTTATAAAAAATATATAGAAAAAGCACCTATATTTGGGCATGGGGATATACTTAAATTAAGAAGTTTTATTAAAAGCTTTATAAAATCGGGGGATAATGGAAAGACCCTCTATTTAATTGATAATGGTCGTATTCGTCCATCAAAAAGTTTACAAGACTCATTGGTTAGTATGATAAAAGGGAACCAGGAATTTAATTTACTTGATGATCAAAAGGTGGTTTATGAGGATATACTTGAACAGGCGAAAAAGTCTAAACTAGATGAAAAGAAACGGGTTTATATTGTTAAAGGTGGACCTGGAACTGGAAAGTCTGTAGTTGCAATTAATCTATTGGTGAAGTTAACCGAGAATGGTCAGTTTTGTCAATATGTTTCGAAAAACAGTGCACCTAGAAATGTATATGCGGCTAAGTTAACAGGCACACTTACAAAAACTAATATAAACAATATGTTCAGGGGCTCTGGGACATATGTTGATTTACCTATAAATGTGACAGATACTCTTATTGTTGATGAAGCGCACAGATTAAATGAAAAATCAGGTTTATTTGCAAAAGGTGAGAATCAAATCAAGGAAATTATTAATGCATCAAAATGTAGCGTCTTTTTTATTGACGAACATCAAAGGGTTCATATTGATGATATTGGCAGTGTGGATGAAATCAAAAAATGGGCAGAAGAAGCTAATGCAGAAATTTTTGAAAATGAACTATCTTCTCAATTTCGTTGCAATGGGTCAGACGGTTACTTGGCTTGGATTGATAATGTATTAGAAATCAGAGAAACCGCCAATATAAACTTAGAAGGCATAGACTATGATTTTAAAGTTGTAAATAACCCAAATGCTTTAAAAGAATTAATAATAGAATACAATAAACCAAAAAATCGTGCACGAATTTTAGCTGGTTACTGTTGGGAGTGGGAAAAGGCAAAAAGAAATGACACTACACATCATGATATAAAAATTGGTGACTTTGAAATGAGTTGGAATCTAGGCAACTCTAGCACTTATGCTATTGATGAAAATTCAGTTGATGAGGTTGGTTGTATCCATACAGCTCAAGGTTTAGAATTCGATTATGTAGGAGTCATAATTGGCAAGGATCTTAAGTATGTTAATGGAGAAGTTGTTACAGATTATACAGAACGAGCAAAGACAGATCGTTCGCTTTTTGGAATAAAAAAATTGATGGAAGAAAATCCTGAAAAGGCACAAAAAGTGGCTGATGAAATAATTAGAAATACCTATCGTACTCTGCTGACACGTGGTATGAAAGGTTGTTATGTATATTGTGAAGACGAAAACTTAGGAAACTACTTAAAAAGAATGATGAAATAGGGTGAAGATATGGATTCAAAAACTACAATAGAAGAATTAAAAAACTTAGTAAAAAAATTTTGTCAGGACCGTGAATGGGATCAGTATCATAATCCAAAAGATTTGGCAATTGGAATCTCAACAGAAGCAAATGAACTGCTAGATATATTTCGTTTTAAATCGGAAGATCAAATGAAAACAATAATGAAAACGGTAGATAGAAGAAGACATGTAGAAGATGAACTTGCAGATACCCTTTTCTTTATTCTAAGATTTGCTCAGCTTAATGGTATTGATTTAAATAATGTATTGAAACGGAAATTAGAAGTTAATAATCAGAAGTATCCAAAAGAACTAGTTAGAGGAAGTAATAAGAAATATAATGAATAAAAGACAGGGGGACGTTTCCCCCGTCTCAAAATGAAAAAAATGAAAAAAGGAGACAGGGGAAACGTCCCCCTGTCTTCATTCTACAGCCTTGAAGGCCTCATCTAAGTCTTCAATTATATCATCAATATTCTCTGTACCAATTGATAAGCGTATTGTGTTTGGCTTAATGCCTGAAGTTCTAAGTTCTTCTTCGGTCATTTGTGAATGGGTGGTTGATGCTGGATGGATAACTAAGGATTTAACGTCTGCTACATTAGCCAGCAAAGAGAATAGTTCCAGTTCATCAATGAAATCTTTGGCCTTTTGTTCATCTCCTTTAATTTCAAATGTAAATATGGAGCCACCACCATTAGGGTAATATTTCTGGTATAATTCTTTCTGCTTTTCGTCTATAGATGTGGATGGGTGGTGTACCTTTTCCACTTGGGGATGGTTTTTTAGATAATCTACTACCTTCAATGCATTTTCCACATGACGTTCTACTCTTAGAGATAGAGTCTCTAGCCCTTGGAGGAAGAGGAAAGCGTGAAATGGTGATAAGCTAGCTCCGGTATCACGGAGTAATAATGCACGTATCTTAGTAACAAAAGCAGCAGCCCCAACATCCTTGGCAAAGCTTATTCCGTGGTAGCTTGGGTTTGGTTCTACAAGGTCAGGGAATCTGCCAGAAGCTTCCCAGTCGAATTTTCCTCCGTCCACTATGACACCGCCAATACTGGTTCCATGACCTCCAATAAATTTTGTAGCTGAATGAATAACTACATCAGCACCATATTCAATAGGTCGCAGTAAGTATGGTGTGGAAAATGTGCTATCTACGATTAGGGGTATTTTGTGTGAATGGGCGATGTTAGCTAATCTCTCGATATCCACAACTTCTGAATTGGGATTTCCAAGGCTTTCAACAAAAAGCAACTTAGTATTCTCATTGATTGCATTATCTACTTCTTCGTAATTAAAGGGATCTACAAATGTTGTCTCGATACCAAATTCTTTAACTGTGTGGTTTAGTAAGTTAAATGTTCCTCCATAAATATTCTTAGCAGCTACTACATGATCTCCCTGATGGGCTACATTTAGTATGGAATAGGTAATGGCGGCAGACCCTGATGCAACGGCTAAGGCTGCAACACCGCCCTCTAGTGTAGCCATTCTTTCTTCAAATACTCCCTCTGTGGGATTGGTCAGTCTACTGTATATATTTCCCCCTTCTGCTAATGAAAATCTAGCGGCAGCATGGTCACAGTCACGAAATACATAAGAAGTTGTCTGATAGATGGGAACTGCTCTTGCATCAGTAGCTGGATCTGCTTTTTCTTGGCCTACATGTAATTGTAAAGTTTCGAATTTTAAATCTCTTTGGGATCTGGTCTTTTTACTCATCTTATATCCTCCTGATTATATTAGTTAATGGGTTTTTGCTTTATATTATTTAAGGAAATTATATCAGCAAAGATAAATAAGTGATAATATTTAAAGTCTTGACCTGACTATAGTTTTTACCTATAATGAACTTACATTTATTAACTAAGTTAATGTACATAATTAATGTTCATAACATTACAAATCAAGTACAAGCAAATCAGCAAATTAAATTCATACAAATTATTTTATCTAAATCAATTTAATGCAAATCAAGCTAAACAAATCAAGTTAACACAAATCCAGCTTAAAATAAAAAATATAGGAGTGATATGTATGACACTACAACAACTTCGCTATGCTATATCAGTAGCAAATAATAAATCAATGAATAAGGCTGCAGAAGAATTGTTTATCAGCCAACCAAGTTTATCTAGTGGGATCAAGGAACTAGAAGAAGAGATAGGCTTAGACTTGTTTTTGCGTTCTAATAAAGGGGTTGTGATTACACCTGAAGGAGAGGAGTTTTTAGCCTATGCTAGACAAATGCTTGAAATATATAGATTAGTTGAAGATAGATATATTGAGAAGAAGGGGCTTAAGAAGAAGTTCAGTGTATCTATGCAACACTATACATTTGCTGTTGAGGCCTTTATGAATGTGGCAAGAGATTATGGTATGGAAGAATATGAATTTGCTATTCATGAAACCAAAACATTTGAGGTGATTGAAAATGTTAAAAAGCAAAAGAGTGAAATAGGAATATTGTATTTAAATGAGTTTAACCAAAAGGCACTTAATAAGGTTTTCCGTGAAAATCAACTTGTGTTCACAGAACTATTTGATTGTGGTATATATGTATATCTAGCCAAAAGCAATCCCCTTGCTAGTAAGCTTATAATTAATTTTGAGGATCTAGAAGATTATCCTTGTCTATCTTTTGACCAAGGCAATTACAATTCCTTTTATTTTGCTGAAGAAGTTCTTAGTACCTATGATTACAAGCAGATAATTAAGGCAAATGACAGAGCCACCCTGCTTAATTTAATGGTGGGATTGAATGCTTATACATTATGTTCGGGTATTATATGTGAGGAGCTTAATGGTGATGGATATGCTGCAATCCCTTTAAATACAGCAGATACAATGACTATTGGTTATATAAGAAAAAAGAATATGCCACTAAGTAGGTTGGGAAAAAAATATATTGAGGAACTTAAGAAATATGAGAGTAAGGTTATGAGTTAGATTATAAGTTGAATTATGAGCTTGGTATATAAATATTTATATCTAAAAATACTAATATAGGTTAGAATATTAATAACAGCTATTATTTTACCAAATAAAATTCCAATATTCTAAGGAGGTAATCACATGGAAAGAAAGGTATCTAACAAAGTTAAAGGTTATAGAACCACAGATGGTGCAGGAGTAAATCTAGTTAGGGTATTAGGTGGACAAACTGTAGAGGAATACGATCCAATTCTTATGCTTGATTCCTTTGATAGTACAAACCCTGATGATTATACTGCAGGATTTCCCCAGCATCCACACAGAGGTATAGAGACTGTCAGCTACATCTATCGTGGTGCTATGACTCACAGGGATAGCCT
>JAAZLH010000364.1 GCA_012799415.1 Candidatus Epulonipiscium sp. | reverse complement strand
CATTTGGCGCTACATAAATTGCATTTGTAAAATATGAATCTTCCTTACCAAATAGATTTGTAGCTGTACCCATTGAAGCTACATCTTCCATATCAGGAGCTGTAGGACCAACTGGATCAGTTGGATCTACTGGATCCGTTGGATCTGTTGGATCTGTTGGATCTGTCGGGTCTACTGGATCTGTTGGATCTGTTGGATCTGTTGGATCTGTTGGGTCTACTGGATCTGTTGGATCTATGGCTCCTGCATAAGTAACCTTCATATAGAAAAGATTAGATGTATCACCTTTCGTAATACTGTGATTACCTACTGGAAGTGGCAATTCCACAGTACCATTTTCAACTTTGTGCTTCGCACCATTTACAATAATATTTTTATTAAACCCTGTTTCAAACACTAATGTTAATGTCGATTCTTCAGTTGTTGTAAATGCAATGCTTGTACTTGATTCTATTTTCAAACACTGTGTGAGTGTTAATCCTTTATAAATTACGGTTCCTTTGCTTGTTGAAAGATTACCTACAATAGTAAACTTATCACTGGTCTTTCCATCTGTTGTAAAGTTATGAGCAAAAGATGTTCCACCTACTGGCGGTTCTGTTGGATCCACTGGATCTGGATCTACTGGATTCGGATCTGTTGGGTCTGTTGGATCCGTTGGGTCCGTTGTATCTGGTGGATCTACTGGTTCTGGATCCGCGCTCCCCCCAACAGATACAAGATCTGTCTTATAGTTTCTGATCTTAGCCATAAGCTCTTGATTAACCGCATAGGACGTATCATCAACTAAATTGTCGAATTCCCATGTAAAGTCTCCACCATCCATACGTCCTGCATTGTCCATTACAATACTTCTAACGTAATTTACATCATCAATTGCGGATGCTGCAACACCTAAGTCTTTTTGAGTATCAAAATTATTGTACGTAGTTCCTCCTGCTACTGTTTGATAAGTATCTGGAACTAATTCATCTCTTGAGAAAGCAAGATAAGCATCAAACTGTGTTACACTAGCACTGGCTGTTCCTGCATCTGAATTCGCATAAATAAGGCTTCCAGCCCCTTCAACACGATTGTTGAATGCTTTAATCATACCACCTGTTTCACCTGAAAATATGTCATTTCCTAAAGCATCCGTACCTTGTTTAGAACTTAGCATAGGGTATTTCGCATTTCTAAAGTCATTGGCTTCTACAAATGCTGAACTCCCCATAGTTGTCCCAACACCATATTTTGAAATACCATCAAAATAATTATTATAGATATGGATAGACCCTGTTCTAATTCGCGGATGACGTGAATCTGAATGATCAAACCAGTTGTGATGGTAGGTTACAAAGAACTCTAATTCTTTTGTCATGCCACAAAGGGATGACTTTCCAGAATCCCAAAAGTGATTGTATGAAAAAGTTACATAAGTTGATGTCCCTTTAATATCTGCTGAGCCGTCACCTTTTGCTTGATCTGCATCTCCACCTGCTGTTCCATAAAAAAAGTCATTATTATGTACCCATACATTACAATTATTTGTATCAAGAGAAACACCATCATCTGGAAATAGCATAATTCCCATGTTTCTAACTTCGACGTTACCACCATTTCTAATTAAAAACCCCCAACCTGAAGCATATGCGTCTTTACCCACGCCTTCTAAAGTGATATTCATTTCTTCATAAGCATTTCTACCTTTCACCTCAATATAGCCATTGCTATTAAGTTGCCCACTCATATCACTTTCTGTAATTTGCCCTACAAATCTAATGGCTAATGGTGTTTTGTCATAACCTTTTTGTCTTAATTTAAGAATTGCACCAATGCCTACTGCTTTTTCTATCTTGCCTTTGCTATCAACTTTGACATCCAGTGCTACTGTTTTTGCAGTCTCAGATGTTACATAAATAACTTGAGCGCCATCTCGAAGTGTTCCGTCATCATTATAAGCACCAGAACCTGTTTTATAAGTGGAATCACTTGAAAAAGCAAATCCACTTCTATCATGTGCTTCTACACGCACACTATTTGTGACTGTATGTATTCTTGAACCATCTTCAAATATTGCTTCAACTTTCATAATATACTGCCCTGCTGCAAGTCCTAAAGCATCTGCTCTCCAATAGTTTGGATATTGTCTTATTAATTCATTATCTAACTTCTCATATGCCGAATCCGCCGCACTATGAGATTTAATATATACATTATATCCAACAGCATCCTCTACTGCATTCCATTCGGTATAAGCTGTTTCAAACCAAGCCCCACTACGGATTACCAAAACTTCCATATCTTCAACTACGTTTATTGCCCCATACGTAGTCCCAAATGTTCCCAATACCAAGATCAATACCAGACTAAGTGATATAAGTTTCCTTGAAATTCCAATTGCTTTTCTTTTCATTTTTCTTTTTTCCCCCTCTTGATTAATTTCAAAACAAATCTATCCCCGATAATATCATAAATCACCATAAAGACAAGATACAATTTGTCATTTTTACATAATGTGCTCAAGTACAAATGGTATCTTTGAGTTTTTATATGATTATATACTAAATAGAATAAAGCCATCCGTCATTTTAAGATTGCTATGGGTAAAACTAAAAAAAGACCCACCGTTGATCCCCGAAAAATTTTCTTTTTCCTAAATCATTGAAGTTAATTTCATTATCTGATAAAATTTGTTTTAACATATAAACCGCCTGTTGTTTTGTTATAATTCCTAAATTTTACAGGTGCATTTGTATGTTAGAAGAGGTGTTTATCTCTTTAAGAACCTTGCAACTTTAGTTGTAGGGGTTCAGATCTGCAAATAAAAATTACGCCGAGAGGTTTATATATGAGAAAAAAAGATATACTTGAATTAAAAAGACGTTTTACAAAAAGTCATTGCACCTTCACTAAAATATGTAGTTGCTATGTCAATGCTGAAAAACATACCATCTTAACATTTAAAGAAAACTTTCTAAACTTGGATGATGATATGATACTTCCAAAGTAGACAGTCTAATTATTTAAAAATTAGAGTATCTACTTGGAGGTGTTTTTATGGGAAGAAAATCAAAGTATAGTAAAGAAGTAAAAATTAGAGCTTGCATAGATTATGAGAAAGGCAATGTTAGTTTTAGCGACATTGCTAGAGAGATTGGGACTGCAAAGGAAGTGGTCCATCGATGGTATTTAAAATATAAAGAACACGGAGCAAGTGTATTTGAACCATTAAATAAAGAGCGTTCATATAGTAGAAAGTCCAAACTGTTGATTATAGAAGAATACACTTCAGGGAAATATTCACAATCAGATTTAGCTGCTAAATATAATATATCTACAGGACTGATTAGTAACTGGGTCAATAAATGGTATAATGGTATGGAAATAGAGGATTATGATCCTAAGGGAGGTGTCTATACCATGAAATCTAGAAAAACTACATTTGAAGAGAGATTAGAAATAGTAAAATGGGTTATTGAAAATGATATGAGCTACAAAAATGCAGCTGACAAGTATTCAATTACTTATGCACTAGTATACAAATGAACAAGGGTATATATAGACAAGGGACCACAAGCTCTAAAACATCAAAAGCGTGGACCAAAAACAAAATCTGAAGTTGATGAAATCAATTTAACTGAAGTTGAGATGTTAAAACTAGAGCTTCAAAAGGAGAAAGCATTAAGAAAAAGAAGAGCAAGAGATTTTACTACTAAGGTTCCTAATAAGAAATGGCTTACAGATGTTACTGAATTCTCAATTCCTGGAGATAATAGAAAACTTTATTTAAGCCCAATTATGGATCTTTATGATAATAGTATTATTGAATATAAGCTTTCCCTTAAGAATAATAGTTATCTCGTATTTAGTATGTTTGATAAAGCAATACAAAAATATCCTGATGCAAAGCCCATATTTCACAGTGATAGAGGGTTTCAATATACTGGAAATATTTTTAAAAATAAGATTGAAGAAGCTGGAATGACTCAAAGTATGTCTAGAGTTAGTAGGTGTATAGATAATGGACCTATGGAAGGATTTTTTGGTATTTTAAAAACTGAAATGTTTCACGGAAAAAGGTTTAAGACACTTGAAGAATTAAGAGAAAAAATAGTTGAATATACTAAGTTTTATAACGAAAAAAGATTTCAAAAAAGATTAGGATGCATGGCTCCTTTAGAATATTGAAACCATTCATCCAAATGTGCATACTATTTTAATTAAATTAACTGTCTACTTGACATGGGTCAGTTCGCACCGTTTCGTTATAAATATCTTTTTATATCTTCTAGTTTTTCATATTCAAAGATTTCAACTATAATTATTTCTAAGGTTTCAGCATCCAGTTTCGATATTCCTGATTTAATTTCTTCAGGTAAAGTTCCAAGTTTTTTAGTTAATAATCTTATCGTAGTTTTTACAAGTGACTTTACTTCTCCTAATGCTATACCTTCTTCTCTAAATCTTTCAGCTAAAGTCATAACTACCTCACTCCCTTCTGGATAAGTGTTCTCAATTTTTCTCATTATTTCATTAGCAGCTTCTTTAGTCAAGTCAACTCTAGCATTAAATATATATCTCATCAGTGTTTCAAAATACTCTATTCCCGTTTGTTTATCTTCCAATTCTACAATATATCCTGCCATATTATAAATGGATTCGATTACTCCATTTATACCATAGAGTTTATTTTTTTTTCAATCTTTTCTGATTTTGGATAGTGTTAGGTTACTGTAGAAAAAATACTGTAAAAATTCCCTCTATATGATGAAAGTTATGCTTCCCTAACAGACTTAAGGAATTCATATGCCCAAATAAGTTAGGTGCCTGGCACGAGGCACGCAGTAGCCACGGGCGTTTATACGCGGTATAATACCAATAACAATCAAAAAAAGGAGGAACACCTTATGAAAACGAAGATATTAAGTTTACTTTTAGCACTTACATTTGTTTTATCCGCACCAATCTCGGTCTTTGCAACCACTACCCCAATAACTCCAGTCAGCCCTATAGCCAGTATAGAGGTAACTGTACCAGAAGAAGCCACTGCATGGCTCGCAGGGTCAGTGGAAATAGCACTCAAGCATGACCTTATCCCCAAGGCTCTACAATCAAAGTACAATCAACCCCTCACCAGAGGCGAGTTTAGCACCTTAGTTGCCCGTCTATACGAGAAAATAAAAGGTGAAGAAATCAAAGAAAAAAAACCTTCACCGACACCAAGGATATAAACATTGAAAAAGTCTCTGGACTAGGCATTTTATCGGGGTATAGTAACGGCACATTTAAACCCAACGATAAGATAACCCGTGAGCAAGCAGCTGTAGTAGTAAAGCGTTTACTGGATAAATTAGGTTATAAATTCCACATTGCTCCTGAATATCAATGGGAATTCGAGCTATTTATCAAAGACTACCCCCGCAGCGTATCTAGCTGGGCTGTCGAAGCTATGGCACAACTATGTTTCGACACTATAGGATATGGATTTGGACCGTGGGACAATTCTAAGGAAGGAATCACTTTAGAAGAAAGTATTTTTACCTTAATGAAAGTATTTCGCCTGACAAATAATGATTTATTAGAGGGCTACTCCGATACCCAAGCCGAAGCAAAGAAAATACTTAACTCCTTCAAGAGCAGGTATCCCACAGGCACACCTTGGGGTGGTGAAAAATCATATCCATGGATTATGAATAGGAATTTAATGGCGACAGCTTGTTCAGCGTTTACTTCTGAACTAAGCGACGCAGTATTTGGAGACCTGCCTGTGGACTATCACAGCGATTTTGAAGCTATAAAAATAGGTGATATTCTACGAGTTAATGACGGAGGGCATGATGTTATCGTTATCGACATCACAGAAAAAGGAGTCGTAGTAGCCGAGGGGAATTTTGCAGGCAAAGTACGTTGGGGAGCAGTCTACACCAAAGAGCAATTTGTAAACTCAGGTGGTGGAGTACAAACAAGGTATCCAGTAGTTTACACTCTAGCTCAATAAGCTTTATTTGCGAATACTTATCATCACAAAAAAGAGTCCTTCCCCTAAGGACTCTTTTTCTTATCTCCTCCCTAATTAATAAATTAGGCGCCTGGCACAGAAACGATTTTGATACTATATATTTCAGATATATCCTGCTATCCGCAAAACTTTTTTTAGTGCTTG
>JAAZLH010000363.1 GCA_012799415.1 Candidatus Epulonipiscium sp. | reverse complement strand
TCTTGGCTTTTCTCTGCTAAGACTGCCCGGACTTGTTCTAATGTAATTTTTTTAGGCTCCACCTGTTTTGGCTCACCTAGAGCTTCCTTACACTCATCAACAAGCATGCTAATTTTAGAAAGTTTTGCCATGAGATCCTTACTCAAAATCTTCAGCCCCTTCCTCCACAACAGATAGTGAAGATACCCTATCCCCAGGAATGATTACAGTAACAGTTTGTTTCTTACCAAATAGACGCCGCATAAGCCTTTCCCGCACGGTCACCTTACGGTAGCCTACTATTCCGCCTATAGGTGAATCTTTGCCCACACTAATCTTTAATTTGTGAGACATATCTATCCCGTCCTTTCCGAGAGTTATTTATTAGACCTCTCGATATAAGCCACGAGTGGACCCATTTTCGGACGGTCAAATTAAATTCTTTTTCATTTTCTTCAAAGCACGGTTTACCGCTTTTCTAATCGCTGATTCATCTTTACCTTCTTCAAGTGCTACGGAAGTATAGGTTTCACCATTCAAAACACAACGAGAAACTAAATGTTTTTGACGCTCATTTAGGCAGGACATTAGCTGCTCTACCCTGTCTAGCATGGCAGTGTTACGTTCTTCAACTGATTCAGAGTTAAAACAAAACGTAGGCTTGTCCACTGCATTATTAATGCGAACTCCACACCCATCAGCGTCTATGAAAATATACCTTTCATACTCGTCAAAAGACATGTAGCGTTCTCTTCTCAAATGTCTACGATCGCTACTTTTTCTCTCCTTCTCCATTTCGAGATGCAACTCGGCAATTTCACCAGAAACCTCTACACATGCCGTTTCTCCATTTGCAAACTTGTACTTAATTTCTAATTTCATAAGCCTCTCCATTTCCCGTCCTGAGAAACGGCGGAGAGCTAATGAGTAGGAAAATAAATAACCAACAGATCTATTCCCTTAATAATTTGCATGGGAAATAAAACGGTGGATAATAAATTTATCTAGTAATCTTTTATTGACTACTACCGACTCATTTATATTTCCGCCGTCTCTGTTGGCCAACATTGACGCATGATTTTTTAAACAAAATTTCCACTACTAGGGTTCTTACGAACTCATACTTAAATATTAAACAAAAACTACTCACAAACCCATGACACTAAGTGTCTTTTTACACACAAAAAAAGCCCTTAAGTTGGGGTTTATTTACCTCAACTTAAGGGCTAATGTCGACAAGCTCTACTAAAAAGACCCCGACACTATTTGTCAGGGTCAGCTATTTGTTTTTAGGTTTTCTGGCCTAAAATGGGGATGTTTTGAGCAGAGAGCATTTCATTGCAAACATGAATTGACTCAGAATAACAACTATCGAGTAAAAACCGGTAAGCCAAGTCTCTTTCAGAATTTGTTAAAAAGAAGCCAGCCCTTCTAACTAACTCATGGCTTACAGACGGTGGTAGTTTCATCCCTATGCAAACTGCAAGTACATTTTCTAAAGTCCTAGAGTCTCCTCCACGTAAGCGAGAAATAGTTCTATCCCCTAAATTAGAGGCTTCTGCCAAAGAATCTACGGTTACCTCAAGAAAATTCATTAAATAGACCAGTGCTTCAGGAAAGGGCTGCGGAAGCTCACTTAAAACTTTACTAATCTCTCTATTATATTTCTGCATCGCTTTTGCTTTTTCTAGGTTAGATTGATTTAGTGAAAGGTCTGCAAAATTAGCTGTAAAGAGAATCCCCGAGTTAATATCCCTGCAAAGAACACATTCTAGATAATTTTCTTTCTGATAAGCATTAACTAAACCTTCCGGTGCTAACTCAAAAATTAAGCAACACTCATCCATGTGGTACCTTGCATAATCAGTTAATTGGGGATTTCCAAAAACATCATAGAAAATATATTTGGAATCGTTGATACAAAAATGAGAATCTACATAAATCAGAAGTCCCTGTTCCCTTACTGCTCTTAAATCAGGGTTAATGATACTTGCTATTAAGGCATCTTTAAAACTTATGGAAAACGTCTGATTAGCTTTTAACGATCCTTCTTTCCAGGCATGCGGTTTAACATAGTGGTCATCAAGATAAATGAATGTCCCAGCCGCCTCCTCATAGCCTAACTCATAAAGCCTGATTTTGGCCGCTTGCTTTGACACACCGAAAAAGACAGCTATCCCTTCAATTACCTCTTCCATCACATCAATTATTCGATCTGTTCCTTTAGCTTTAAGATATTCCCTAAAAAACTCCGAGGCTTTTATTTTTGTGGCTTCAAAAGGCATCTGTATCTTTGGTGCTAAAGCATTAGCTTGCCATTCCATCCAGTCTGTAGCGGATCTAGACCTGCCCGGTTTAATACCTCCGGCCACCTTGCATTGAATTTGAGTAGCTTCTTCGTTATAAAGTCTTTCAAGTTCAAAGGATTTACGATGGAGATACCAGTGAACACACTCGTGGACAATCGTGTTGTATTTGGAACCAAGATTCCTTAAGAAGAAATTTGCTGGATCTACAAAGATTGTGCCTGCCTTTACTGCTATAATGTGTGGTTCCCCTGAAAAATCATCATAGTGTTCAGTTTCACAATCATAAAAATAAATTTGCCCGAAAATGCTTGCATCACGTGTTAAACTCTTTTCTTCAACGATCAGCCCCATTCGCTCAGCTAACGTATACGGGTTAACTGCCAAGGAGCCATCCAAAGCTTCCGGATAATAGTGATTTAAGAACTCTTTAGCTACATCTTCGAGTTGCTCTTTATAAATAATTGGCACCAACGCGTCGGAGAGAGGATTATGCTGCTTTCCCCGGTAATTGTAAATCTCTGTACCGGTGATTCGAAAATCGTTTAGGTTTTGGGCTAAATCAGCAATGCAACAAATCTTAAACCAATCCGCCTCTTCAGAAAAGCGATCATGCCGCCTATCCCGTTCAGAGAGTTCATAGTCAGCCTCCACCAACACATCAAAAACTATTTTAGTGCCCGGATGATCCTCAACAAAAACATGTTTTACAGAGATGTCGGAAAGCCAGACACTATCAACCCGACGCACTTGCTGGGATTGGGTAGTTATGGCACTGGAATTGCGATTCAAATGATTACTTACAGCGCTAAATAGTTCATTATAAAAGCGATGCGATACATAATCTTTAAAAGAACGACTCATATTTAACAGAAACACCTCCTAAAAGAAAGGCCCATATAATTATGCAATAGCAAAAGAACCACATTGCTTTTTTACAGCACAATGTTTATTTCAAATAATATCATAGAAATGATAATCTTGCTATTAATCCCTTTTGGTTTTCTCCACAAATAATATTATGAAAAGAACCACTGAGCAAAAAATCAGCAATAAGAATAATATGTGATATAATGGTAACAATACAGATTTTCGACTTTCTACCAAATGTATAATCGATAATCGTTTCTACTTCAAGAATCCGAGATCTACATTATTAAAATTAGAGCTTTAAGATCATAATGAAAAATAGCCAAGGAGGAAAAACTGTGAACCCAAAAATTAGTAGTGAATTAGTAAGTACGGTGACAAACGATATCCTGGAAGCAATTAACGATATTAATCCGTCAGTATCCACAAACTTAAAGCGAGCATTTTATTTTAAGGGCAGAAAATCTGATAAGATTGCAACCAAAGTAATTGAAATTCTCACGGACTCTGATGATATAGTTCTCGATCCATTTTTCGGAGGAGGATCTTTTATTATTAGCGCATTACAGATTCCCCGGTTTATTTACGGTATTGAATTGGATAATTA
>JAAZLH010000052.1 GCA_012799415.1 Candidatus Epulonipiscium sp. | reverse complement strand
CCATTCACTTGCTTGATGGATCCAAGAAGCAATGTGAAAGTCAATTAGTTCATCCCTACCATCACAGGTCTCTTCTGTAGCTAAGGCCAATCCATGTACGCCTTTATCATATAAATGAGCCTCAAAAGGAACTTTATGCTTTTGAAGAGCATTGATATATAATAAACTATTTTCTACTGGCACAGAGGCATCTGTTATTGTATGCCAAATAAATGTAGGCGGAGTATGTTTGCCTACTTGCTTCTCGAGAGACATGTCATCTTTGGCTTTGTGATCTGCATTTTCTCCTAGCAAATTGTTTACAGATCCTTGATGGGCAAACTCTCCAGCTGTGATTACAGGGTAGCATAAAATAGAACCATTGGGCTTGATTTGTTCAGCATCCACTTTAAGTTTTTCTTGAATAAGTTTGTCATTCCAATAGACAGCAATGCTACCTGCTACATGGCCGCCTGCCGAAAAACCAAGTACAATAATTTTATCTGGATCAACATACCACTCTTCTGCATTTTCTCTAACAACTTGAATTGCCTTTGCAACATCCAATAAAGGCTGTGGATGTCGAATAGGACTTAAACTATATTTCACGACAAAAGCATGATAGCCTTTAGCTAAGAATTGAAGGGCAACGGGCTCTGCTTCACGCTTGGATAGGTGCCCATATCCTCCACCTGGGCAGATGATAATTGCAGATTTTTTCT
Organism: Candidatus Epulonipiscium sp.; assembly: GCA_012799415.1. Classification (GTDB taxonomy): domain Bacteria; phylum Bacillota; class Clostridia; order Lachnospirales; family JAAYNZ01; genus JAAZLH01. The sequence goes on along the minus strand of JAAZLH010000052.1, from coordinate 7,751 downwards.
TATCCGTATCTCCTATGTAGGTCGTTATAGTGGGAATTCTTTCACCATATTGATATTCTTCTTTTCTCCATAAATCAAGTGTTTGAACTTTCATCCGTCACTCTCTCCTTGTCATATTCCATGTAAAATAAAATATTAAAATTAGTAGTTACTTTATTATAACATTATAACAAAATTTATTAAAAGATTGTAGATATGAGGCTAAGCTATATCTGCTATAGCAACTCTTGGACTGCTTATGCTATATTTCATTTAATGGAATAATTACTTTTGATCATTTAAATATATACAATAATCTAAAATCACTTTACCTTTTTCATCAGGTGTTGTAAAACGTGGACAGTTATATCGCTCAAAAAACCAAGAGCCTTTTGCAACTTGCCAGCCTGCCTCGATCATTTTAGATACGCACATATTATGTGGTTCTTCTCCATACAATTCCCCGTTATCCTCACGTCCATAAATCCAGCAAGTGCCTATATCCCCCTTAGGAATATCAACATACATATATCCCTCTGGAACAGGAGTTTCTTCAGGAAAAAACATACCGATCCAATATTCAAACTCGTCTGTACATCTCATACATCCGACATATGCGCCTCCGTTTTCCTGTAAATCCCCTAGTTTTTCCATTGTTTTAAAATATCCTTTTTCAAACCATTCACCCCATTTGTTGCTAAAGCTACCGTCTGTACCTCTGTCCTTATTTGTATACTTTTTCCCTATTAGACGAAGGGCTGGAAAGCTTTCTCTGTAGGTGTTAACAATTTCCACCATATTGAATTCCTCCTAATATTATAATCTAGTTTCATCAACCAATACCTAGTACAAAAGTCCATCTAATATATGTCTATATAATATTATAAACCAATTACTTCCTTAATGATATGCTAATCTTAAGAAAACTCAGCTCAAAGGGAGTTTTAACTTTTATCCAATTCTAAAACAGCTTGACCATGTCGGGGCATCATGGATAGAAAATAGCTTTTACACAAATAAAGGACTAGGAAATAGAACTCATCCTAGCCCTGACTCAGTTTGGTTATTTAAAACCCTTGCCCTTGTAAATACCTTAAACTCATTTCAACACTTTCAAAAGGATCTCTCAGGCACACATCTTGTTCCACTGCTGCCCAAATTACATTGGTATCTTCACAAGCTTGAATGATGGCTGGCCAATTTAGATTTCCTTCTCCTACTTCTGTAATCATGGGTTTATGTTCTTTATCCACACCCATATCTTTAAAATGAACAACTTGCATTCTTCCTTTGACTTTGTTAATCCAATCTACAGGGTTTGCTCCACCTGCCTGTACCCAGTAAGTATCCAATTCGAAATAAAAGCTCTCAGGATCACTTTCTTCAAATAAAATATCCATTCCTGTTTTTCCTTCAAATTTTTCAAATTCGAAACTATGATTATGATAAATAAAATATAATCCATGCTCTTTTAATTTTCTTCCGATCTCTGAAGCTTCTTTTGCAAAACGACTGTACCCTTCTTTGTCTCGATATTCTGCTGGCATAGATCCTACTCCTACATAAGAACAGCCCCATTGTTTATGAAATTCAATCACCCAGTCTAAATTCTCTTGTAATTCTTTGAAACTTACATGGGTTGCACAAATGGCCAGGTCATTATCTTTTGCTGCTTGTTTGATAACAGCTGCTTTCTCTTCGTCTACCATGCCTACACCTGAAACTTGTACAGCATCATATCCTATGGCTTTTACTTTCTGGAATGTTTCTCTAATATCTTCTGGTGTTTGTAAAAACTCTCTTAGTGTATATAATTGAACTGCTAATTTCATTTTATACATATAATCTTCTCCTTTTATCCTTCACAATATTTATGCACTCTACAAGTATAGGTATTTAAATTGATAAACTTAAGTGTTCTATAGCGCCATACGGATTACTCGAACTACAATCCCTATTGTGACTTTGCTTCTTTCATTATATAGGCCTCTCTTGTTCGATGAGATTCATAAATTCCATGAATCATCTCTATAGCAACTCCTCCCTCTTTGGGAGTAATGCAATAAGGCTCTTTTTCTATCAGACAACGATAAAAATCTGCTACTTGGACTTCATGGCTACATCCCCAATATGCTTTTCCTTTTTTCATCATTTCATCTTCAGCAACCAAATGTTTTTCTCCATTTTTGTACAAATGTAGTTGCTGATTACGGAGACTAAGGGTTCCCTCTGTCCCATGAAGTTCAATTTCAATGGGTGAATTTTCTGTGTAACTATTGGTAGCATAAAAAATGCCTCTACACCCATTTTTAAAATACAGAGTAGCCTCTGCTGTGTCTTCCACTTCGATAATATGTTGTAAACTTCGAGTATCTACATGACCTTTAATACTTTCAAGTTCTCCACCAAGAAATTGCATTAAATCCAAAGTATGAATAGCTTGGTTAATGAGGACGCCACCACCTTCTGTTTCCCACTTACCTCTCCAGTCACTTTCTTGATAGTAGGCTTCTGACCGATACCAAGTAAGTAACCCCTTCATACCAACGAGTTCTCCAATTTCCTTGTTATCTATCATTGATTTGGCTTTTTGGGTAGTATCATTGTATCTATTTTGAAAAATAACAGCTACTTGACTGTCTGGATATAATTCCATTGTTTTTTTTACTTCAGCTAACTCTGTCGGGTTCATAACAACTGGTTTTTCTACAATCACATGTTTACCTGCTATAATTCCTTGAATAATCATTGGTTTGTGAAGATAATGTGGAGTACAGATATGGACAACCTGAATATCAGGGTTTTGTAATACTTCTTCATAGCATTCATAAGCAGGACATTGATATTCTTTGCTAAATTTTTCTCTTCTCTCTTTTTTAGGATCTACAACACCTCTAAGTTCTACTTGATCCAATTCTATTATGCCATCTGCATGAAGAGATGCAATGGTTCCACATCCAACAATGGCTGCACCTAGCTTCTTCATCTTTCTTCCCCTCCTCATATAGAAACAATCTAAAGTGTATGGATTAATGAGTTCCCGATGTATCTAATGTGACTGTTTTGACTGTTTTTTCAAATCTTGATGTTTTGATTTTTTCTTCCAAATGTTCTAAAAATAAATCCTCATCAATAGGAAGAGTCACCCAATCATCGGTCCAAGTAGATAAATGCATAGCATTTGAAATGATAAGACCTCGAATCCCTTCTTCCCCTGGTGCAAGCAAAGGAGTCCCTTTTAAAATACTTTGAATCCAATCATTAAGAATTCCCACATGTTGAGTGTATTTTCCTTCCACCGGTATTTCACATTTCCAACATTCAGGTTGCCCAAAACCACCTGTATATTCTTCATTAAATTGTCGTTCTGGGGTGCGAAGACGCCAAAACTCTAATTTATCATCTTCAACTACTACTTTTCCTCTATCACCAGTAATTTCTAATCGGTTGGTTCCTGGAGTATCACTCGTGGATGTTATAAATACACCTGTAGCACCATTTTCATATTCTAAATAAGCAGTTACATCATCTTCAACTTCTATATTATGCATTTTTCCAAAACTCATAAAAGCACGCACACGGGTAGGCATACCACAGAGCCATTGTATTAAATCCAGTTGATGAGGACATTGGTTAAGTAATACCCCTCCACCTTCTCCAGCCCATGTAGCTCTCCAACCACCAGAATCATAATAGCTTTGTGATCGGTACCATGTTGTAATAATCCAATTTACTCGTCTGAGCTCTCCTAATTCTCCAGAGTCAATTAAATCTTTTAGTTTTTGATAAAGAGGATTGGTTCGTTGATTATACATAATACCAAAAACAGTGTTTGTTCTAGCTGCTACTTCATTCATTTCTCTTACTTGCTTTGTATAAACACCTGCTGGCTTTTCAATTAAAACATGAAGATTTTTTTCAAAGGCCTGAATTGCTAACGTAGGATGGTCATAATGCGGAGTAGCAATAAAAACAGCATCAATTACATTGGCTTCAAACATTTCTTCTGCTGATGAAAAAACAAGTACATCTGAACCTAGATTTTCTTTAATCCAAGGAATTTTATCTGGGTCCCAATCACAAACTGCTGTCAGCTGGGCCCCTGGCACTTTCCCCTCTTTTATACTTTTTGCATGGCTTCGTCCCATATTCCCAATACCAATAATCCCTACTCTTACAAAATCCATTGTATTGTTCCTCCTATCTTTCATCATGGTAGCTATCTAAAATTAAGCTTTCCTTAGACATCTACACTTTTATTTTAAAGAATATAATGATATACTTTAATTATAAAAGACTTGTCATATGATTTCTTTGTTTATATTGCTTCATATATTGCATATATTGCTAAAAGGAGTTAACTATGTCCCCCTTATTCATGCGTTATCAATTCGATGACATCATTACAATTAGCCATAACCAAAGTATCCCTAACGATGATTTTTCTGTGCATATTCATGATACTTATGAAATCTATTATTTTTTATCTGGTGATGTAACCTATCTGATTGAAGGCAGTGCCTATCAGTTACATCCTCATGATCTTTTACTAATTAATTCAGGTGAGTTACACCGCCCAATGTTTAATTCCAACACTCCTTATCAACGGATTGTCATTCATTTTCGTCCTGAATATATCTCCCCTTTTCAAACCAAGGAGTATAATCTGCTATACTGTTTTGAGAGAAGGAAGCTAGGACAGCATAACCTTTTGCCTGGATCTGATGTTCAAAAATCTTCAATTCCTGATTTGTTTACAAAGATTTGCAAAGTCTCTTCTTCACAAACACCAGAATCAGATCTATTAGTAAAAACTTATTTTGTGCAATTGCTCATTGAGCTTAACAAAACCTTTTCCAAGCAAAAGACCGCAGAAATTCCCGCGGCCTATGACGATAAAATTGTTAGTGTTCTTCATTATCTAAATGAAAATTTAACGGAAAATATATCCTTAGATGAACTAGAAAAGCACTTTTTTATTAATAAATATTACTTATGCCATTTGTTTAAGAAAAATACTGGAATCACCATTGGTGATTATATTGCTCATAAAAGAATTTTAAAAGCCCAAGAATTATTGACGCTTAAAATGCCACTATCTGAAGTAGCTCACCTCATTGGATATGAAGATTATTCTACTTTTTATCGAACTTTTAAGCGAATTCTTGGCATTTCCCCTAAAGAGTATCTTTCTATTTAAATATCTTTGCTATTTCTCCTCCAACTAAGGGAATAAAAGCGAATAGAACTAGGATGCCCAAATGAGATAAGGAAATAGCCATTGTACTAAAAATAGGTTGTAAAAAGGGGATAAATACAACACCAATAAGTAGTAGTAAAGCCCCTACCACAGAGAAATTTAAAAATGAGTTTGAAAAGGGGTTCATCTTTAGTAAGGAACGATGTTCTGACCTTGCTGAATAGGCCCTAAATAATTCTCCCATGACCAAAGCAACAAAACAGCTGGTTCTAGCTCCCTCTACAGTACCTACTATATGAAGCCCATATTGGAAAGCTGCCAAAGCGACAACTGCCAAAGCAATACTTTGTATCCCAATAGCAATGGCCATACTACGATCAACAATAGGCTCTTTGGGGTCCCTTGGTGGTAAATCCATGATGCCTTCTTCTTTCTTTTCAACTCCTAATGCAAATGCTGGAAAAGAATCTGTAATTAAATTGATCCATAACAATTGGATAGGAACTAAGGGAATGGGCCAACCAAGCAACATTGCGATAAAAATCAGCAGTAACTCTCCAATATTACATGAAAGTAAAAAACCTACAAATTTTCGAATATTGCTATAGATGATCCGCCCTTCTTCTACTGCATCCACAATACTTTCAAAATTATCATCTGTTAGAATCATATCACTAGCTTCTTTTGCTACATCTGTACCAGTAATCCCCATAGCTACACCAATATCTGCTCGCTTAAGAGCTGGTGCATCATTGACTCCATCACCAGTCATAGCAACAACTTCTCCATTAGATCTAATAGCTTCTATAATCCTAACTTTATGTTGTGGAGATACTCTCGCAAAAACACGTACTGTCTTTACTTTTTCTTTAAAATCACTGTCACTATATTGATCTATTTCTTGTCCATCCATGGTTTCTTCGTCTTCCTGAATAATACCAATGGCCTTTCCTATGGCTGTAGCTGTAGTTTTATGATCTCCCGTGATCATCACAGGATGAATACCTGCTCGTCTACAAAGAGCAACGGCCGCCTTGGCTTCCTCTCGTGGTGGATCAATCATACCTACTAATCCTAAGAAAATCAGTTCTTCTTCTTTTTCTAAGTTTTCTACTTGTGGTATTTCTTTATATGCCAATCCTAGTACCCGCAAGGCTTGTTGGGCAAACTGAGTGTTCGCTCTTTGAATCTGCTCTTTCATTTCTGAAGTTAAAGGAACGATTTCTCCATCCTGAAAAGCAAACTTACAATGCTCCAAAATAATATCTGGAGCCCCTTTTGTATACATAATAAATTTTTCTTCTTCTTCATGCACAGTAGACATCAATTTCCTATCTGAATCAAAAGGAATTTCTTTTATTCTAGGATATTGTTTTATTAGTGTATCTCGATCATATCCCTTTTTAGCACCTAAAACTACCAAGGCACCTTCTGTCGGATCACCAATAATATCCTCTTCTTCTTTTTTAAACTGAGCGTCATTACATAAGACTCCTGCCCTTACTAGCCTATCTACAGTCTCTGATTGTCTTATCTCTTGACTTGGTCGATCTTCAGTAGAAATAATATCTCCTTCTGCAGTATAACCACGTCCTGTTACTTCCCAAAATTGCATGCCATCAAAAATAGATACTACAGTCATTTTATTTTGTGTTAAAGTTCCTGTCTTATCTGTACAAATAAAAGTGGTACTACCTAAAGTTTCTACTGCACCAAGACGTTTAATAATAGCATCCCTTTTTACCATTCGTTGCATGCCTAGGGCCAAAACCACAGTAACAACGGCTGGCAAGCCTTCTGGAATAGCTGCAACAGCTAAACTTACAGCAGTCATAAAAATATCTAATAAAGGCTCTCCCCGATAAAACCCTAGGCCAAAAATGATAATACAGACAATTAGACAAATAATACCTAGGATTTTTCCGAACTGAGATAACTTTTTCTGTAAGATTGTTTCCTCATCTTCTACTGCTTCTAACATAGTAGCGATAGAGCCTATCTGGGTTTCCATTCCAGTAGAGGTTACAATACCTTCCCCCCGCCCATAGGTTACAATTGTACTCATAAAGGCAGAATTGTTCCAATCCCCGATACCCGCCTTCTCCTCTACCTGTGCATCTGCATCTTTTTCAGAAGGAACAGATTCACCCGTTAATGCGGCTTCTTCGATCTTTAAATTGGCTGATTGGGTCAATCGAATATCTGCTGGCACATAGTCTCCTGCTTCTAGAACAACAAGATCTCCTGGTACAACCTCTGTTGCCGATATTTTTTGCAGTTCTCCATCTCGTATTACTTTTGCTGAAGGTGCAGCCATTTCCTTTAATGCCTTTAAAGCATTACTAGCTTTATTTTCTTGTATAACACCTAAAGCAGTATTTAAAAATACAATAAGCAAAATTACAGCTCCATCCACTACCTGTGATAAAATAATAGATATAATACTAGCGATAATTAATATAATCACTAAAAAATCTTTGAACTGTTCTAATATCATTTGGACCAGTGTTCGTCCTTCTTTTTCTACCAAACGGTTTTCTCCATGTTGGTTTAACCGTTGTTGTGCCTCTTG
>JAAZLH010000003.1 GCA_012799415.1 Candidatus Epulonipiscium sp. | reverse complement strand
GCACGCCGCCAGCGTTCATCCTGAGCCAGGATCAAACTCTCGTGTTTTGATCGGTTCATGATGCACTAGCATCTTGTTTGTAAATGGTTTGTTACACTGTTCAGTTTTCAAAGTACTATGTTGTCCCATTTTTGGGGCAACGAAAATCATTGTATCATTGATTCGAATAGATGTCAACCTTAATTTTAAAAATTTTATTTTAAAATTAAAGTGGCGGAGAAGGAGGGATTTGAACCCTCGCGCCGGTTGACCCGACCTATACCCTTAGCAGGGGCACCTCTTCAGCCTCTTGAGTACTTCTCCATAAGATTCTATTTAAAATGAAAACCACATGATGTACATGGGCAAATGTTATTATACTAAACCCATATCTAAATGTCAACTGTTTTTTTCACTAGAAATTTCAACCATCTTCTTTTCTATTAATTCTAGCATCTTTCTACTAGGTTGAAAGATAAATAGATGGTCTTCTCCTGCTTCTCTATAATGAACATAATAAAGTTTTTCTGTTTGTAACCAAGTATGGCAAAGTCTCTTTTTTGTTTTATAAAAATGTTTTTTATTTTTTTCTTTATTTTCTTCGCAAAATGGACCTATGTTTTGAATTTGCTTTACATGAATATTTAACATGTTTTTTTCTTTAGAACCAATAATCTGATGAATAATAAACTCATTATCTATAAGCATATACCGATAAGACATAAAATATTCTCGTATTACAAAGTAAATAATAATGGCCGCAATAATAAATGTAATCAAGTCTACCCAACTTGAGTGCACATCTAGTAAATAAGCTGCAGTGTTTATAATAAACAAAAGGCTAAAGCTAATAAAAAGTCCTACCATAATATGTAAAGCTGATAATTTTTGTCTTTTTGATATTTCTTGGTACACTAGCACCCTCCTTTCTACTATTACATTTTCTTGTATTATATGATCATTCTACTTTATTAAGTTTTTTAGGTACCCTATTTCTCCTCTTGTCCCGTTTGACTTTTTTCCATCATTTCTAATAAGCGATAAATAAAAGTTGCTGCTTCAGCTCGCGTCATATTTTCTTTAGGAATAATCTGATTTTTTTCTCTCCCTTGTACAAGCCCTATTTTTTGTGCTTCTATAATAGATGGCTGTGCCCATGTACTAGCTTTTTTAAGATCTGAAAAATGATTTACATTTTTGTCTTCTTGGGATTTGAGTGTAGTAGTTTCTTGTAATTGCTTATACATTCTCATTACAATTACAATGCCTTCTTCTCGAGTAAGTGACAAGGTAGGATAAAATTGATACTCATATCCTTGCATAAATTCAGACACGCTATCAATATATTTAGCATAAGGATTACTAATGGATACATCTTTAAAAATAATCTTTTTACTTTTTAGTTCTGGTAAATGAAAAGCTTTGACCATCATTTTAGCAAATTCTTGTCTACTGATTACCTGATTAGGTAAAAAACTCTTATCCCGCTTTGGCTCTACAATTCCCTTTTTGTAGAGACTATGGATTATATCTTCACTCCATTCTCCAAGGGTATCTTGCATTTTTGATTCATTTAATGGTCGAGTTGTAAAACTCCAAGTTTTTTTAATCTCTTTGCTTCCTTGTTTATCAAAGGTAACCTTCCCTATAACTTTTACTTGATAAGTACGGTCGTTTTGAAGCTCTGCCAGAGGAATAATCAATAACCCATTAACTAGATAACTATTGTCTTTTTGACTCTCAATAACAATATCTATATTTCGCCCTGTTAATTGATCCTTAACTTCTACGTCTACTGCTTCTACATTTTTAATGGTATTTTTTGAATAATAAGAGAGGGTAATAGGATACCCCTTGTTTTTTTCCTTAAGGGTTGTATCAGATAAAAGTTCTGCCCCATTTCCTTCACTCCATAAAGTAGGAATGTTTGTTTGCTTTTCATTGGGATAGATAACAATTTTATCTTCCTTTACTTTCTGACCACCAAGTAGGAAGGTAGAATATTGATTTTTATACTCAAAAGCCATATGAATATATTCTGGACTTAGCCAAAAGATTCTGTGGTAAGGGTTATGAATAAAAGTATCAAGCCGATCTGGATTTTCACTAACTCCCTTTCCTACAAATTCCATGACCAAAGGATATTGATAGCGAAAATAAGCTGCTCTATCCCAAGAATAAACCCCTGTAAAGTAACGATTATTTTTTTGTTGTTGCTGCTGGGATACACGATAATAATTCATATAGGTTACATGATTATTTGCTGCTTTGTAAAGGTTCCCATTCTTTTCAAGAGTTGGTACATCTGCTGCTTTACGATATTGATTAATATAATTGAAAAAATCTGCCGCTTTTTGAGTATATAATGATTGTGCAAAAGCAATTGAGGAAAAAATAGTGCTAAATTGAAAAAACGCACTCAATATGATCATGATTTTTATTTTTTGACCTTTTCTTTTCACGCTGCTCCTCCTTATATTATTTTTTCTCTATAGATATACATATTCAAAAGCATAAATTAACAGAAGTAAACCGTATATAACTACAGAAGCTTAATATACTAGTTTACTAAAAATTAAAACTTTAACCTTATATATCTATATTATAACTGAAAAAATAAGGAAGCACCATTACATTCCTATTACATTTTAGGGAATATAGGTCACAGCTTGGCTACCCATTTGTTTCCACATTTGTTCAAAAACCTTTTTTTCTATTTGATGATTCGGATAAGATAAGAGGGGATCATTAATATAAATATATTTTTCATCATATCCAGTAATAATAGCTGCATGTTGTCTTCTAGTAACTTGGATGGGGCCAGAGGGCGTATGCCATGTCTGAAATTCTGTAGCCGGTAACACTTTATGTCGCGTATTGGTAATAACCCAAACAGGAATTTCTTCACTTATAAAGTAAAGTACATCTTCCAACTCAGCTCCAGTAAGGTTAATGGTTTTTTCTGTATAAGACTGGAGCAATTCTTGAATTGGACCATTATATACTCCATAGCCTGGCTCATTATAGGTATAAATATTACCTACAAAACCTTCATAAGGATTACCAAAGTAGATCTTACCATCTTTCTTCTCATAAGGAGTAGGGTCTTTTTTTATTTCTTTAGCAAGAGTAAGTTTATCAGCATCAATCCCTTTATATTGGAGCAACATAGTAAGGGCTGTAACCTCACATCCTCTCGCTAATTCGGGCCGTTGTTGAATTAAAGGAACATCCAACTGCACTACAGATTGTTTTTGTTTTTCTTTTTCTCTATGCCAGATAGGAAATTCTAAGGAATTTAAAACAATTGTAGTATTTTCATGTCTTTTGGCATATTCTAAGGCACTGATATAATCTTCAAAATCTTTCATATATCGTTGATCTTTATAAACAATAAAGGGTAAATAATTATCCCACAACCATGCTTCTTCTCCCATTCTTTTAATATACGATCTTTTTAAAGTTTTACCGTAATCAATGGCATCTTCTAGAGAAAAAAACATTTTTTTCAGTAAATCATAATAATATACCTCATAGATATCCTCATCTTCATTAAAAACTTGCTGCTCTTGAATGGTATAAAAAAATAAATGCTCTTTGGCTTCCATTGCCAAGTTCCAGATATATTTTAAATATATAAAAACTAAAACCAAACCAACTATAAATAACATTTGCCCTAAACATTTTTTTATCCTTATCACTATCTCCCCCCTTTCTATAAATATTCAACTTTATAAACTAAGACATAGAGAGTAAGTTTTGTTCGTAAAATTTAATAAGTTATTGTATAAGCAGGAGAGCTGCGTAAGTATTTAAATTAGTTAGAATTAAATTTCCTTAGATCTTTATAAATTACCTATGTATTATAACATAAAACTCCCCTTGTCTCTACAGAGACAAGGGGAGTCATAATTTCGACTTTTATTCGTTTTCATTATCCTCTTGAGTAGCTGTTTCATCTGTTTCTTCAATTTCCTCTTCAACTACTTGAGCAAAACAAACCACCTTCACATCATCAGCTAAGTTGATTAATTTTACACCTTGAGTAATTCTTCCTTGAATCGAAATTTCTTTCACTCGCAAACGAATAATGATTCCTTCAGATGTAATAAGCAGTACTTCTTCTTCTTCATTAATAACTTTTATACCAATAATATGACCTGTTTTGGATGTAAATCGGTATAATTTAACACCTTTTCCTCCACGATTTTGAACATTGAACTCTGAAAGATTAGTACGTTTTCCTAGTCCATTTTCGGTAACAACAAGAAGTTGGTCTCCTTCTGTAATTAGATCCATACCGATAACTTCATCATCATCATTGAGGTGGATACCTCGAACTCCCATGGAAGTACGTCCAGTTGGTCTAACATCTGACTCTTTAAAACGAATTCCTTGTCCAAGCCGAGTTCCTAAAATAACTTCTTGATCTCCCGAAGTAGCCTTCACCGTAATTAGATCATCATCTTCCCGTAATCCAATGGCAATCAAACCAGATACACGAATATTTTCATATTCCATAATGCTAGTTTTCTTAACTTGCCCTTGCTTTGTAGCCATAAGAAGATAATCACCTTCTTGATACTCACGTACTGGAATAACAGCAGTGATCTTTTCACCTGGATCAATTTGTAATAAATTAACAATAGCCGTTCCTCTCCCAGTACGGCCTGATTCAGGAATTTGATATGCTTTCAGACGATAGACTTTTCCTTTGTTAGTGAAAAACAAAATATAATTATGAGTAGATGTAACAAATAAATTTTCCACAAAGTCTTCATCTCTTGTTTGCATTCCCTTAATACCCCGTCCACCACGATTTTGGCTACGATATGTATTTAAGGGAATTCTTTTTACATATCCTAAATGTGTCATAGTAATAACACTATTTTCTTCGATAATCAGATCTTCTATATCAAGTTCCCCTTCATCATGGGTAAGCTTAGTACGGCGATCATCACCATATTTTTCTCGTATGATCATAATTTCTTCTTTGATAACACGATAGAGTTGATTTTCATCTCCTAAAATAGCTTTTAATTCTTTAATTATTTCTTGCAATTCTCTGTATTCGGCTTCAATTTTTTCCCGTTCTAAACCTGTCAATGTTCTAAGACGCATATCTACAATAGCTTGGGCTTGGGCTTCCGTTAAAGTGAATGTTTGTATCAAAGTGTCTTTAGCCTCTTGAGTACTATTGGATGCTCGAATAATACGTATTACTTCATCAATATGATCTAATGCAATTCGTAGACCTTCTAAAATATGTGCCCGTTCCTCTGCTTTGCGAAGATCGTACTGCGTTCTACGGGTAACAACATCTTTTTGATGCTCTAAATAGTGTTGAAGCATATCTTTTAGATTAAGAACTTTAGGTTCGTTGTTCACTAAAGCTAGCATGTTAATACCAAAAGTATCTTGCATTTGTGTATTCTTATAAAGTTGATTTAATACTACATTAGCATTCGCATCTCGTCTCAGTTCAATAACAATACGCATTCCTGTACGGTCGGATTCATCACGTAAATCTGAAATCCCCTCTATGCGTTTATCTTTGACTAAATCTGCTATTTTTTCAATCAGCCTTGATTTATTTACTTGGTAAGGAATTTCGGTAACAACAATACGTTGGCGATTACCCATAGGTTCTATTTCTGCATCGGCACGTACTTTCACTTTTCCTCGTCCTGTACGATAGGCCTCGATAATACCTTGGCGACCTAGAATAGTAGCTCCCGTAGGAAAATCTGGACCTTTGATAACATCTAATAACTCATCTATTTCTGTCTCTCTATTTTCAAACATATAATTATCAATGATTTTAACTACACCATCGATCACTTCTTGTAGATTATGAGGTGGAATGTTTGTGGCCATCCCTACTGCAATTCCCGCTGCTCCATTTACTAATAAATTAGGATAACGAGAGGGTAATACAACAGGTTCTTTCAAAGACTCATCAAAGTTGGGCCGATAATCTACAGTTTCTTTTTGAATATCAGATAAAAGCTCCATAGATAGCTTGCTAAGCTTTGCTTCTGTATAACGCATAGCAGCAGCTCCATCTCCATCAACAGAACCGAAGTTTCCGTGGCCATCTACCAATGGATAGCGGGTGGAGAAATCTTGGGCCATTCGCACCATAGCATCATAAATAGAACTATCTCCATGAGGATGATATTTTCCCATGGTGTCCCCAACGATACGTGCAGACTTTCTATGTGGCTTATCTGGGGATAAATGGAGTTCATCCATAGAATACAAGATTCTTCTCTGTACAGGTTTTAAACCATCTCGAACATCTGGCAAAGCTCGAGAAACGATAACACTCATGGCGTAATCGATATAGGATTTTCTCATTTCTTCTTGAATATCAACGGAAATAATCCGATCAAACCCTGTCTCATTAAATTGATCACTCATGATCAATCATAACCTCCTTATCAGTCAAACCTTATTTTTTGTATATTAAATGCTTATATAGATATACACGCCCAAAACTGAACTTTCCATAAAGACCTATACTGCCCTCCTGCTCAGACTTTCTTAGCCCTTGCTTTAAACTTTGCATTGTAAAACTTGGCACTAGCCCCTTGTGATATGTTATCCAAAGGCTATGCAATTCCAACACTTCCTCTTTAAAATGTGGGAGTATTGGAATTGTAAGCCATCGGATAAACTTGATTTTGAATGTGCATATCTCTAGCTGAGTTTGACTGTATTAAATATCTAAATTTTTTACAAGCATTGCATGTTCTTCTATAAATTCTCGTCGTGGTTGGACTTTATCTCCCATAAGTGTAGTAAAAATTGCATCCGCTGCAACTGCATCCTCAATATCTACTTTAATCAACGTTCGTTTTTCAGGGTCCATGGTTGTATCCCATAACTGATGAGCATTCATCTCTCCAAGTCCTTTATAACGTTGAATATCAACTCGATTAGAGCGTCCAATTTCATCTAAAATTTGTTCTAATTGGTGATCATTGTATGCATAATATTCTTTTTTATTTCGCTCTACTTTGTATAGGGGTGGTTGGGCAATATAAACATGTCCATGCTGAATCAGCGGTGTTAGGTATCTATATAAAAATGTGAGAAGTAAAGTTCTAATATGGGCCCCATCTACGTCCGCGTCCGTCATTAAAACAATTTTACCGTAACGCAACTTAGTAATGTCAAAATCATCAGATATACCTGTCCCAAAAGCAGTGATCATCGCTCTAATTTCAGCATTTTCTAGTATTTTATCTAAACGCGCCTTTTCCACATTTAATATTTTTCCACGCAGAGGTAAAATTGCTTGGGTTTGACGATCTCTGGCCGATTTTGCAGATCCACCGGCAGAATCCCCTTCCACAATATAAATCTCACATTTAGTAGGATCTCGATCTGAACAATCCGCCAACTTACCTGGCAAACTTGTATTTTCTAATACACTTTTTCTTCTCGTTAAATCCCTTGCTTTTCGAGCTGCATCCCTAGCTCTTGAGGCAAGCAATCCTTTTTCTAAAATAATGCGCGCCACAGATGGGTTTTGCTCTAAGAAAAAAGTAAGTTGTTCAGATAATACACCTTCAACAGCCCCTCGCGCTTCACTATTACCTAATTTTTGCTTGGTTTGTCCTTCAAACTGAGGATCTGACAGCTTAATACTAATAATACCTGTAATACCTTCCCGTACGTCATCTCCTGACAGATTTTTATCTTGCTCTTTTAATATATTGTTGGCCCTACCATATTCATTGAGGGTTTTAGTAAAAGCAGATCTAAATCCACTTAAATGGGTTCCACCCTCAGGTGTATTAATATTATTAACAAAAGAAAAAATATTCTCTACATAGGATGTATTGTGTTGTAAAGCTACCTCCACATAAACCCCATCCCGTTCACCTTCTGCATAAATAATTGGATCATAAAGAGTCTCTTTATTTTTATTGATATGAGCTACAAATTCCTGTATTCCACCTTCGTAATGGAACTCTTTTTCTTTCTCTTTTCCTTCTCTTTCATCTGTAAGTAAAATTTTTAAACCTTTTGTTAAATAGGCCATCTCTTGTAACCGTTGTTTTAGTATCTCAAATTCATATTCTGTTACTTCAAAAATTTCATGGTCTGGCTTAAAATGTACAAAGGTTCCTTCTTGTTTGGTGTCCCCTATAACGGTTAAACTTTGTACAGTCTTCCCACGCTCAAATCGTTGTTCATGAATTTTTCCATCTTTATGAATACGAACAATAACCCACTCTGAAAGAGCATTCACTACAGCTGCTCCTACTCCATGTAATCCTCCTGATACTTTGTATCCTCCACCACCAAATTTCCCTCCTGCATGAAGTAAGGTATAGACAACTTCTACTGCTGGAATACCTTGTGTTGGATGAATTCCAATTGGAATACCACGGCCATTATCAAACACAGAAATAGAGTTATCAGAATGTATCTTCACTTTTATTTCATCACAAAATCCAGCCAATGCTTCATCAACGGCATTGTCTACTATTTCGTATACAAGATGATGAAGGCCCCTAGATGAAGTACTCCCGATATACATACCGGGTCTTTTTCGAACTGCATCTAGCCCCTCCAATATCTGTATCTGGGTTGCATTATATTCTGTTGATATTTCTTTTGACATTTTTGTTGATGCCTCCTATTAAAAACTTAAATCAAATTTATATATTCATTACATATATGCATTCGATATTATAACTACACAAGACACTTTTTATTTTATTTGTATATAAAAATCCCATAATAACCTAAATAACTTGTAGTAAATACTTATTTTTACTTAAACTTGTAATTTCTTCACATCTTTATTCCGGGCCTTTAACTGGGTTCCTACCTTGAAAACTAAATGATTTATTTAGATTTATGTTGAAAAATACAATTTCCTACCTAAAGAAAACAAGAACTAAGATAATATGAGTAGAAGAGTTGTATAGGTACCTAGGTCAGGTGGAATTTAATGGGGATATGTGTGAAATACACTCTATTTCAAATAAAGTGCAAGATGAGCACTTATCTTTATATTTGACAATTTTAGGTGTTTTTATAGGCCTAAGTTAGGTTAAAAATTGATAATTCTTTTTTGCAGAGTAATAGAAGAGATTGGAGATAAGTATAAAATAAGTTTTTGATTTTCTTTGGCAATGATAATTGACTTTGGGGGATCTTGGGAAATAGTTTGAATCATTCCATCTCCTTTAGCTTGCTGAAGAAATTCTTGGGTGATTTTCGATTTATCTATGGTACTAATATTTAAGATGGTGATAACATCTCTTGCCACAACTTCCTTATCTGCACCTATATGCAAAAACAAAAAAATCTCTCCCTCCGTTATATCGCCCGCTTTTAGACAGTATAGTTATTATATATGATTTTTTGCATATATACAACTATTTCTGCTTCACCTGTAAATATTAGGTATATTTATCCTTCAAACCCTTTTTTTATCTTTCCTTCTTTGACATGATAAAAAGTAGAACCACTAAATTTATTAAGGAGCAAATCTTCTACGCCTGTACAGGTCAAAAAAGTTTGTAAATCAGATATATAATCCATCAAATAAGCTTGCCTTTGACTATCAAGTTCAGAAAGAACATCGTCTAACAAAAGAACAGGAACATCATCAATGGTTTCTTTCACCAACTCAATTTCTCCAAGCTTTAGAGATAAAACTACAGATCTCTGTTGGCCTTGAGAACCATAAAGCCGAATATCCATACCATTTACCCAAAACGAAAGGTCGTCTCGGTGAGGGCCTACAGAAGTATTTCCTTGCTCAATATCCCTTTGTCGACTTTTATTTAGCTTTTTTTCATATTCCTCAATTGAAATATCTTGTTCATATCTTATGGTTAACTGTTCTTTTTTTCCAGTAATATGACTATGAATTGGGCGGATTTTTTCATTAAGCTGGTTAATAAACTCTTCCCTAGACTCTATAATACGGCTTCCTAAAGAAATCAGTTGCTCATCCCAAATCGATAAAGTTTCTACAAGATCATTTTTTCGTTCTTTTTTTCTTTGTAAAGTTTTTAACAAATGGTTTCTTTGTTTAAGTAAACGGTGGTATTGTTGTAAATCATAATAATAAACAGGATAAAGTTGACATAATTCAATGTCCAGAAACCTCCGTCTTTCTTTCGGGCCACTTTTGATCAGCGCTAGATCTTCTGGTGAAAACATAACTACATGTAAAGTCCCCAATAAATCCCCTAATTTTTGAAGGGGAACTCCATTCAAAGCTGCTCCTTTTTTGCTGTTTCTTCTTAAATGCATATCAATTTTTTGTTGTCGTTCTTCTTTTTGTAAAATTAGTTTAATATGGGCTTGGTCTAAATCCCAACGAATCATTTCTCGATCATAAGAAGTTCGGTGAGAGCGCCCCGTAGCGCATAAGTAAATAGCCTCCAGTAGATTTGTCTTCCCCTGTGCATTAGCACCATAGAAAATATTAATTTTTGAATCCAAATCAATAGAAAGATCAGTATAATTTCGAAAAGATTCTAAAGAAACACTTTGTATAAACATAATGGGTTCACCTGATTATTCCTCATCCGAGGATATTTGATATATGCCTTCTCCCACTATTTCAACAATATCTCCAGGTCTAATTTTTTTTCCACGTTGGGTGGCTATTTCATTATTTACTTTTACTTTTCCTTCTTGAATCATCCATTTTGCTTCAACACCTGATGATACTACGCTTACAAATTTTAACAACTGATCTAATTTTATATATTCTGTATGAATCTTAATAATCTCCACCTTAAATTCTCCTTCCTCCGTTCGAAGATATAGATATCCAAGCCTATAACTACTAAGGCAAATTAGCCACCTTGCGAGCTATATAGCCTGCAAAGCTTGGTTATCATTGTGTATATCTATATCATACACTTTTTTGATAAATAAAAAAAGACCCCCACAAAATAAAATGCAGAGATCTTACGATATTAGCCGCAAATTTTATATCTTATGCATTCAATCGAATGGGTAAAATTAGATATTTATAGTCTTCCCCTTCAATCGGCTGAATAATACAAGGACTGAGGGAGGAAGTAAATTGAATGCAAATTTTTTCATCTTCAATGGCACGTAATGCATCAATCACATAGCGAGGATTAAAAGCAATAACCAAGTCCTTTCCTTCCATTTGAATTTGAATTTCCTCATAGGCTGTTCCAAGCTCTGTGTTGGAAGTAATAACTAACTGCTCTTGTTTAATCTCCACTTTCACAGGATTTTTTTTGTTTTCTCTAGAAATTAAAGCTGCACGTTCAATGCTCATTAAAAGTTCTCGCCGATCTACAACAATTTTTGTTTCATAATCTGCTGAAAAAATTTGTTCGTATTTTAAAAATTCTCCTTCTAGCAATCTAGAAACAACAATACTGGTTCCTAAATCAAATAAAACATGTTTATCAGTAAAATATAAAGAGACCTTATCTTCATCTTCCGTAGAAAGAATTTTACTAATTTCATTGAGTGTCTTTCCTGGAACGACAACCTCTACTAACTCATTCTCAATTGATAAATCTGTTTTCCTAAATGATACTCGGTATCCATCGACAGATACCATATGTAGTGATTGGTTTTTTATTTCTATAAGTTCACCTGTTAGGATTTGACGAGTTTCCTCTACTGCAACAGAAAAAATGGTTTGACGAATCATATCTTTTAAAACAGTTTGAGAAAGAGAAAATTGATTGTTCTTTTCTACTTCAGGCAAGGGAGGAAATTCAGATCCTGATTGGCCTGCTATCTTAAATTGTGATTTTTCACAGATAATTGTAGTCATATTATTTTCGTCAACAGAAATTTCAACTGTACTATCTGGTAATTTCCTAACAATTTCTGAGAAAATTTTAGACTCAAGAGCAATGCTACCTGGCTTTATAACTGTAGCATCTACCTGGCTTTCAATACCTAATTCTAGATCTGTACTGATTAATTTAAAATTATTTTCATCAGCTTCTAATAAGATACATTCTAAAATAGGAAGCGTAGTTCGACTTGAAACTGCTTTTAATACTGTATTGACTCCATTTAAAAGACTTGACTTATTACAGATAATTTTCATCATGTGAATAACCTCCTCCGAGTTTCTATAGTATATATAATAGATGATTTTAGCATTCATAGTAGTAAGGGCTGTGGATATGTGGAAAAGTACAAAAAAGCCAAAAATACTATGAAAAAAATGATAAGAATAACATTGTGGATAAAATAAAATAAAATAAAAAGTTATCCACAATGTTAACAAAAAAAAATATAAAAACCTTTATCCACAATCTATCCCAAAGTTTTTCACAGGAAATAAAATGGGGTTTTTACTTTCCTGTAATGCTTTTTTCAAGTTCTGTGATGGTTTTCTTAAGATCTTGGTCTTCGTTTATCTCTTCATTGATCTTTTCGTATCCATGTAGGATGGTTGTATGATCTCTTCCGCCAAATGCTGCCCCAATTCTAGGAAGAGAAAGATCAGTTAACGTTCGACATAGGTACATGGCGACTTGTCTTGGATGAGAAATATTTCGAGTTCTTTTTTTAGAACGTAAATCTTCTGTTTTTAATTTATAATGAGATGCTACAATTTCTTGTATCAATTCAGCAGTAATGACTCGCGGTTTATCGTTAGACATCAAATCTTTAAGTGCTTCATTGGCTAGTTCTACAGTGACTTCTTGGCTAGCTAAATCCGAAAATGCAATAATTCGATTTAGTGCTCCTTCTAATTCTCTAATATTAGAAACAATGGATTTGGCTACGAAATGAAGAACATCATTAGGTACTATCATTCGTTCTAGTTCAGCTTTTTTTCTAAGAATTGCAATTCGTGTCTCAAAGTCAGGTGGTTGAATATCAGCAATGAGGCCCCATTCAAATCGTGAACGTAATCGATCCTCTAGAGTTTCTATTTCTTTTGGTGGCCGATCACTTGAAACAATAATTTGTTTATTGGCTTCATGGAGGGTATTGAATGTATGAAAAAATTCTTCTTGAGTTCGTTCTTTTCCAGCAATAAATTGAATATCATCAATAAGAAGCACATCAATATTACGATATTTTTTTCTGAACTCTTCATTTTTATCATCTTTAATAGAATTAATTAATTCATTTGTAAATTTTTCTGATGAAGCATACAGTACTTTGGTATCTGGCTTTTGAGATAAAATAAAATGACCAATAGACTGCATTAAATGAGTTTTTCCTAGACCAACTCCTCCATAAAGAAAAAGTGGATTATAAGCTTTGGCTGGTGATTCTGCTACTGCAAGAGAGGCAGCATGGGCCATTCGATTACTATTACCAACGACAAAAGTATCAAAGATATAGCGCGGGTTTAGGTTACTTTGGGTATCAAGGGGATCAGTCCTTTGCATTTTCTTATCATCTTCAGTTATTTCATTAGGTAATAATAATTGGATTTCATATTGCTGATTAATTGCTTGTTTAACAGAGTTCTCTAGTAAAAGCATATAGCGTTTTTGCAAAATATCTTTTGTAAATTCGTCATATGTTTCTACAAAAAGGGTATTTTCTTGGATGGCAATGGGTTTTAATGTTTTAAACCAGGTTTCATAACTGACAGGAGAGGTTTCTCCTTCTAAAATTTTGAGTACTTTGGTCCAAGAATGAGCTAATTTATTTTCCATTTTATACTTTCCCCCCACAGGTTATATCTAGATCCTTTATCTATCTTCTTATATTTATAGATATAAAAAACTCCTAAGGAAGATTGATATATGGTAGGAGTTTTGTTTTAAAAGGGTTATGTTTGATTAAGGTCATCGAGTAGTAGCGTATTATCTACATAAAAACGCACAAGATGTACACATTGTGAAAAACAATATGCACAAG
>JAAZLH010000362.1 GCA_012799415.1 Candidatus Epulonipiscium sp. | reverse complement strand
CTTCTGCTAAATCAACCAAAGTGGTTCTAGCTGTATCTAACCAAATTTTACGATAAGGATGTGGTTCCCCTGTTTGTAATATCCCTTTTAAAAATTCTTCTCTAGATAAACTTTTCCCTGCTTTTTGGGAGTATAATTCCATATGATCTTCACAAAAACATCCTCCCCATTGTAAGGGACCGTGGTTGTGAAAACGAAAATCATCTTCAATCCAAAGCATATAAGGATTAATGGATGCATAGAAGGCATAGATTTCTGTAATATAGTTCTTCCATTCCTGGCTTAAGGGACATACACAAGCTGTTGATTTTCTACCATAAGGATCTACCATAAGCTGAAAATCTTGCCCTTCTTTTAACTTTCTTCCACGATCTGCATGATTTAATGTAACCCATGGATTGATCGAAGTTGTAATCCCCATAGCGTTCAGTTCTTTCTTAACCTTTACAATCAAATCTAACCAAGGTTTTACTTCTTCTTTTCTAATATGTCCTTGGTTCAAATCTTCACAATCAATAAAGAACATAACATCATCAATCAATCCTTGACGGCAAAAACGAAGAAGATCCTCTATCTTTTCTTCTTCCCTATGTCCAGGCTGAATACAAACTCGTAGAATATATGAAAACAGAGATTTTAAAGACACCCCATCCAACCTCCTTATAACACATTTTTTATTGTATCATCTTTAGTATAGCCTACCCAAAAACTTATGTATTTACAAAATTATAAGATGTTTTTATAGTTTTGTATTTTAAACAGCCTGAAAGTATTTTACTTTCAGGCTGTTTCGATTTTTCATTGAACTGAATGCTAGTTTATATACAAACTGTATTATTTAACATTTAAAGATACATCATATGCATCTTGCAAGATTTTAACCATTTCTTCTACACCCATGTCTTGTAACTTTTTAACATATGCATCCCATTCTTGTTCAATGCCACCACTTGTCATCCATTTAGCATACATTTCATTTGCATACTCAACGATATCTGATTGTAATTCTAACAAGCGTTCATTTTGTTCTTGAGTATAAAATAATTCTGGGAATACTTTATCCGGAATAAATGGAATATAAAGAGCATCTAGTTCATCTTTTTCTCGACCAGCAGGAGTTTCCACATTTTTTGCTACAAAAGCTTTAGGCATAAAATGTAAAGAACTTACACCTGGAGATTCTGCATGACGCAATTCTCCCGCTGTTTTACCCTCTGGTGGAGTAATTGGTTTTATTTTTCCATCTTCTGTTTTCTCAATAGCTATATTATATAACCCACGGTAAGATTGAATCGCTGTATCTTCCTCATATAATTCGTTAGCCCATCTCATCGCTACTTCAGGTGTTTTACAAGCGGAA
Organism: Candidatus Epulonipiscium sp.; assembly: GCA_012799415.1. GTDB lineage: Bacteria > Bacillota > Clostridia > Lachnospirales > JAAYNZ01 > JAAZLH01. The sequence continues at coordinate 28,481 of JAAZLH010000362.1, read as the reverse complement.
GTAATAACAAAAGCTCCCTTACTTCGAAGCCCTCCAGGGCGTCTGTTCCACATTTGATCTCCATTGGGTCCTTTTAATGGAAGGACAGGTGCATAATCGACTTCTGTTGTCCCAAACATACTATTTAAACCCCAAGCTACGAAAGATCCAATGATAGGTTCTGCATTTTTAACTTTAGAATCATATACTTTATTATCATGAGTAAAAACCTCTTGATCAATTAAACCTTCTTCAAATAATCTTCTAAAGTATTGAAGAGCTTCCTTATATTCAGGCCGAACTGCACTAAATACAACTTCATCTCCGTCTAACACAATATGGGTACGACTATCTAGCAATCCAAAAGAACCAAATAAAGAATAAGGACCTTTATTTCCATCATTAAATCGGAAAGACATAGGAATTTCATCATTTTTTCCATTTCCGTTTAAATCTTTTCCTTTAAAAGCTTTTAACACATCATATAATTCATCTGTTGTTGTAGGTATTTCTTTACCTACTTGTTGTAGCCAATCTGTATTCATAAAAAGTGCTTCTGTAACTGCTGGTGAACTTTCATCAATACCAGGCAATCCATAAATATGCCCATCTGGTGTTGTTAATTGTTGTGTATAATGAGGGTTTTCATCTAAAAACGCTGCTAAATTAGGTGCATACTCTGGTATCATTTCATCCAGAGGAATGAGCATTCCCTGTTGCCCATAGTTAAATAAATCATTTTCTGTAAAAGATCCATTTTGTAATACCCACATGCCATAGAAAGCATCTGGTAAATCTCCACTAGCAAAAATTAAACTTTTCTTTTCTTGCCAACCTTCATTTGGGGTAATATCCCATTGAATCTTAACATTCGTTCTTTCCTCTAAATCTTTAAAAAACTGTAATTCATCATAACTTTTAGCAATAACTTGATTTTTTGCTCCTGCAATGCGAAGTGTTACAGGCTCATTTACAATAGGTAAACCTGTTTTATTAAAATTTTCTACTTCCTTTTTTGCAGAATCAGCTTTATTGTTGGTTGGAGTGTTAGAGCTTGTCCCTTTATCTTCTCCTTTTCCTCCACATCCAACAAGCAGAAGACTGAATGCTAAAAAGATACTCAATGCAACACTAATGGTTCTTTTCATGATTTTCTCTCCTTTATAATTTTTATGTGATAGCTCTGGAAAGTATTTTTAACCTTTTACAGAGCCAATCATAACACCTTGAACAAAATATTTTTGTAAGAAAGGATACAATACCAATACAGGTAAACTAGCTACAATAATAACTCCATATTTAATTAGCTCTCCTATTCTCTCCATTTCAGATAAATTGTCTATATCACTCATCATCTGATCTTGTGACATATTTTGTACTAAAATAGATCTTAAAATAATCTGTAGAGAATATAACTTTTCATCTCGTAAATAGATAAGAGCACGCATAAACTCATTCCAATGGGCAATTCCATAGTATAATGTTAAAACTGCAATAATGGCTTTGGATAGTGGTAGTACAATTTTAATAAAGAATACAAAGTGAGAACATCCATCAATAGAAGCAGCTTCATACAACTCATCTGGAATATTATTTTGTAAAAAAGTTCTTGCAATGATGACGTTATAAACACTAACTGCACCTAAAATAACCATAACCCACCAATTGTCCACAAGATGCAACTTTTTAACAACTAAGTAAGTAGGGATCAGCCCTCCATTAAAGTACATCGTAATAAGTAGAAACATCATCAAAAATCCTCTACCTGAAAAGTCTTTTCTTGATAAGGGATAAGCAATCATCATAGTCAAACTAATGTTAATCAATGTACCTACAACGGTGTATGCTATGGTGTTTCTATATCCTAACCAAATACGACTATCTTGAAATATTCGTCGATAACCTTCCCATGTTACACCTACAGGTTTTAACCATACAGCTCCATTGTTTACCGCATCCGGATTTGAAATAGAAGCAATAACAATGAAATATAATGGATATAATACAACGATGAGGGCGAGCCCTAATACAATATAATTAACAATATCAAAGATTAAATCTTCCTTACTTCTTTTAATAGCCATTGTTGTTTCCAATATGTTCACCTCCTTGACTTACCATAAGCTAGTTTCTCCAACCTTTTTAGCAAATTTATTGACAGACACTAATAAAATAATGTTAATAACTGTATTGAATAGACCTATAGCCGTAGAGTAACTAAATTGAGATTGTATCAAACCAATCTTATAAATATAAGTAGATATAATCTCGGCCGAACTTACATTTAAAGGGTTTTGCAGTAAATAAGCTTTTTGAAATCCTACATCCATAATTCTACCTACATTCATAATCAATAGAATCACAGCTGTTGGCATAATTCCTGGGATATCAATATTCCATATAGTCTGTAGCTTTGTAGCGCCATCTACCTTAGCTGCCTCATATAATTCTGTATTGATTCCTGAAAGAGCAGCTAAATAAATAATACTCCCCCACCCTGCGTTTTGCCAAACTCCTGAAAAAACAAATACACTCTTATAGTACTTAGCATCTCCTAAAAAGAAGATAGGCTCTTGTCCCAAAAACATAAGCAACTGATTCACAATTCCATTTCTTGGTGATAGAAAAATGTACATCATTCCTGTTAACACAACAACAGAAATAAAGTGAGGTGCATAAGTGACTGTTTGTACCACTTTTTTGAACTTTTGATTTCTTGTCTGATTCAATAATAGAGCCATGATAATCGGTATGGGAAAGCTAGCTATCAATTGATAAATACTAATTCCTAACGTATTTTTCATGAGTCTCCAAAATTGAAAGGAAGTAAAGAAACGATTAAAATGTTTAAAACCCACCCAAGGACTTCCTGTAATTCCTTTGACTGCAATAAAATCTTTGAATGCGATCTGTACGCCATACATAGGTATATAATGAAATATAACAAAAAAGATAATTGCAGGTAAAGCTAATAAATATAGTTGATAATCTTTTTTAAAGACTTTTATAAATGAAGTCTTTTTTGCTTTTTGTATGCTCTGCATAAATTTAACCTCCTTTTTTATTCTTGTCTTGCTGTATTGACGATTTTGATTATAGGTTCCACATGATACCTTTGTCAATTTACAGTATTTCTTTCATATGCCTTTTAGTATCCTTATAAACACTACATCTTTTTCTTTTCGTTTGTTAGGAGTTTTTCCAATATGCTTTTTTTCTTGAGTATACTTCTTTTATGCAATCTTTGTTTTTTCTTTCTAATCATGATATATACTAGCTTTTCTATCTGCATACTGAATCCGTTGTGCACTTTTCAATCCTGTAGTTTTATGCTATACTACATTTGTTCATTATTGAGAATTACATCTTTCTCACTTTAAGGAGTGTAGTCATTGTTTAGTTACTCTAAAAAATCAAAACTCTTTTATAAATATTTGTTTTCTTATATTACTGTGTTGCTAATTCCTATTGTCATCATCAGCACTCTTGTATATGGAAAATTTATTAATGTTCTAAAGCAAGAGGTAATGACAAATAATTTAAATCGACTTAAAAAAGCCAGCACTGAAATTGACATGCAATTATCCCAGTTAGATCAAATTAGGTCACAAATTTTCTTAAATAAGAATTTACGTCCTTTTTATTTTAAAAATTCTCCATTTAAAGCAATGGTTGCACGTGATGAACTTAAAAACTATACGACCATTCACCCCTTATTAAAGGATGTTATTATTTATTATCGTGGAGACGATTTTTTATATTCTTCTACTAGTTCTTATACTATTTCTCGCTTTATTAACGATATCCATCGCTATGAAAATTGGTCAGAAGAAAATTTTAGAAACACTTTACTCTCTTTGCGGGCTCCTATGGTACGCCTTAGGGATTCCGTGACTACTTATCCTAATGAAAAGGAAAACATTCTAACCTTCTTGTATCCTTTGTCCGATTCTAGTGCTACCCCTTATGGTATTGTTTTATTTCTTATTGCTGAGAGTAGTTTCCAGCGTATCTTACAGCAAGATATAGAAGGTTACGATGAGAATAGTATTATATTGGGGCGACAAAATGAAGTGCTGACTAGCCTGCGATATGAAGAGTATTTTTCTTCTAATGAATTTCAAAATTTCATTTTATCAGAAGAAAAGACAAATCAGGAAACGATTATTTTGGATGGGAAAAATTATTTTATTTCTTATGTAATGTCTCCTCAAACAGAATGGAGTTATATTACCTTAACCCCTGTAGAGCAAGTCTTATCCAAAGTTAAGGAGATACAAATAAGTTTTATCTATACTCTTCTCGTGGTTCTTTTACTAGGTGGTTTAGCTACATACTATATGATCGAACTTAACTATAATCCCATACGTCAATTGAAACTCTATACAGAAAACTTATGGCATCAAAGTACATCCTCTAATGAATTTGAAGCTATTAAAAACACCTTAGACCATTTATCTAATGAAAATCTTCAACTATATGGAAAAGTCATTGATCAGAAAACGGCTACGAAACCTTATTTATTATTTCAGATTTTAAATGGTCATATTAAAGACCAAGAGGAAGTGAACCAAAAAGGAAAAGAAATTAACTTTTACTTTTCTAAGGATTATTTTTTTACAACTATCTTACAAATACATTCTTCACAAACCTTAAGCCAACCAGAAAAACAAAATCTAATTTCTTCCATAGAAAAACAGCTTCCTGATTTTATCCAAGGCTATGGACGCGAACATTTGCAGATAGATAAAATTATCTTTGTATTTAGTATAGAAAAAGAGTTTTTGTCTTCTATAGAAGAAGTCTTGTTGAAGTTGCAACAAATCTGTATAGAGCAAAGTTCTTCTGCTGCTGTTTCAATAGGTGTCGGAAAAGCATATGCTGATTTTTCTTCTCTCCCTGATTCTTATTTGGAGGCTACAACCGCTTTAGATTATCGGTTTATTCAAGGAAATGGTAAGTTAATCTTTTTTGATCATGTAATGGATGAACATAGTTCATTTACAAACTATCCTACAAGTCAAATTACTATGCTTAGACAAGCAATTAAGCAAGGAAAAATGGAAAATATCGACCCTATTTTACATGATATTTTAGATTTCGTACAAAATAGTCCTATTCCTCTCTTTGTAGCTCGAGGACTTTGTTTTGATATGATCAATAGTATTGCACAAGCCCTGCACGAACTACACCAAGAGTGTGACTTCAGCACTCAATATCCTGATATATTTTCACTTACCAGATTTGAGACGGTAGAAGAATTAACAGATATTATTAAGCAACTTTGTACTGATTTAAATCTTTATTTAGAACAACATAAAGAGTTGCAAGAAGAAGGGCTCATTCAAGATATTCTCTCTTATCTAAAAGAAAACTTTTCTTCTCATCAGTTTTCTCTACAAAACGCTGCAGAAGAATTTCAAATGTCTTTTCCTGCTTTTAGCCAATATTTTAAAGACTATAGTGGTCAAACCTTATCTGACTATGTTACTTATCTTCGTATGGAGAAAACAAAGATCCTGCTGGTAACCACAGATATGCCATTAAAAGATATTGCTGAAGATGTAGGTTATACAAATGTTTCTAGTTTCATTCGCCGATTTAAACAGCTTACTGGTCTCACTCCTGGTGAGTATCGTAAGCAATATATAGATGAGAACAATGAAGCCTAAGTACATAACTTGTACTTAGGCTTCATTGTTCGTTTTACACTTGATTCATTTGAATTTCTACAGCCATTCCTTCTCTACATGTAAACTCTAGGATGGTTCTTTTTTGTTTCTTATCATAGCCAACCCATCGGACTTCTGGTTTTTCATCTCCCTGAAGCTGCCAATGTCCCCTTAGTTCTACTTGGATCTTAGAAGAGATGCTCGGGGATAGACGCCATTTCCTCGAGTAAATACTTACTTCTCTTCTATTTCCTTCTTGATCATACTGATCTTCATCTTTTCCTTCATATAAACGTAAATCTGGATCGCAAATACTAAGAGTCATAAGTTGATCTTCTTCTTTTGTCATCATCATACAAGGTTGACTAACGGAATGAATAACTCCTCTTCCTTTATCTGCTGCCAAATCTTTTTTAGGTTCAAATAAAGCATAGGCTGTTATCTGATTCTTTTTGTTATAAACAATATGCCCTTTTTGATCTTGTTGCCATATTTCATACACTTGTCCCCGCTTCATTTGATCCTCAAGTGTCTTCATCTCTTCTAATGCAGGCTGCAAAACAATCAAATATTCATAGGATTGATTTTTGGGCTCATAACCATGATCGATCCATGCTGTGGCAAAATTTCCTTCTGTATCCATACCCAAATCCTGAGATTTAGAGTTTTGAACTTGACGCCTTAGTTCTATCTTTTGTCCTGCTGGAATATAGTACCCATTATTTTTATTATCTATAAGCCAAGTGCTTTGACTCATGTCTCTCTTTGTTTCATAAGGAAATTGTAAGACTTGTTCTCCTTCTACCCATATACTTTCTTCTATTGTACTTAAATGATTTTGAAACAAAGTAGTTTGCGTAGGGTAGGCCTTACAGTCGTTTTCGATACCAGATCCTAAACAAAGTACATATTGATCAAACATAAAAACAGATTTGATTGCTCTGTGGGATCCATAATATTTGGGATGTTCATGAAGTTTCATAGCAAACATTCCTTGTTGATTTTGTATATGTAATCCCCCTGCAAATGCTTCATCAGAAATTAGCATTTCTTCAAAGCCACTATGAGTATCTAAATTTTTTACATCTGCTCGCAATTGATCCCATGGTAAATGAATTGTTGTGGTCCCTGGCCACCGATTCCAATCCCATCCTTCTTGAACAAAACCACTATCTCTATGGTTCACTGGATCTCCTTCACTTAGAATTTCTACTTGCCCATAAGTGATATATCGTCCATACAGATTAGCCTGCAAATAGGTTTCATTTCCCCATAGATACCTACTATGTCCTCTAACTCCTACTAACCATTGATCTCTACGATGTAAGGATAAAGCTCCATAGTTCATAGTCCAATGTCCTTGAGGATGATCTTCTGGTTCTATTCCTAGTTGGATCAACTTTTCTCTCCAAGTATCTGACTCTGTAGTTAAGCGTAAATAAGCTCTTGCCACTTCCTCATCGATTTCTTGAATTCCATCTGGGCTACCCGCTAAAGCCATATACAAGAAAGGTTCCGTATTTAATTCACTATGTTCTCCAATACCTTTGGGGTGCCTAGCCGAAAGACTAATAAGCCATTGTTTTAAGTTACAATATAGTCGCATATGCATGACTGCTTTTTTTAGAAGTTGATGAGCATCCGATTCAATGCGAAACTGAGTCCCAGATAAAAAATATACAATGGGTGTAACGCCCAAAAGTCCTCCTATTCCATAGGCTGGATATAGATTACAATGATGATAAACAGAACCATCTCTTTTAAAAGGACCTGCCAATCCTTCAGCTGGTTGCAGGCAATCACTAAGCCAAGTGCTAAATTGTTGTATATAAAACACTTTTTCTGCTGGGTCTTCTATCAGTAAAGTGCTGACAAAGATACCTTCTAACTGTGTATTTAATGTATCCATACTAATATCTTTTCTTACTTCTGGGAAATGAAAAATTCTACCCATTCCACTAAACCATGCCATTGCAGCTTGAACATCTTTTTGCATATTCTTTTTTTGTAAACTTTTCTTCATCAAAAATAATGCAGGGTAATAGTCCCTTAAAGAATATCCTAAATGATGTACTGTGCCTAGTGCACTTTTCTTACTCCAACCTTGATCAAATAAATGTCTGACTAATAAAATAAATATTTCTTCTAATTTTTCTTTCTTTTCCAATTTTGAAGTTTGATGATAAGCAATAGCTACTTTCTTTAAAAATCTTACATATTCTTTGACCGGAATGGTCCTAAGAAGTGATTTCATTTCTTCTCTTTGGTCCGCAGGATAAATATGATGATATTGTATATAGTCAATAGAACGTCCTGTAATATATCCTTCTTTTTCTTTGATATCATAAGTATCAAATTCTCTTTGAATTGTTTCTAAAGTCACTTCCCCTTCAGGTTTATATCTTTCTATAATATAACGTGTATATCTCTCTTCTATCTTTAAAATCTCTTGTTGCATCTGTTCATTTGTGTGTAAAACAATAGAAGCTGTTTCTGCATATTGTGAGAACAATAACAAACTTAGCCAATGACTATTAGCCTTCTTATCCGCTTCCATATTGACAAAAGGAACTTGAGCATCCCTTGTAGGATGCCTTGGATCTATCTTACTGGATAGTATAAGTTGATCTATATAGATCCTTCCCTCATCCGCTGTCTTTGGGGCTTTGATAATTAGCTGGTTCATATCTTCATGAGGTTCTCCCTCCATATCACGCTCAAATAAGACCCATGCTGTTCTCCAACCTGTATAGTTTAAATGAAAAGAAAACCAGCAATCTGGTTCTGACTTGTCTTGACGACTAAATTCAAACTTTAGGTAATCATCTATGGCTTCTTCATTATAAATCCAGATAGAAAAAACGCTTCGATTTTGGCTTTTTGAATTGGGATCAAAATCCCTATAACCAATAGAATGATTAACTTGCAATTTATCCCCTTTTCTAAAATTCCAAGCCAAAGAATGCTGTCCATCTTTAAAATGTTTTGTTGAAATTTCTAAAGCCTCTAAAGAAGAGGCCGTTAACTCTTTCGGTATTCCTTGTTCAAATGAAAAAATAGTACTACACATTGTTTTCACCTCATAAAACTATTATAAAAAATAAAATAAAATCATACCTAATACTGCGGAAATTCCAATCATAGCGATAGGGTGTATTTTATACTTTAATAATCCAATAAAAGATAGGATGCATATAGCAATACTGCCAAAATTTAAAGAATTAAAAATATCTGCACCACCTACGATAACAGCTCCTTCTTTTAAAACTGCTGTTCGACCTACAAAAACAGTAGCTGTTGTAATCAGCCCTACAATAACAGGACGAATACCATAAAAAATCATTTTGTTAACAGGGTGCTTTTGATATTTAAAAAAGATTTGAGATACTAATAAAATTAAAAGTAAAGAAGGTAGGGCAACGCCAATAGTAGCAATGATTCCACCAAAAATTCCTGCTGTCTTATACCCTACAAAAGTAGCAGAATTCACAGCAATAGGACCTGGAGTCATCTCTGCAATAGCAATAATATTAGAAAATTCTGTAGCCGTCATCCATCCGTGGCGTTCTATTTCTTTTTCTATTAAAGGAATCATGGCATACCCGCCACCAAAACTAAAAAGGCCAAGCTTAAAAAAGGTAAGAATAAGTGTAATATAGATTTTCATTATTGCTCCTCCCTTTCTTTAATGATTTCTTCCACTTTATCAGGCATCCATTTCATTACAAGAAACCCTGTTAATCCTCCTGATACAATCATTAAGATAGGATGAAGATTCATAAAAAGTACAGACATTACTGTAATAGCCCATAAAATAGCAGTCAGCTTATCACGTATCCCTTTTTTACTTAAAGAAAATGCAGCTACCCCAATCAAAGCAACTACACATGAACGCACGCCCAAAAAAGCTGCTTGTACTATAGGATTATCTTGAAATTGTCCAAAAACACTAGCAATCAGTGTAATGATAACGACAGAGGGGAGAACCACTCCCAAGGTAGCTGCAATGGCTCCTTTCCGCCCTGCAATTTTATATCCAATAAAAGTAGAGGAATTGATCGCAATGGCTCCTGGAATGGATTCAGCTACAGCAAAAACATCAATGACTTCTTCTTCTTCAATCCATTTTCTCTTATGAACCACCTCTTCTTCAATGAGAGGGATCATCGCATATCCCCCTCCAAAAGTAACGGCTCCAATTTTAAGAAAAATAAAGAAAATCTCTTGCAATGTTTTAAAGTCAACTTTTTCTTTCATGGAATAACCCCATTTCTTTTAAAATTAAATTCGCCTTACTCATTATTGATATCCATGGCAATATTTGTATTTCTTACCACTTCCACAAAAACAAGATGCATTTCTCTCGTGTTTTTGATCAATATATAGAGATACCGGCTGACTTTTTCCTATACCTTTCTCGCTCTGTCGCTGTTGTTTTGCTTCTCTTGCCAATCGCTCCAACGGTTGAATTGCATGATCAAAAAACTCTTCCCACCCTTGACAAAGCCAACTCAAAGTCTGAGGAGGACATTCATTATATATCCTATGTTTCAAGCAATCCCCAGAGCAATATAGTAAATGGGGACATTGAAGGCATTTTTTATTCCATTGATTTTTAAATTGCCCAAAAGACTGATACTTAGGGCTTTTCTGCATTTCTTCCCAAGTATCTTGCGTTATATTCCCTATTTTTCTTTCTTGGTCTACAAAAAAATCACAAGGATAAATATCCCCATTGTATTCAACTACAAAATATTGACAACAATTCCCCCCCATATGACATACACTAGTCCACCCTTCCATCATGAAGGAAAGAAGAGAATCAAAAGTACGAATGGATACCCGATAAGGATCTTTTTGTATCCATTCATCAAAGATTTCTATTAAAAATCTTCCCCATTCTTCTCCTGTAATGGTAAAAGGTAAAGGATTTCCTGTCTCATCTAGTTCTACACAAGGAATATACTGCTGATAATAAAATCCATGATCTTTTAAATATTGATAAATTTCTTTAGCATGGTGAACATTGACGGAATTGACTAAGGTTAGTATATTAAAATCTACTTGATGTTTTTGCAAAAGTTGAATACCTTCCCAAACGCGATCATGAGTTCCTGCCATCCCTTGATTCACTCTATATTGATCGTGTAGTTCCTTAGGACCATCTAAACTAACGCCCACAAGAAATTGATACTCATGTAAAAACTTAGCAAATTCTTCTGTTAATAAAGTGCCGTTTGTCTGCAATCCATTAGAAATAACAGCCCCCGGCTTAGCATGTTTTTTTTGATAATAAACAACTTTTTCAAAAAACTCTAAGCCCATTAAAGTTGGCTCTCCCCCTTGCCATCCAAAAATATATTGTGGTTGTTCCGTAGCCATATACCGTGCAATCATTTCTTCTAATACTTCGTCAGACATGCGGTGGATACTTTCTTCTGGATACAAAGCAGATCTGTCCAAGTAAAAACAATAGGCACATCGTAAATTACAATCTGCTGATGTTGGCTTAATTAATAATGAAAAAGGTCGCGTCATACCTACACCCCATTTGTTTTGTTTCCTTCATTATAACATCTACCTAGTCTAATTTGAAAGGATCTTCTACTTCTTCTAACCATTCTATTAATGCTTGCTCTAACTTACTAGCTACAGGATGCTCTTTTGGATCCGCTATTTCTAATGGTTTTAATTGATAAGGATCTTCTACATTATCATATAGATATCTCACAATTTCATTATCTTCTGGCCAATATCCTGCATGAATAACATAGCTATAACGAGTCGTACGAGCAACTCTCCATCCCTTAGTCGTTGGATCTTGGTTGGCCTTTTTAAAAGCCTCCAAAAATACATCTCGCCCTGGATAACCAGCTAAGAAGGCGACCTCAGGTACTTTTCCTTCTTCTCCTATCATATTAAAGGACAGATCTGAGCCCTGTACTGTCTCTGGTATGTCAATTCCCATAAGTCCTAATAGAGTTGGCATTACATCTACACTATTAACCATAGCCTCTGTATCTCTGCCTTCCTGTATTTTTTCCGGCCAACGAATAATAAAAGGAATGCCTACAGATTCTTCATACCATACATGTTTTGCCATCATTCCATGCGAACCCATTAAATCTCCATGATCTGCTGACAATACTACAATGGTGTTTTCCTCCAATCCTTCCTCTCTTAAAAAGGATAGTAACCTACCAAAGTGTTCATCAATTCCTGTAATAGCTGCAAAATAATTTTTCGTTTTTTCTATTAATTCTTCCTGGGTCCCACCTAATGCTTCACCTGTATGAGCACTAAAAGGACCTTCCGATACATTAGGACGTAAAGTAATTTCTTTATCTTCATATATCTTTTTGTACTTTTCTGGTACTTCATCATAAGGGCTATGAGGAGGGTTCCAAGAAACAAAAAGAGAAAACGGCCCTTTGTCTTTATGATTTTTCATATACTCTATAGCCTTGTCTGTTTCATGTTGAACAGACCATTCGTTCACCTTCACCATCTCTGGGCTATCCTGCCAATAATGAGGCTCTAAATGTTTATCAAAAGTTCCGTATGAATACCAATAATCAAATCCATGGCGTTTTGGGCCTGGTGGCGTATAGGCATCCCAATTTCTTGCTCCTGATGCAGGAGCTTCTTCATAGTTTTGTTCTGGTACATCCAAATGCCATTTTCCAATATAAGCTGTTTGATAACCTTCTTTCTTTAATACATCGCTAATACAGATTTCTTCTTCTTTAAGCGCTACATCGGATCCAATTTTACAGTTAGTAAAAACTCCTGTAGTAATGGGGTAGCGACCTGTTAAAAGAGCAGCCCGATGTGGAGAACATAGGGGAGTACAGCTTAAGCCGTGATCATAAACACGGCTTTTTGTAGCAAACTTATCAATATTCGGCGTAATTACTTCATCTTCCTTCATAAATCCTACAGCTTGGCGCCTCCATTGATCAGCAAATAAAAATAATAAATTGGGTCTTGATTGTTTCATTTACTTAACTCCTTTCTTAGCTAGTCTTGTCTACTTATCCAAGAACTTGATAAACTAATCCCTTCTTATATTAAGCATGCCATAAACGAGGCATCCACATGGGTTCTTTGCCCATTTCAGCCCAGGCATACTTAAGTAATAACTCTGCTTTTAATTCTTGATAGGTAGGATCACTCCAAAGATTATTTATTTCTTCTGGATCTTTTTCTAAATCATATAACTCTCCGTAAGTTTGATTATAATAAACAGTGATTTTATATCGATCATTGACATAGGTTTTTAGATGTACACTACTAGGCTCATGATGGTTTTCACAGATAATATGATCTCTTGCTTGAGGCTTTACACCACGCCATACATCAGTTTGCACTACCCCTGTCATTTTCCTTGGCACTGGTACCTCTAACATATCTAAAAATGTAGGTGCTAAGTCTACTAAGGATTGCATAGCATCTGATGTTTTTCCTGCTGGAACATGAGTTGGGTATCTCACAATAAAAGGGATCTTAATCATATCTTCATAATGGAAAGGTCCTTTTGCAATGAGTCCATGGTGTCCAAAAAAGTGCCCATGATCAGTAGTAAAAACAACTATTGTTTCTTCTGCAAGTCCTAACTCTTCTAGTTTGTCTAAAATCTTTCCTATATATTTATCCATCATGCTGACCATGCCATAATAAGCTGCCATATCTTTTCTTAATTCTTCTGGATCTTCTTGATGGCTATGAAATCCATGAATTGCAAAGCCCGTTTCATCGTAAGAAGAAAAATCAGGATGTCCTTCTTGTGTTAAGGCATAGTGGGGCGGATTATTCTTATGTTCACCCTCATGTAATTGTGGCAACGTTAAGCTATTAGGATCATACATTGTATCCCAAGGCTCTGGTACAAAGTAAGGGGGATGAGGATCTAAGAAACTAGCCCATAAGAAAAAGGGTTCCTCTTTATCTTTGTACTCTTCTAAATAGGCATTGCTACGTTCAGCAATCCAAGTATTATAATGATATTCCTCTGGAATTGGCCATGTTCTTTTAATAGATGGGTCTAAGGTACCAATGGGTTGCATAAAATAATCTCGCCAATTATAGCAGCCCTTTTCTTCCATCCATAAAGCATAATGTTGTCCCACAAGAAATTCCGTTGTATGGTTCCTAGCTAATTCTGCATTCTCAAAACCATAAAAAGTTTCATTAAATCCTTTCCAGAAATCTAAGTCCGAAGACAATGGAAAAGTTTCCACGGATGGATATTCTTCAGATCCACGTAGTGGTTGAAAGTGTGCTTTCCCAATTAAGGCTGTTCGATAATCTTGCTTTAGTAAAATCTCACCTATGGTTTCAACTTCTTCTGGTAACTTGGTTCCTAGTGTCCAAGCCCCATGTTGGCTAGGATATTGGCCTGTGATAATAGAAGCCCGGGTAGGTGTACAGGTTGGATTGGGACAATAAGCTCTTGTGAAAGTGGTTCCTTCTTTTACAAGGCGATCTAAATTTGGAGTCGATATTTCTTTATTAAATGCTCCTATGGTATTCCAATGTTGTTGATCACTTGTGATTAGTAGGATATTAGGTTTTTTTGCATTCATTTTTATTTCCTCCTCCTAGTTTTTCTTTTTTGTATATCTTTATTGGTTTTTAACCTTTATTTTAAATTTTACCCATGTTATTTATACTATAACATAGTCCATATTCTCTGTATTTAGAAAATCATGCAATACATTTATAATATTCTCTCGTCCATCATGTTTTATAACACTTTGTATCCTTTTCATTTAATACTTAATTTTTATAATAAAAAAGCACAAAAAGAAGAACATCTTTATACTAAAAAGATGTTCTTGCAAACTGATTGATTTATCTTTTACTATTAATCCCCAACATCCCACCTAGCGCTCCTCCACCTAAAGCCATTAACCATAAGGTCCACATCTGTCTGTTTAAGGTTATAGGGTCTTTTGTCATGACCTTTAACAAACAAAGAATAAGGGCATAAGCTCCTCCTGCTGCCATTCCCCAGATCCATCCTTTTGAAGCCGCTGCACGCGCAGTAATAAAACCTGCTATAAAAACAGATGTGAGGGTGGTCATCATAGCAATCATAGGGATATGTTTCATATCAAAAGAAGTATAGGTAAATAACAAGGCTGCTAGGATAAATATTACCGCTGTCCATACATAACTCCAAATTATGCCTTTAAGTATTGCAACAATATTTGATGCTTGTTCCGCGGGTGCTGATTTCGTTCTATAATTTCTAGCCATACTAAATCCCCCTTATTTTAATGCTGCTTGTATCTTACTATTATTTTACGAGATAAGGGGGATGTTTATGATAACAATCGGAGGATATAATAGCCCTAAACTTATGGACTCCTATACATGTCTCCTACTATTTAATTTTAGTTGCTTGCATCTGTGCTTTAATACATAGCTCTGCTGCTTTAAAAGCATGCTCTTGTGTCATTGCATTTTCAGTTCTATTGATACAGTCTAGTATAAGCTGACCAAAAAAAGGATAACCTACTTTTCCACTCACTTCAAAATGTTGCTCTCCATCTTGATTAACTAAAAATACGTGGTTAGAACCTGTTTCAGTGGCAATATTAACATATTTCCTTATTTCAATATACCCTTCTGTGCCTAAAATAATGGTTCTCCCATCTCCCCATGTACTTAATCCATCTGGCGTAAACCAATCCACTCTAAAATAATTCGTTGTTCCATTATCTCCAACTAACATGGCATCCCCAAAATCATCTAGTTCAGGGTATTCAGGATTATTATAATTTGCGATTTGGCTTCTCACTACGGTAGCATCTTTTACATCAGCAAAATATAAATATTGTTCAATTTGATGACTTCCAATATCACAAAGAATACCACCATATTGTTCTTTCTTAAAAAACCATTCTGGTCGACTAGGAGCATTTAGACGATGAGGCCCTAGTCCCATAACTTGAATTACCTTTCCAATGGCACCAGATTTGATCAGTTCTCCAGCATAAACCGCACTCTCTACATGCAAGCGCTCACTATAATAAACCATATACTTTTTACCTGTTTCTTTTACCTTTGCTTTCGCTTGTTCTAATTGTGCCAATGTAGTGAAAGGTGCTTTATCAGTAAAATAATCTTTCCCTGCACTCATAACCCGAAGTCCTAACTCACAACGCTTCGATGTAATAGCAGCACCTGCAACTAATTTTACTTCTTCATCATCCAATATTTCTTGTTCACTTTGTGCAACCTTTACATACGGAAAAGTTTTACAAAATTGTTTTACCTTTTCTACGTCTGGATCATAAACATATTTTAAAGTCGCCCCTGCCTCAATTAACCCATTACACATACCATAAATATGTCCATGATCTAAGGCAATGGCTGCAAATACAAATTCCCCTTCTTTTACCACTGGCATAGGCTTACCTTTTGGTGCATAATTCATTCCATCTGATACTTGCATGAATATCCTCCTCATCCTATTGTATTATTATTAAAATAAGTAGTTCATTTAAATATAGAAAATTGGCTCTCTTAACTAGAATAATTACTTCCTGTTGAAATGTCAATATCCGCAAAATTTTCAATTGCCTTTTCTTTTTCGTAAAAATGCTTTACATTTTTTAAAATACCATGCAATGTGTAGAAATCATCTTCTGAGGATAGAGGTAATTCTACCGTTTTTTCTTCAAATCCTGCTTTATAAATTGCAGTAATTAACTCAATTGTAGCTCTACCATCTTCTCCTGTAATTAAAGGATCAATTCCTTGTTCTATGGCTCTTAACACATTATCAATTTGTCCTTCATGACTTTCATGCTCTAAATGGGGTAAAGCATCATAGTAAGTTTGTAGTTCTTCCATCAATTCTTTGTTTTCTTCTGGAAAACCATTTGGCTTAGAAGTAGAAGCATACACTTTCCAAGGAGCGGAGACTCTAGCTTTCTCTCCTTGAAATATAATTTGTTGTTCTTCACCATGATGGATAACTGAACTAGTAATTTGCCCTAGGGTCCCTTTATCATACTGTAATACTGCTACAGAAATATCCTCTACCTCTGCATTATCATGGGCTGCATTACTTAATACTGAAGTTACTTTGTTTGGTAATCCCATCATCCAGTTTAGCATGTCAATATGATGTACTGCATGATTTAATGTGCAGCCGCCTCCTTCTTTATCCCAGCATCCTCTCCACCATAAATCATAGTAACAATGACCTCTCCACCAAAAAGAATCAATTTGTGCATGAACAATTCGGCCTATCTTTCCAGTATCTAAAACATGCTTTAAATTCATAACTGGATCTCTAAATCTGTTTTGTGCTATAACAGATAATGTTTTTCCACTCTGTTTTGCTACTTCAATCATTGCATCACACTCTTCTAATGATGCAGCCATTGGTTTTTCTACAACAACATTTTTCCCATCTTTTAAAAAATCAATTGTAATTTCAGCATGTACATAGG
This sequence comes from Candidatus Epulonipiscium sp., assembly GCA_012799415.1. GTDB lineage: Bacteria > Bacillota > Clostridia > Lachnospirales > JAAYNZ01 > JAAZLH01. The sequence continues at coordinate 11,362 of JAAZLH010000362.1, read as the reverse complement.
GAGGTGTACAAACACTAATTAAATGAATGTCTTCTCTTCCCAATAAAGCCTTATGAGAATCGAAAATTTCTACATCCAACCCATGCTTCTCTGCTTTTGCCTTTGCTTTTTCTGGATAAATATCTACCAGAGCCACAATTTTACATTGCCGTGGAAAAGCTAAATAAGCATCTATATGCGCCGGCGAAATATTGCCTGTTCCAATGATTGCTACATTCAACATCCCATTCACCCCTTTGCCAATTCATGTTCCCTATTTTATTGGTTAAAACAATATATTAAAATAAGAATAGCATAAAACCCGAATGAAATGTGTAACTATTTTGCTATGAAATACCGTTACTTTGCTATTTGATGTTGAATTGTATCGTAGACAAAGATATAATTGTAAATAGAAGAAGGATCTATCCATGTATCTACCCATAAAGGAAAGAGAGGAATCTTATGAGTAACAGTATTAACCCATTTAAAATTGAATTTCATAAAAAATCTTCTAAATTCTTTGGAGGGACATATCATGCCCATGCTGAAATGGAAATCTTATATATCCATCAAGGGGAAGGAACCTTAATTATTAATCAGCAAACACACAATATATCCCCAGGTAGTCTTATGGTATTTCAACCCTTTCAACTACATCGTATTCAAATTCCTGATCTTACTAACTCCCCTTTTGTTCGGTCTTTAATTTCCTTCAACCCAACCTCTTTAGAAGAACATCTTCGTGTTTATCCAGCCTTATTCACCTTTCTACGTCATCTAACTCGTGATCAGCTAAAAACTCATCTTGTGAATATAGATGAAAATGATGAATTGATTAAATTAATGGAGTTATTCTACAGACTAGAGGGAAACCTGAATCATACTACTGACTATGAAGCAAGCCTTCAGTTTTTAGCCTTGTTCTTAAGATACTTTATGCCTAAGTGGAAAACATATGAGGATAATATCTCTTGGCTACCACCAAGAAACCCACAACGTGTTGAAATCATTTTACAATGGTTGGAATTGCATTTTCATGAGCCTTTTCGCTTAGAAAATTTAGCTAAAGAGTTGTATCTTTCACCCCACCGTATTTCTCATTTGTTTAAGGAAGCTACAGGTACTAGTATCACACAATATGTAACCTCTCGCCGGATCCACGAAGCATGCCTTCTTTTAAATTCAACAGAACTTTCTGTCCGAGAAATTGGAGAAAAGGTTGGGTACACAAATTGCTCTCATTTCTGTAAAATGTTTAAAAGAGTCATGGGTATGACTCCCTACCAATTTAGCCGCCTACAAAATGATCATAATAATCTATAATAAAGATCTCTGTTGTCTTTATTAAAACTATGATAACTTTTCTCTAGTAGTTCTAATACCAAAAATTCGTCCTGCAATTTTATCTTCTGTTGATAAAAATTTAACTTCAATTCTTGATTTGTTTTTTGTCAACTCTTTTGGAATCTCATAAAAAACATCAAAAAGAGTATATGGTTTTTCTTCTTCTAATACTTCATTGGCAATCACAACTTCATCTATAGATATGGTAAAGTCGCGTGTATATCTTTTGCCAGATATCCAATGGGCTTTATCACTGCCCCAATAGGTAACAACTAGATACATTTGCTCATTAGGCTGTACCGCCATTTCATAACTAAAATATCCATCTCCTATACTTTCGCGCCACCCTTTTCCTGCATCACTGAAATAATCTGAATTTGAGTTTTTGCTCTGTATCTTATGTTCTATCTCTGGTTGCTGTTCGTTTGGATTGACACTATCTACCGTAATTCCCTCTAATTTTTCTTGGTAATCCAGGCTAGTTAATTGTGATTTCTTATATTCTTCTGTTGTCATGGTCTTCCAATAAATCGTATATCGCTGGTGATGTAGAGCATAAAAGGGAATTAAAGTACATTTTATATTGCCTGGTTGACCGATGGCTGTTGTTTCAAAGGTAAGGGGTAAGCCTTCTACGGGCTGAATGTATTCTTCTATATCCATTTGATCTGTTACTAAAGTAGGTACTATAATACCAGGATAATGATTAAGTTTTAAGTGATCATCTAAAATATCGGTCTCAGGAAAATTTTCTTTTCCTAAGGCTCCTGCTAAAACAATGGGCCCATACATAAAAGCAACCTGATTTAAATCATCTTTTGCCCGATAAGCGTGGATCTTCATAGGCAGGCTAAAACAGATACAATCTCCTGTCTTCCAGTCACCTCCAATGGTCATATATCCTTTTTCTATTCTTGTATTTTGCTCCTCTTCATTAACAAAAACCTTGACTTCTCCGTTGACCCAAGAAGGTACTCGTATTTTTATATTCATAAATTCCCCATTTGCTTTTGCAAAAGTCAATCTTATATCCTCTGATTCAGGAAAATTTGTTTCTTGAACTAGGCGGATTCCTTTGTCTTCTATCTTCATTTCAGAAGAAATAAATAAATTGATAAATAAATCATTTTTATCTCTATAATATATTCGCCTACCATACCTAGCTGGATTTTCCATTCCCGTGCCTGTGCAACACCAGAAAGAATCATCTGGGGAACAATAAATTTTAAAATGTCCTGGTTGGGTTGAAACAAAATATGTTTTCATTCCGGAATCCGGATCTTGAGAGGCCAATATATGATTATATAAAGCTCTTTCGTAGTAATCCATATAGGTTGAATCCTGTTCCCAATCATATAAAATTTCTGTCAATTTTAGCATATTGTAGGTATTGCAGGTTTCTGCCGTCATCACACCTAATTTTTCTGTATCTGCTTTTCCAAAATGTTCATCTCGGCTATTTCCACCTATGACATAAGAACGATTTTGAGTAACCACATTCCAAAAGAATACAACAGCATTTTTATATTTTTCTTCCCCTGTAATATTGTATAGCTTTGCTGCTCCCATTACCTTGGGTATTTGAGTATTGGCATGCTTCCCCTCTAACTCATCTTTAAAATGTGAAAGAGGTAACAAAGTTTCTTTGTGATAAAATCGAATGGCTAAATCTAAATAATCTGGATTACCCGTAATGCTATACAGATCTGCCATAACCTCACACATACCACCATGTTCGCAATAAAGCATTTTATCAAATTGTTCTTCTGTTAAATTGTCAAGTCCTGCTTTGGCCCAATTCGCCAGCTTAATAACCATATCTAAAGCCTCTTGAATATCAACTAAAACATATGCATCTATAAGACCTGCATACATTTTATGAATACTGTACCAAGGTACCCAGCTACCACCTAACTCAAACCTTGCTACAGTAAAATCTCCTGTAAATACTCGATCAAAACAATCCCTTGGGAAGCCACTGATATAACCTGTAGGATCTAAACTTTGCACATAGGCAAGTTCTGATATAGTATACTCTAGCTTCCTTCTCAGCTCTTTATTTCCTGTGGCTATATACATAGCAGAAAGAGCTGATAAAAAATGCCCAACAGAGTGACCACTAATTTCCCTTGATTCCCACCCTCCATAACGAGGTTTTTTAGGTACTCTCCCCACTGCTTCATAACAAGGGGCCACCAGTCGATCTACATCCAGATAAATTAAATACTCCTCTCCTTTTTGTTGGGAATTTTTAAAAAGACCATTTAGAAGCTTTACTTGCTCCATAATATCCCTTCCTTTCTTTGTATAGCTATATAGATATCAGATTTACCTCTGACCATCATTCAGGGGTGTTTTAAATTGCATGGTTGATTCCTTTTCTATTTACTTCCTCTTATACCTTCTGTATAATAGTAATTATCTCATATCATACAAGCATTGTAAGTAGATCATTTTAACAAAAGGTGGTGTATATTGACCTGTGAATTATTTAAAAGCAAATATTGATCAGCCTCTCTTTTTCTCCATTGCTGGAAATTTTACTGCCGATGATCAGTGGATCCATATGGAAAGGATTCGAGATGATTATGAAATTATTATTATGAATAAAGGGACTGTTTATATTCAACAAGATGATGATCGATTTGAATTGCAGGCAGGAGATCTTTTATTGTTAGAGCCTGGTCTGATCCATTCTGGCTATGCTTATTCTAATAAAGGTGCATCTTTTTATTGGGTTCATTTTTATTGTAATAACAATGCTAGTATCAGACATCATATGGATATGATGCCTGATATCTTAATGGCAAAAAATAATCCTTATTTTAATGGCCTAGACTCTCATATTCTAATTCCGACTTATTTTAAAGGCTTAAATCTTGATAAAATCAGTATTCTTTTTCATCAACTTCTTCACTTATCCCAATCTAATTACTACACAAAACAAAGTTGCAATTATATACTCACCTCACTCTTAATTGAAATTACAGAACAGGTTTTATCGCGGCATTGTCTTAATCAAAAAGAGGCAAATGATGATAGGCTTTCAAAGATGATTCAGTGGATTAATATCAATACCACAAGAAATATATCCCTTCAAGATGTAGCTTATGAGTTCAATTTTTCAAAAGAATATCTTGCTCGATATTTTAAAAAAAGAATGGGTATGAGTATGCAAGAGTATATCAATTATTTACGTATTTCTAAGGCTAAACAACTCTTATGCCAGTCTGATATGAACGTAAAAGAAATCGCTTGCAAACTAGGCTTCAGAGATGACAAATATTTTCTTAAGTTATTTAAGAAATACGAAAAGGTCACCCCTACGCAATTTAGAAACGCGTATAGTATGACCTTTTTAAATAATGTATAGACCAAAGGATCTATTTCTCATAATGTTGAAGTATTTTTTTATTCTGCTCCATATACTTCGATTTGGGTAAGTGCTGCAAAAGCTGAAGACACAGGGCGTCTGATTTCTGTAAGCTTCACCCAGCTAATTGTTTTTGTCTCAAAAGAATAACTTTGCGGCTCTGCCGTTTTAATCATGGAAATAGGCATTCTGCTTCCATCTGAAAATTCAAAAACACCTGTTTCCCAGTTTGTGTCATGATCATCTACATAATCGGCTCTTAAATATAAGACAATGTTATCTACCTGAACCTCTCGTCCAAAGAATAAAGTAAATTCTAGGTCATCACGTAGCCCACCTCCCCATGAATGATAAGGATAATGTCCATGGGATGAATTGTCTTTACATCCATCAATAGCATTCCTAGGTTCAAAGCAGGCTTCGTTTCTTGTTACAACATTTGCATATGCATGGGGATAATAGTTGACTTCTTGATGCTTATCTAATCCATTTAACGCCAAATTTCTATATTCAGAAATTTCTTTTGGATCAGCAACTCTCATAGTAATGGTGTGAGTATCTCCTTGAAAAGCTTCAGGATGATAAGCTGTTAATTTTTCACCAAAGGGTATCCCATATTCAAAATGAGATTCTGGTGCATAGATAAGAGATTCTACCACATGCTCACCAATATCAACAAAAACATGTTTATTATTTTCTAAATCAAAAACAATCTTATCGCCTTCTGAATAAACTCCCTCATAAGTTAAGCTTATTTCTTGGTTTCCCTCTTTTGATGCTAAAATTTCTCCCTGACTATTTTTAATTTGAATTTTCACTTTACTCCTCCTCGTATTGATGACTTTTTCAATTCCATCTTAATCTAGTAATTACTTTTAGCCTAATATACCTATAGTATATCAAAAATTTTGTTTTGTGTATTTATAAAATCCTTGTTTTTCTTTACAATAACCTTTGTTTACCTTCCAATACTATAGATACAGTAGTTATTTTATGATATGATTTTATATAATACCTATCATTGCTCATAAATAATGTTAAAATAAGTAAAATTAGATACCAGTAAATAATTAAAGATAAGCATATACTATGAAAACTAGAATCTGAGATAAATTTTTTTAATGCTATTTATATCTTAACATGGGAAAGGAACAAAGCCAGATATGAAAACAATTGATCTACATGTACATTCCACTGTTTCAGATGGGACTATGACTCCCAAAGACTTGGTACTCTATGCTAAGAAAAAAGGACTTACAGCTTTTGCACTGACAGATCATGATACTATCGATGGTCTAGCGGAAGCTATGGCTACTGGAAATTCAATCAATATGGAAGTAATTCCTGGGATTGAACTTGCAGCTTATTACCAAGATGTAGAACTCCATATTTTAGGATATTTTATAGATCAAAATGATTCTTTGTTCTTACAAGAACTACATCATTGGCAAAATGCTCGTGAAAGAAGAAATATAAGGATGATAGAACGCCTCAATGATTTAGGTTTTCCTATTACTATAGCTGCTTTACAAAATGCAGCAGGAAGTAAAGTAATTACAAGGGCCCACTATGGAAAATGGCTTTATGAACAGGGATATGTAAAAAATATTGCAGAAGCTTTTCAAAAATATATTGGTGCTGATGGTCCTGCTTATATCCCTCGTGAACTTCCTACTCCAAAAGATTGTATTGGTATGATTCACAATGCAAAGGGAATTGCAGTTCTTGCTCATCCCTTTTTATATTCTTTTTCAGAACAAGAACTACATCAAACCATTCAATCATTAGTGAAAGATGGTCTAGATGGCTTGGAAGTTATCTATTCTACCCATACTCCCAAACAAGAAAAACTTCTTCGCCATCTAGCCAGCCACTATGGTTTGCTTCAGACAGGTGGTAGTGACTTCCATGGCCATATTAAGCCTGATATTGATATTGGAATAGGAAAAGGAGATCTGAGTATTCCTTATGAAATATTAGAAAAAATGAAGAACTTAAATAATGAGACAAAAATACAAAAAAATCATTTTTTCAAATAAATTGATAAAGTTTGGTATGTTACAACTAAAACCCATTTTCTTAATTCATCAAATTTGAAATATAAACCTACCAATTTAGGCAGGTTTATATTTATATTATCTATCTAGCTATCTAGCTAGATAGATATCCAAACTACTCATGATCCCCAATCTCTTGTCTAATTCTTTCTAATTCTTCTTTTAGACTTTGGATTTCCTGTGAATAACCAGGATTACCATATACATTGTTTAATTCAGCTGGATCTTTTTCTAAATCGTAAAATTCCCACTCCGGTGCAATAGGCCCATCTTCTTGGTTTACTGATAAATCTAAACCATGGGTATAATAATAAATTAATTTATACCGGTCTGTTCGTACTCCATAATGAGGAAATACATTATGCTCACTTGGTTGCTCTGGGGTGTCACATTCCCAATATCGATAATAAATGGTTTTTCTCCAATCTGTAGGAAGTTCACCTTGTAATAAAGGACGTATACTCTCTCCTTGCATATCTTCTGGAATAGAGATGCCTGCATACTCCAAAAAGGTAGGTGCAAAATCTACATTCATCACAAAATCTGTTGATATACTACCAGCACTGATTTCTTTTGGATAGCGAACAATGAAAGGCATTCGAAAGGATTCTTCATACATAAATCGTTTGTCAAACCAACCATGTTCTCCTAGGTAGAAACCTTGATCTGATGTATATATAATAAGAGTATTGTCTATGATGCCTTCCTTCTCTAAATACCCTAAAATCTCTCCTACACTATCATCTACAGAAGCAATACATCGTAGATAATCTTTGATATACCGTTGATACTTCCATCTTTTTTCTTCTGCTAAGGTAAGACCTGCTGGTGTTTTGGCTTTTACATCTTTTTCTTTTAAATCTTCTATTCGCATTTTCGCCTTATGAGCTGCCCTTCCTCGGGTTGAATAGTCATCATCAAAGGTATCTGGATAAGGAAACTCTATGTCATCGTATAAGTTTTTATACTTGTCAGCAGGTTCCCAAGGCCGATGCGGTGCTTTATGATGACACATCAGTAAAAAGGGCTTTTCTTTATCTCTCTGCTCCATCCACTCAATGGACTTTTCTGTAATTAAATCTGTGGCATATCCTTTATACTGTACTTCTTTTCCCATTTCATAAAAAACAGGATTATGATACAAACCTTGTCCCGGAAGTACATTCCAATAGTCAAATCCTGTAGGATCATGCTTTTCTCCGTGGCCTAAATGCCACTTCCCTACAATGGCGGTTTGATAACCTGCTTTTTGTAGTAGCTTAGGAAAAGTTTGACGGGTATTGTCTAGGCTATCATGTAAGGTTCGAACCCCATTGGTATGATTGTACTGTCCTGTAAGGATGGTAGCGCGGCTAGGGGTACAAATGGAGTTTGTACAGTAACAGCGATCAAAACGAATTCCCTCTTTGGCTATTCGATCAATATGAGGGGTCTCATTTAAACCATGACCATAACAGCTCATGGCTTGATAAGCATGGTCATCAGACATGATAAATACAATATTAGGTTGTTTCATTACAGTACCCTCCTCTTTTTACCAATATATTTCTGTATCTCCTAGTAACCTAGCAATACCTTCTGCAAAATAATAGTCTCCGTAAATTAAAGAACAATTTAAGTCTTTTTTAGCTGGATAATGTCCACAGGCATGTACCAATAAACCTTGATTTTCAGCATCATTTTGGGTCCCGTAGTGATTATATAGGCTTTCTAAAATCTGATAAGCCCATTTATAATAATGTTCTTTTTCTTCCCCAGATAGATGGGAGCTTAGTTCTAATAAGCTCGCTGCTGCAATAGAAGCTGCTGAAGTATCTCTTGGATGATTTTCTTTTGAAGGAAGACTGAAATCCCACATAGGAATAAAATCTTCTTCTAAATTATCTAGAAAGACATCTGCTACTTTTTTGGCCATGTTTAGATATTTCTCATCCTTTGAATATTTAAAAGTATAAGCAAACCCGCCAATCAACCAAGCTTGTCCTCTAGCCCAACAAGATTCATCACTATATCCTTGATGGGTTTGTCCAAATTTAGGTTCTCCTGTTTCTAGGTCGAACACAAAACTATGGTAAGCAGTACCATCTTCCCGTACTAAATACTTTGCTGTTGTATCAGCATGCGCTAAAGCTACTCTACGATAATTATCGTCTCCTGTTTCTTCTGCTGCCCAAAATAAAATAGGAAGGTTATACATGCAATCTACAATGGCTCTTCCTTTATTGTTCTGGCTAAATTCATCGGTTTCATCCCATACATTCCATGCTTGAATATACTGACCCTTCTCACGAAAGCGTCCTTTTAATAGTTTTGCAGCATCTAAGGCAATTTCTTTCGCCTCTTCATTTCCTGTAATTTTATAATCTGCTACGCAAGAAAGACTATATAAAAATCCTATATCATGATCTAAAGTTTCAGCACGTTCATATAATCTTCTTTTGAATCGATGTCTCGATTTTCTTGCTACTTCCAAGTAGGATTCTTTTTTACTCATTTCATAACATAGAAAATTCAGCCCTGTCCAAAAGCTTCCAACCCATGTTCCCCACTCATCAAACTGATACTGTCCTTCTTTCGTCGAAGTAGGTAATTGATCTTGGAATATCTCTCCATTGCTCTTCGTTTTCTCTAATATAAATTCTTTGATTTCCATTAAATCCATTGTTAGCCCCCCTTGATTTCTAGTATTTTATACTCTTCATTTATTGTATCTTACTGATGCTATTTTTTTCAAGTTATTCTGTTAGCTTGTTTATTTTGGGATGATCCATATAGGACTAGACCAAGCAAAATGTCCATCTATTTGTTTTACACGTAAATAATAATAAGTCCGTTCTTTAATATTGCCTATATCTTCATAAGATATATCCATCCAAGATTGATCCCCGTCTATTCTTTGAAGTAATTCTCCATTTTTTATAATCTCTACATATTGAATTTCTTTAGGGCAAATTACTTGTCCTCTGATTTCCTGAATCTCTCTTGCTTCTCCATCACCAATTTCTGCTTCTTCCCCCATACAAAGTCCATTTACATAAAACTGAACTCCGATCCTGGGGTGGGTTGTTGCATAGGTTCTTCGGCTACGTAAAGCTTCAAAGATCCCTTCTCTCGTCAATTCTTTAGCATAAACAGCTGTAACTCCACCATACCCAGGCATAGCATCATGATCATCACTACTGGCAGTTACACCCCAAGGTTTTCCCATATTTAAAAAATCTACATAGGTATTCTTGGGAACATTGGCTTTGGCTTTTAATAACATAGGGTGATCATTGCTTTCAAAGCGTCCCCACTGACTAGAATAAATCTCACAAAGAACTTCTTGCTTTTTATTACCCGCTTTCCAATTATCTAAGGTAAAACCTGTATGCTGCATTTCTTGTTGATCTTTGGCTCGTCTTCCACCACAATAACGATGCAAATGAGGAATGGTTAGATATTGATCTTCTCCATAATAGGTCCATACATCTGGAAGATCTTGTACGGTTTCATCTGGATAGGGAAATTTACTTAAAGAATCTCCAAATAAAACGATGGTATCTCCTCTCTGGCTATGAAATTCAAATCCTGGAAAGGTTACAAATGACCCTGGGATATAGTGCTCGTCGGATAATGCCCCAATGGTATCCCAAGTACTTCTTGTAATATTTAAATCTTCATCTTCATTAAATTCAAAGGTTTGTTCAGAGAGACCTACAAAATCTATATTTGAAACTTCTTTAGCGTATTGATAAGCATCGTAGGGACTAGCTCCTCCATTATTGTCACGAATATTAGGTGTTAAACTAGAATGGCAGTGCAAATCTCCCCAGTATATTTGATATTCTGATTCTTTACAGAAAAATACGGCTTTTTGCACTTCTAATTCCTCTATCCCTGCTATATCTAGTTCATAAATTCCTTCTTCCTCTACTCGGATTTCATAAGTACCTCTTTCATTCCTTGGACAGGGCGTTTGTTTTCCTGTTTGGAGGTTACGCATGTTAATGGTAAAAGGGGCTCCTTTCCAGTCAAAAATAGGATTATGAAAACGGTCTTTTACCAAGTATTTAATCTCTACTGGCTCTTTAGGTTGGATAAAAGTAGGTGCTATTAGTGTTAGATATTTTGCTTCTCCTGGCACCACTTTAATATCTGGAAAAATATCTATTTTTTTATATTCCTTTGTTCCTTCTATGTCAATAAGACACTCATGTTTCAAGAAACTTCCTTCCCTTTTGGTGCTACGATGCCCTACACGAGTAGGAGGTACCTGACCTTCCATCCATGCACGATCAATTCCACCATAATGGATATATATTTGACTTCCTGGTGGTAAATCGGCTTCTGCAATAATTACGGCTACTCGATCACTATCTACCCATCTTTGAATATGACTGAACTTGGAAGGCACTTTCTCTACTGCTGTACGAATCGGAAGTGTCTCATCATTACAATAAGCATATAAAAAATGGGGCTTCCAGTAATCATATACTTGTACGTATTCTCTTGATCTTTGATGTTGATAGGCAGGCAGTATTATTTTTACACTGCCGCCTTGTTTCATACCTAGATCCCCTACTGTATAGACAGCACGCCAACCTATTTCTCCATTTACAGCTAT
>JAAZLH010000361.1 GCA_012799415.1 Candidatus Epulonipiscium sp. | reverse complement strand
AGTTTTCTTTAGCAATCGTTCCATAATTCCTAGCAAGATCTCCTTTTGTATCAGTAGTAATAAAGCTCATACCAGTTGCACAAGCATATTCCAGGTTTGGATAAAGAAAAAATGCAGTCTTTCCTACACCTGCTGCACCAATCATAAGACAATGAACATCATCAGTATCTACAAGTGCTGTTACATTATTTTTAGCTCCTTTACACCCAACTATAATTCCCTGCTCTGTTGGTAGATTTTCTCCTTTTCTCCATTGTGAAACATGGAAAGGGATATGCTTATAAGTTTTTATGATTTCTTTCTTTGTAGCAAATCTAGCTGTACCATGCTGACCATCACCAACTGTTTTTGACTTGATTCCATTTAAGGTATAGTAATGTGAGATCAATGAAATACCGCCTATTACAATAAACATCAAAGCTGCCATACCTATGAGCCAATATACTTGTGAGTCCATAAATCAACCCCCTTTTTCTTTCCTACATTTTTAAATCACACTATAGGATTTATCCTTGCCTCTGTTGCATAGTCATCTCCTCGATTTGTTTTTGATCCTTCTTTTGTTCTTGTAGTTCAATCAAAATAATTGCCTTTAAACTATGTTGGGCAATTGATTCATAAGCTTTTGCAATATTTGCTTTCTCTGTTCCAGAAATTATTCCTTTATATTTACTGATTTTCAAAATCTCCTGTCCAATCATATCTAAGCGACTATTAAGCCTAATGCGATTCTCATATGCTTTAAATCCGTAGCACAATCTATTTTGAGCAGCATCTCTACTTTGACTAATCCCCATTTGCCTATATTCCCTCTCAGCTAGAAACATAGAAAAAGCAGATAGTTGTTTTAAAATTTCAACTATCTGCTCACTGTTACTTGTTTTGCATTTATAGAATAAATTATTTAATTTTGATAGAGAATTATCTTTATTTTTAAATTCAGATGTCAGTTCATAAATCTCTGAACAGATTTTATCTCGTAAAGTATACTGAGGGTGTTTCTCTGCTGGTATTGCAGGTAGATTAAAACTTGCCTTAAGGTCTTCATTCCAATCTTTATATTGAGGCTTAAATTTATCACATCTTATTTTCTTAGCAGTTAATATATCATAGAATTTTTCACTCGTCTCAATTCCTGCCTTGTCATGGTCCAGACATAGTATTGTATGATTAAGTCTTGAATTTATCTCAAGCATCTTTAGCATCGCCTGCTCAGATACTCCGCACAAAGATACATAACTGTCATGCTGATAATATTTTTGATACATTGTAATAAAAGAAAGCATATCAATCGGTGCTTCAAATACATAAAGCTTATTGCTCTTTCCGATATAATTAAAACTATAGCAAGGATCACTGCTTTCTATATTTCCTTTGAACTTTTTACCTTTCGTATATATTCCTTGTTTATGAGCATGTCGGGGAATTCCTTTTTCATCAATCCCCACAAATACCGCGTTATGATATTCCATTGTTTTATCTTTAGATAGTTCACAGCTTTCATAAAGCATTTTATTCCTAGCAAAGAAACTTATTATGTCCCTATCAATGCACCTTTGTTTAATTAAATAAGCATAGACCCTACGCATATCAGAATGCTTTTGAGGTAAAACAAAAGACTTTCTTTCCTCCTGTTCTTTTATATCTGCTTTTTTATATATTATTTCTCCCTGTTCACCACCAAGTAATCTTGTTACTGCATCCGGAAAACTTAGCCCATAAAAATTCTGCAGAAAATCAATTGCAAGACCACCTTCTCTAGTTTCATGATCATACCACCTATTTCCTCTTATGGTAATACTGCGATCACTGGCAAGTCTTTTTTCTCTTCCAGAACGCAATAACTTTTCTCCTTGCCTCTCCAAGAAATTCACTAGATCAACTGAATTTGCTCTTTGCTTCTGTTCCTCTGTAAAATGAATGTAAGTACCCATAGATTACCTCCTTTTGAATTCTACAGCTTAATATTCTTCTGCTCATGATCATCTTCCTTATGTCCTTGTGCCATTTTCTTTTCCCTTAGCTTTCTTAATAACTTACTATCAACCTTAATTCCAACTCCTGATGATTTTAATGGAACATGATCTTCAAATATTTTACTCATATGATAAAACATCTTTGATACTATAAGTGAAATAGATGGGCTATGAAAATTATCCATATTATCTAGAAAAAACTGAGCGTATTCATTTCCTTGCTCAGCAGATAATGTAAACCATTTTATTGCCTCTTCTTTATTCCTTAGCACACCTTCACCTGTTAAATATATTTTTCCTAATAAATACTGTCCATATTGATTTCCTTTTTCTGCAGATAAGTACAGCCATTTTATTGCTGATGGAATGTTTTTCGTTATATCCTCACCCTTAAGATATAGCTTGCCAAGCTGATATGATGCATACTTATTTCCCTGTTCTGATGATAGTTTAAATAACTCTACAGCTTTCAATATATCTTTATCCACGTATTCCCCATCAAGATAAAGCTTTCCAAGAGAATATTGTGCAAATTGATTTCCACTAGTCAATGCTTGTTTTAAATACTCAATTGCTTTTTTAACTTCTCCCTCTACTGGATTTTCTTCTGCAAGGATTAATTTTGCAAGGGAATAACAGGCAAATGTATTTCCAAGCTTTGCTGACTTCTCATAATACTGTTTTGCTACCCCTATATCTTTTTCTGTACCGATGCCATTTTGAAGCATCCACCCAAGCCTATATTGAATTTTATCATCATAACTTTTCTTTTCTAATCTTTTAAAACCTATAAAAGCATAAGAAAAATATTTATCTGACTCTTCCTCATTTATATCATTTCCAATTCCATCTCGATACATCTTTGCCACTTCAAATTCAGCATAGGGAAAACTCTGTTTTGCGGATTTTAGGTAAAACTCAAAAGCTCTTTCATAGCTTTGCTCAACCCCTTGACCTCTATAATAAAGACCACCCAAAGAATACTCTGCAAACTTATATCTTTCTTCTGCTGACAAAGTAAGCCAGTATGCTGCTTTTTCATAATCTCCTTCTGTTCCAAGACCTTGTGAATACATCTTACCTATACGATACTCTGTATATTCCCAAGGCTTTCTATCTTCTACCCTATGGAAAGCATTAAGAGCCTTTTCATACCACTCATGGGCTTTTAAGATATCAATCTCCATACCAAGCCCATCTGCAAACATTCTTCCCATGTTAAACATAGCAAGAGCATTTCCTTTTTCAGCTTCAGATTGAAATAAATAAAAGGCTTCCTCAAAATCTTGCACTATATCATCTGTACCAAATAAGAATTTGCAAGCCCTTTTATAATCATCACTTCACTTGACATAAACATCTTCAGTTATATCATCACTAACTTCTATTTCGTTAGATAAATCTAAAGTATCACTTTCCATTTCAACAAACTCTATATCATTTTTTATTTTATCTTCTGTTGCTTTATCTATTTCTTCATCAGTAATATCAATATAATCATTAGTTATTTCTTCAAAGGAAAAAATCCCCTTGTTATAATTATCTGCCTCTTTAATAATCATATTTTTTATTGATTTAAATTCCTTTTGCTGTGATAGTGGCAAAGGTTCAGGTAATTTATCCATATAGCTATTAAGT
>JAAZLH010000360.1 GCA_012799415.1 Candidatus Epulonipiscium sp. | reverse complement strand
TGTATTGCCAGTTGAAGAATCTTATCTTTTAGTCCTTGTATATCCATTTTTATTCTTCAACTCCTTCCAACACCTCTGAAAGTTGGCCGAGTAATCGATTGATATTTTTTGATTTTGTGTCCATGATCGTTAAAAGTTCATGTAAGCTATATTCTTTTTCATCTTTATTTAAATTTGGATTTTTAAAATCTAAATTATAATTTGCTTTTTTTATTTCTTCTATAGTTGCTGAATAAGCATTGATATCTTCTTGATCTCTATTGTTCCACCAGTCTTTTACGCCTTGTAAATGTTCTGGTCGAAAGGGTCTCGTTTTGGTAAATCCATTTTTAATCCCTTCTGGTAGTGGCACTTGGTAGTAATCTATTTTCTCCGTAGGTTTTGTTTTATCAAAGAATAATACATTGGTAGCAATAGATGTGTAGGGGGCAAATACACCATTTGGCACTCTTACAATGGTATGAAGGTTGAATTCACTCAGCAACTTTTCTTTGATGGCTATTTTTGCATTGTCGTTCCCAAATAAGAATCCATCAGGAAGTATGACCCCTGCTCTACCTGTTTCTTTTAACCGATGCATAATTAATGCCATAAAAAGGTCTGCCGTTTCTGATGTTCTAAACTCCATTGGGAAATTGATTTGTACACCGGCTTCTTCTACTCCACCAAAGGGAGGATTCATAGCAATGATATCGTATTTGTCTTTTTCTGTGTAATCTCTGATATTACTAGAAAGAGAGTTATCTCTTAAAATAGTAGGACTATCTAAATCATGCAATAACAAGTTTGTCATACAAAGTAAATGGGGTAATGGTTTTTTCTCTATTCCAAATAAAGAGGATTGAACTGTCTTTCTATCTTCTACTGTTTTTATCCCCTTTTCTAAATGATTTAGAGAAGATACTAAAAACCCACCTGTTCCACAAGCAAAATCTGCTATTTTGTCTCCAATTTTAGGGTCTAAAATGTCAATCATAAATTCTGTTAAAACCCGCGGAGTATAATATTCTCCCGCATTACCAGCACTTTGTAAATCTCTTAAAATATTTTCATAAATATCATTAAAGGCATGTCTATCCTCATATTCATCAAAATCGATCTCATTTAATTTATTAATCAACTGGCGAAGTAGCGTTCCTGATTTCATATAATTATAGCTATCTTCAAATACAGATTTCACAATTAAGGCTCTTTTATCTGTATTTTCATCCACTGTTAAATCTTTTAGCTCCTTAAACAGTCTTTCATTGACAAAGTCTAATAGTTCGTCTCCTGTGATTCCTTCTTCATCTGCTGCCCAATTTCTCCATCTTAAATCTTCTGGAATAATGGATTGATAATTTTCCTCAAACAATTCCCACTCTGCTTCTTTGGCATCATATACTTTTAAAAATAACATCCAAACAAGCTGGGATATCCTTTGGGCATCTCCATCTACCCCTGCATCTTGCCTCATAATATCTTGTATAGATCGAATTAGTGATGTAATGGTCATATTTTTTCCCCTTCCTTTGTCCAAGTAAAATGCTCCTGTAGTAGGAGCATCTATGCATATATTTGTTCTTCTAGTTCTTTTACCGTTTGAATATATTTCTCTCTTCCTCCAAAGGACTTAATAATCTTTGCAGGTGTTCCTATTTCAGTAAATGGGTTTAATTTAAGAATTTCCATACTTTCAAGTTCTGATATTCCTTCATCCATATATTTATCTAGAAGTGCCTCTAATACTTCTTTTGCTA
>JAAZLH010000359.1 GCA_012799415.1 Candidatus Epulonipiscium sp. | reverse complement strand
GTTGCAATTTGTTTCACTTCATTATACAACTTCTCAGATAAGTCGTAACATTTATTAAGTGATATACCAAGTACTTCAAAAATGCGATTAACCTTTTCACCATATTTTTCAGGTTTATATTCAAAAGTTTCAATTAGTTTAACAGCTTTCTTTTCGTTAATACAATAGGCATTATTACATGCAAATAACACTTGATTTAAACATGAAACCATACGGAAAACATGACCTGCAATATAATATTTATCATTTGCTCTCAAGTTTTCCTTTACAAACATTAAAGAGAAGCTAGCCTCAAACATAAAAAATTCAACTAAACTTATCCTCAAGGCGACGGGATAAGTTTCTGCCTTTTTTTTTAATTCGCATAAATTTTCGTTCTTATAATATAGCATCTTGCTAATCGCTAATTCTCCTCGGTACATGGCACTTATATAACCATGGGGATGGCCAGTCTGATAATTAGAAGTAACAATTCCTTGCTCCGTAACTTTTATTATTTCTTCCACACGTTTAATATCACGTAAAATCAAATCAACATGATATCCATTTATGATCAACCATCCACCGCCATTAACCCACTCTCCCCATGCTCCGGGAGGAACAACTAGGTTGCTTCTATGCTCATCATCTAGCTCTGAAGCAAGTTGATTTATTGCATTTATATCAAATGATTCAGAGTTGTAATAAATACCTATATCAATATCCGAATCCTCTGTATGGGTGCCCCTTGCACGTGAACCACCTAAAACAATACCTTCTATAAAAGGTAGAGGGGATAATTTCTCTGATACCGATTTAATAATATTATCTACCATACACACGCTCCTCTTATTAATATAAAAAGCTATTACTTAAGCCGAAATACGATTGTTCAATTTGCTTTTGGATACCCACATAATGATTAGGCCAAAAAGAACTAAGATGATAAATAAAACCAAGATACATATCTAGTATTTCATCTATTTCTCTCATTGCTCTTCTGTAACCACTACTCCAATTTACTGTATTATCGTTCCAATTTTCTTTATACATTTTGCCTTCATTGGTTTTCTTTTTTATTATATAACAGAGCTCTAACCCCATCATAGTTTAACAACATCCCTTCATTTAAAACAAACATTTTTCTTTAGAATGATTACTTCGTTAGTATTTATCTTTTCAGTTCTAAAATGTCTTCAAAAGATTCTCTGTTTTTAGTTAGGAAAGCCTTATTAGCAACTTCAGTCGTTCCAGTGGCACTCTCATTGGCTACTATTGCCACACCATGCACTTAACTCCAAGGTCTATCAGTTTCTAGCCATCCATACTTTTCCCAATAGTTTTTATCAGTAGGATTCCAGTCATTAGCCTTCTGAGCCATTCGCATAATTAAAAACATTAATTTTGTTTTCAATCCTGGCTTTGCTTTTCCAATCTGTTTTGCAATTTTTCTAGATAGTTTTTTTACTTCCATTTCAATCATTAACTTCTTTTCAAGTTTTACTGTCTCCCAGCTTGAAGCGCCAACATTTATTCCATATCGATAAATTCGGGGTACTCCCCAATGAAACAGATTATCTTTTAAAGATCTTGTAACTTTTTTTGAGCCTGCACCTGCAGCTGTAGAAATAACCAATCCGACCTTACTGAACATTTTAGGATGAGGTCTATGTACCATCCATCGATAGGCTAAATGGTCTAGAAAAGTTTTAAGCTGACCACTCATTCCATAGATATAGCAAGGAGATTCTAATATAATCAAATCAGCTTCATCAATTTCTTTTACAATTGGTTGAACTTCATCTGCATGGGGACATTTATCCTCACCTTTTGTAAAGCAACTAAAACAGCCTATACAAAATCTTGGTGTATCCTTGGGCATAAAGAATTCAATTATTTCCGTATTTTCACCAGAAAGATTCTCCAAAAAGAGTTTTGTAATATTGTATGTACTCCCTTTATGCATTTGTCCATGTAAAACCACTATTTTCATTAACTCTCCTCCATATAAAATTATTTGAAAATGAAATTATTAACCTGTCTATCACATCTTGTTTTGTTAGTATATTTTAGAAAACTTTCTATATGTTCTAATGTTAGGGGGCGGACTTGTATCCAAACTATTGACACAAGTCCAATTTATGAAACATCATTTATATTAGCACCAAGATATATAACTCCTTAGTGAAGATTAAATATCATAGTGTTAACATTTTTTATAAATATTATTGAATTGTTTTATATGTTTCTCCAATAAACCAATTGCCTCATCTTCTTTACCAGGTAGATGATCGTACTTATTTAATAGCATAAATATAGGAGAGTAAAAATGATTTGCCATAATATATGGATCACACTTAATAAAACCACTTTGCTCTATCATATTTTCAAACACCATTTTTTGAAAATTGATTGGTCCATTTATAAATAATTCTAAAAATGCATCTCTAGCTTGCATACTTTGAAACTGCTCAATAGTAAGCATTCGCCGGAATTTAGAAGCAAAATCATCTTTTAAGAAAAACAAGAACATATCTTTTACAAAAGCTAAAAGAGTTTCTTCTGATAATTGCATGTATTTATCTGCCACCTCATTTGTCTCACCGTCTGGCATCTGTAATTTATCAATCATCGCTTTGTAATTCTTAGACATCTCATCAAGAATGCTCATAAAAATGTCCTCTTTGCTCTTAAAATGGTTATAGAGGGATGATGCTTTTATACCTACAGCAGATGCAATATCACGCATGGAAACCCCTTCATATCCCCTTACAGAAAACAAAGTTAGTGCCTGATAAATAATTTTATCCTTAGTGTTGCTCATATACTTACCTCCATTTTTGCCCGGCTACAATGAGCCATTTCTTCTAGTCATCAAGATTTTAGATTGTAATTACTATTGCCATCTCTATTTTCAATTATTAAAATAATTAAACACAAACTAACAACCGTTAGCCTTATGATAGCTAACAATTGTTAGTTTGTCAATGGAATCATTAATATTAATTTAAACAAAAAAGCACCTTCCTTTGTATTATAATCTTGGTCAAACTGATTTAACCACAAAGGGGTGCTTTCTTATTCTCTTCTAATGCCTTGCTTCTCAATTAGTAGCTTCCAGATTTGGAAGAAAATCGATCAACGGTAAGTTGTATCTTTTTGCTAATGCACGGCACTTTCTCTGCATTTCCATATTTTCCAGACATTCTGGAAGATGTGCATCTACACCTATGATAGCAGAGTTTCCAATCTTCTGAGCAATACTCAGAAAGCGTTCTGAGGTATAATGCCTTTTTTCCATAACACCAAGCATATTGATTTCAACTGGTACATTCTTTTCCTTTAAGTATCTGCAAAGCCGCTGCATATGATATTCGTAAGTTTCTGTTGGACCAACATAATTCATCATATCCGGGTGGGCTACATATTGATATTTTCCAGTCTCCATCGCTTCTATGATAAGGTCAACATACTTCTTAAGGATTGCCTCATCTTCGGTGGGAGCCCCAGCACCTCTGGAAGGTTCACGGCTATTAAAATGTTGTCCTAAAATCATGTAATCTATGGGATAATCCTTCAATAGATCTGTTTGTGCATCTATTAACTCAGGAATATATTCTGCTTCAAATCCAATATATATTGTAATATCATTAGAATATTCCTGTTTTAGTTTCTGTATTGAATCAAAATAGTCATCAACACTCTGTGGAAGCATTCTTATGGACGATACATATCCATCATCGAAAATCCATGGGCAGTGATCAGAAAAACCAAGAACTTTTATCCCTGCTCGAATTGCAGCCTCTACATATTCTCTGTCCTCACCCTTGGCATGGTTACAGCGGTAGGTATGTGTGTGATAATTTGCTAGCATTTTATCTCTCCTCGTTCATTATGGGGAAGTCTAGCTCGAAAAGTATATCTCACCCCATTTAGTAGCTCTAGTATATAAAAAGGTATTGGAATATATAACTCTTATAACATTCCAATACCCATAATAACATACTTTCCTCATTATTACATAATTTTTTATATTAAACGATAAATTACTTTTAAGACCCTTTACAAGTTTTATTTAACAACAAAAGTGTTGCTTTAAAAATGTATTTCTAAAATTTCTTATATCTCAAAAGCATTTAAATTAATGTGTTAAATAAAAATCAATCAGCTCTTGAAGTTTTTCAGGACTTTCGGCATAGTCTCTAACATCACAACCTACAGTGTCATCTGCCCATTCTCGAGCGTTTATAAATCCTTTTTTTAGCTGACCATCTGTAATTGTTGCATTAATTTGGTCTGCATTGTCGATGAGGGCCAAAAGCACTAGTGCATTATTATTGAAAAAATTTGTTATATATTTCTCTTCTATATCATAATATTTCAAAATTTCAGGAGATGTTGAGTATATAATTTCAAGAACGTAAGGTCTTACATTAGTGTGAAGCTTAAAATATTCGATTTGTAACCCCTCCGGAATCGGTAACAGACCGATTAATTTTCCAACTGCGGAATTATCACCTATATATTTTGTACGTGCCTTCCATAATTCCTCAGCGGAGCCGATTTCTACTGCCATAGAGTCGCTTCCAAACTGCCGTTTAAACAAAATTTTGACCTCATCTGGTTTCTTTACTTTATAAGAAAAACTGGGTTTTATACCGTTGTCTACCCAAACCTCGGTAAAGTCGGTATTAAAATTAAAATAAACATCGTATATAGTTCCATCATTAGCAAATCCATTGAAGGCCAAATGTATTTGATTTGTGCTATCACGACCTGCTCCTCGATCTAAAGAAACTTCATTTTTGCTTACCTGAAGCTCTTTTATAAAATCTGAAATCTCCATAGCTTTTGCAGTGGATAAATCTATAACTCTATCCCCTGAAGTAAGAGTTCCGAATGTTACTCTTTCAAGGTTTTTCAAGGAGAAATTATCTGCTACTGTTTCAATCGTGACACTTCTAGGATTCGCCATTAGCCCAATTCCAACTATTGTTACAATGATAATTGAAATCGCACCAATCCATAACTTTGGTCTTTTATAATTTAATACATTTTTAATCCTAGCTTTAACATTTCCCTCGCCAAATGCAAGAGGACTTCCATTTAAAATGTGCCGTTCAGTAGCAAGCGACAGTAAAGAAGTAGCATAAGGCTTTTTAACATCTTCATTCATTTCTTTCAGTACTCTTTCGTCGCAGGATAACTCCATATCTATGTTCATTAACCTAAACGCAATCCACACAAGAGGATTAAACCAATGTATGGACAATATAAAGAAAGCTAATATTTTTATAATGTGGTCTTTTCGGTTGATATGGGTTTGTTCATGCAATAAAATATATCTTCTTTCGGTGGCATTAAGTCCGACAGGCAAATATATCTTGGGTCTTATTAAACCAAGGACAAAAGGTGTTTTCAAATTCTTAGCTTCGAAGATATTCTGCTCGATCAGGCGGGCACTTTTAAGCTGTGTTTTTAATTGCAAAACAGATATGATACTGTAAATAAGTAATATCATAAATCCCACAATCCAGATGTATGCTCCTATTTCAATATAAATCTGTATTGGGTTTACACTTGACCCAACAACCGGCGCTGGAAGTGATCTACTTATAAATGAATCAATTGCTTCTATTCCACTATTAATCTGAGGACTTGCTTGATAGATAATATCATGAGGTATTGGAACTGCATTCGTATTCCGCGGCATAAGGCTAAGCATGCTCTCAAAGGAAAATGGAATTATTAAGCGAAATGCCACCACACCCCACAAAGCATAGGAAATTACTTTTGGAGCTTTTTTGAGTAATAGCCTGATAAGTATAACAAAAAGGATTACATAACTTGCCGTAAGGCTCATATTTAAAACAGTAAGAAACAATTTACTCATAGCCTATACCTCCTTATGGTCATCTATCAATCTTTTCAACTCTTCAGCTTGATCCTTACTTAACTTTCTATCACTGATAAAAGCTGCTAAGAATTTCGGCAATGACCCTCCAAAGGTATCCTCAACGAAACGTATACTTTGTTTGGCATAGTAGTCATCCTTTGTAATTAGAGATGAAACCACAGCTTTTTTATTTTGAAAAATACCCTTTTTGCATAACTTTTTAAGCATTGTATATGTGGTAGACTTTTTCCAATTCATTTCTTTTTCACATAACTTCACAAGATCACCTGAACCTATCGGTTCATTCTGCCAAATTAGCTCTGCAAACTTTTCTTCACTTTCAGTTAGTTTATGTTCTATCATAATAAACCTCCTTGGTCTATAAATTATAGACTTTATATTATTAGTCTATATGCTATAGACCTATATGTCAATAAAGATTTATAAATAGATAGGTAACCAAAGTTAACATAACTTGTGAATTCTAGTTGGTTTTATTATCATGTTTTATAGTGTATTATGTATTTAGGAGGTATGAAAAGTATGAAAAATTCAAAGAAAAACATTGCTAACAATCTCAGCTATTTAAGAAATCAGCTTGGTCTATCTCAAGAGGAAGTGGCAGAAAGAATCGGAGTTAGCCGCCAATCTGTTGCAAAATGGGAAAATGGAGATTCTCTACCTGACATCCTTAAATGTGAAGCCTTAGCAGATTTATATGATGTTTCATTAAATGATCTGGTACGATATAACCCTGAAGAGAATGGTTTACCTATCCCACCAAAGAATAAACATATATTTGGTGTGGTGACTTTGGGAGAAAGAGGACAAATTGTATTACCAAAGAAGGCTAGAGACACATTTAAACTGAAGGCAGGAGACAGTATGGTCGTTTTAGGAGATACAAATCCAGCTAGTGCCGGAATTGCACTTATAGATAGCCAATCATTTCTCCGAATGACTGGACAAGTTATAGATGACATTTTCAAAGAATAAAGGGGGAATACACATGAATGTACTGTCTGTGAAAGGACTTAGAAAATCTTATCCTAACTTTTTATTAGAAGATATTAGTTTTGACTTACCACAGGGTAAAATCATGGGCCTAATAGGAAAAAATGGTGCAGGAAAAAGCACAAGCTTAAAATCCATCCTAAATCTAGTTAATCCAGATAGTGGTACAATTGAAATGTTTGGAAAGGATTATAGGGAAAATGAAGAAAGCTGTAAGCAAGATATTGGTGTGGTTTTAGGGGGCATTGATTTTTATAATCATAAGAAACTTTCAGATATTACAAATGTTACAAAACGCTTTTATAAGAACTGGGATGATAATGCATACCAAAAGTATCTAAAAGCTTTCTCCCTTGTACCTCATAAAAAGGTTAAGGAACTTTCCACAGGAATGAAAGTTAAATATATGCTGGCTTTGGCCTTGTCTCACAAAGCCAAACTCCTAATCTTAGATGAACCTACCAGTGGTCTAGATCCCGTATCCCGTGATGATATATTAGAATTGTTTCGCCACCTGGTTGAAAGTAAAGGAATAAGTATTTTATTCTCTACTCATATAACATCTGATTTAGACAAATGCGCCGACTATATTACCTACATTAAAGATGGCAAACTCTTAAGAAGTGCAGAAAAATCAGCCTTTATCCAATCCTTCCAGCACTTAAAAGTGCCAAGTGATAAAGCTGACTTGTCCTTGGAAGAGATTATGATTCGGACCGAAAGGAGTAGATATGATGTTTAATCTTTTATACAAAGAACTAAGACTGGCTGCCCATCCTAATTTATTTATATTTACCTTACTTGGTGCATTAGTAATCGTTCCTGCCTATCCTTACGGCATGGTCTTTTTATTTGGTTGCCTTGGTCCATATATAACCTTTATGTATGGTAGAGAAACCAATGATATATATTACACAGCTCTCCTGCCAGTGCAAAAGAGAGATACTGTAAAGGCCAAATGCCTGCTAATGGTATTAGCCCAAATGACTCAATTACTAATTTCTCTACCTTTTGCAGTATTAAGGCTTCGTGTATTACCAAATGGCAACCCTGCTGGCATTGAAGCAAACCTAGCTTACTATGGCTTTGGATTTATGATTTATTCTATATTTAATTTTATCCTTCTAACACAATTTTTTAAGACTGCCTATAAAGTGGGCAAGGCTTTTTTACTAGCAATTATACCTGCAGCTTTGGGAGTAATTATTATGGAGGTAATAGTACATATTCCAGAATTTAAATGGCTTGATAGCGTTGAAGCAGATTTACTATTGAAACAACTTCCTATACTAGTAATTGGAATATTAATTTATATTTTCAGTATGCTAATTGCCTATAAAATATCAGCAAATCGATTTCAACGAGTCGATTTGTAATATAAAAGAGATTTTCCAGATATTCTTGATAATGCAAAGGAGCACTCTTTTGTGCTCCTTCTTTATCCTTAATATATCATTGTTTATATACTATAAATCAATTTCAAGTAATATTGGTGTATGG
>JAAZLH010000358.1 GCA_012799415.1 Candidatus Epulonipiscium sp. | reverse complement strand
GGCAGTGGTTCTAAAGTAGATGATATAAAGCAACTTATAAAAGATGGTAAAGTAGTAGATAATAATATTATTAGTAGTTTAGATGATAATACACAAGTTATTTTCAGAAATGATACTGGCAACAATGCTCATCAAATAAAACCTAAGGGTTATTTTGATAAAGTAGACCATTATAATGTTGAAATACAAACAAAAACAAAAGCTGGAAAATGGAAATCCAAATGGTCATTTCATATCATTTTTGACGAAAAAGGAAATATTATTGATACATTTGATTAGGAGGATTAATATATGAAATATGAAATTGATATTGTAAATGATTCTAATGATAAATTTGAGGATAATGCAGACAATGTTGCGGTAATAAAAGTCATAGACCATAATGGTTGTGATATAACGAATGTTTGTGAAATCAATATGTTTTTAAGTAAAAATGCCATGTTGGGATTAGGAACAGAATTAATAAGGCTTGCTCATAATTTTAAAGAAATGAAACATGTACATTTAGAGCCATGTACAAAAGATATGCAAGTACAAAGAATGGGAATATTTTTGTCACCAGATAGTTCTAAACTCACTATTGTATGTAATGATAATGATGTAATAGATAACTATTTCAAATAAGAAATAATTGAGTTTACGGAGATATTTCAAAGCCAATAAAGGTATTGAAATATCTTCGATTTTTGTATAGTTACTTTGGATTCATCAATTGCATCAGTAAGGAAAAGCAACATTGCATACCCATACGAAATATTACTGCTGAGTAGGCGGAATTAGTAGTTGTTACAGCATCCACCCAATTTTCTATAACCTTGCACTGATCTTCAGATAAGTTAAGATTTTCGTACTGCTGGTAACATTCACATTCCTCTGTTAAAGCCTTTTGATACTCGGTGTCTGCATTTAATTGACTGCCGACATTGTTGTCAGACCTTTCTTCCAGATAGGAATAGAGAATGTCGAAGATTTTAGTATCTATCATAATGAAAAACCTCCTTTCTGACAACACACGATACCGTAAAAGACAGAGGATATCCATTCACAGATAGTACCAAACAGAAGAAGGAAAAACAGGGAAATTAAACAAATTTGTTTCTTATTATATTTATTATGGTTATACTTTAGGACTTCCCCAAAAGTAAAAATCTAATAAAACCAACTATACCCATAACCATTGCCGAAGGCAAAACTTTTCGGTGAACGATTACTCAGAATCGATTCAAAATTCCGTAGAGGAATTCATAGGTTAAGGCGAAATTTTCCACT
Source organism: Candidatus Epulonipiscium sp. (assembly GCA_012799415.1). Taxonomy (GTDB): domain Bacteria; phylum Bacillota; class Clostridia; order Lachnospirales; family JAAYNZ01; genus JAAZLH01. The sequence goes on along the minus strand of JAAZLH010000358.1, from coordinate 5,822 downwards.
AGGTATACGAAAGGATTGTCCGACATTTTATTCCAATATGGCTATGAAGACTTGATTTTACTGATTTTCGATAAGATGGTAAAAATTGTTCTTCCGCAGAACTAATGTTTTGCAAATAGCTTACAAACCAAGTAATAAAGCTGTTTTTAGCAAACAATATGGATTTATTACAAAAGATTCCGTTACGAGTTTAGGTGGTATTCATAACAGTATATTTTCTTGAAATAAAGCATTAAAATCAAGACAAACCAACTAATATTTGAGAAAATGCCTTATTTCAATATCTTAGATAATTTCAAGACAAAAGATAAGCAATTTAATCAGTATTAGTGTATTAGAAAAACGCATATAAGATGTTATCCTTGGAATTAGAGACAGGCTAAGTAGTTTTGGTTATCGTTGCATAAGTTGGTGCTACTCAGTCATATCGCACAGTATTGCATCAGCATATTTTGCTCTTATAATACTACATCAGAAACAGCCAGATAAAATTCCTACCTTGAAGATTGATAGGTGCATACGCATAATAGCTGTTTTGCCCGCATTTTTGCTAATACTGACAGTTCCATGTATTCCTTGTGAGGTGACGTTGTTGGCTCTATCTGTGAAGAAATTCCAGTAAGATGGTAATTGATATTTTTACGGAAGTTCTCATATTACAGGAATAACAGACTTGTGATACACACCAGAGGATACCCATTTGTATGGCATTTCAGTATGTCAGTACAGATGGGTATTTTTTGTACCGTTAGATTTAAGTTGTTATGATTTTCGCTTGTATCGTTTCAATGTGTACTGATAGTGAAAGTCCTTGTTTTCTGTATGTATCCAGCGTTCATGGGGTATTCACAATGCAGTTGATTCCATACCAACTGCCATTGTTTCAAGTGTCACTTTCCTTGAAACAATCCAATCTATAATCGTTCTGATATTCTCTGAATTCGTTTCCATCTTCTCTGATGGCGATTTTACTTCATATTCTCTGAAAAACTATAAGGAACTTTTAATGGAACTGATGACTTTGATAGTGACAGAAAAAAAGTAACAAAAAGTATCACTTGAAATGTTCAGGGCTTATCTTTTGTTGTAAATTCTCTGTAGGACTGTATTTTAAGGCTGTTTTCAAAAATAAGAAGTCTGCTGATGGATTTTAGATGCCATTTCTGTCACAACTGATATTGGAACTATTTTCATCACTGCTCATAAATTTATGGAACTATCATTTTGTAAGATTCAGATTTTTTTATATCATCTGTAGCAAGAATTCATCTGTTACAGATTGGAGATGAGAAATATGGTGTATGGAATTATATCTGCAAAAGATAATCAGACCAGCCTTGCATACTTTAAGAGTAAAAAAGTTTCACAGGGGAATATGGTGACTGCCGACAGACTCCAGCAAGTAGCAAATGTACTGTCTGCTGGTGATGTTATTCACGTTGTAAGTGTAGACAGATTTCCAAGTGTGAATGCCTTTGTGATATTTGCTGGTATCGTACTTAAGACAGGTGCATCTATGCGGATACTGGAACAGCCTTATCTTGATATTGGTAATGGAAAACATTATAAGGCGAGTATTGAGGCACATCTGCAAGTATTAGCTGGGTTGGAAAGTGCTAATGCAAACAGGCTTGTAACTGCATTAAAATTAACAGATGCTGGGAAGGAGTATGTGATTCGCTGTGTGACAGATATCAGCCTTGGTATGCTGGCGAAGACTTATGCATCTGATGGTGTGCTTCGTCGTGGCAATTAGGATGTGTCAGTATGATTGGTGAGAGTGGGAAAGTTAGAAGTTTCAGCAGTCCTAGGGGTATTCCTATTCCAGCCTTTGCTGGTGCTTTTGGTGGGCTTGCCCCTATGGTTGCACACGTTGGCTTACGCTGGCTTTTACGTTCCTTGGTGCTAACTACTTCTACTATGGCATGAAAAGGCAACACAGGGCAAAATTCAGCGTTGCTCTCTAGTTCCTATTCGTACGGGATTAGGAACTAGGGCGGTACTGCTGGGTTCTGTACTGGCTATGGCTGAATTATGGAACTTTAGTGGTGTGAAATTAGGAACTATGAAGATTTTACAGGTGTTGCTGGCTGTTCTTTACCAGCAATTCTTGTGGAAATTAAATTTAAGACAAGGAGTTGAAGTGAGATGAATAAACGAACCAGAGCAATAGATGATGATACTTACAAGTTGATTATCGCCACGTTTCAAAATGGCTTTGAGTATGCGGGTGTTGGTCACAAGCCAAACGAAAGAATCGCCACAGTTCTGCAGTTAGAATATAACCTTGGTCTGCGTGTTGGTGATATCCTAAATCTGACCATGGATTCCTTTGTGAAAGATGGTAGTCGGTATCGACTTGATATCCACGAACAGAAGACAGGGAAGTATCGAGGTTTCACAGTTCCTGTAGAAATCTATAATTACATACGTGATTATGCCTATGAGAATAATATTAATCCAAAGGCACGCTTATTCCCTGTGACCGAGCGAGCAGTATTAAAGCATTTAAAGCTGGTCTGTGAATACCTTGAAATAACAGGGGTAGGTTCTCACAGCTTTCGTAAATCCTTTGCCACAAATATGTATGTGAATAATCATTACAACATTGAACTGGTAAGAGTTCTGCTCCAGCATTCCAGTGTGACAGTGACGCAAAGATATATAGGTATCGGTTCTAAGGAACTAGAAGATGCTATTGAGAAAAACATCAATCTTTGTAAGAGCGTGTGAAAAAGAAGAGAAAGATAGAAAAGTCAGCACTGTTCTTGGCGGTTTGCCACAATGGTGCTGATTTTTCTTGTCTTATAAAAGATTTATATATGATTTTGAAAAAAGTGCTTGACACGACCTGTCTGGCTCAAAGGGTAAGTAGAAATATCCGAGGTATGTTAGTTTTGATGCTGAAACTAAAATAATACCAATCTCTGTTGTACTTTAAGTATGCGAGAATGACTAGTTTTGAGGGGGTATGGCAAAAAGGGGAAAATGTATAATCAAAGTAAGCAGTATTAGTACTGCTATTTCTACAGATTTAACTTGAATACGGCGGTATTCAGAGTTAACATCACACACAACTTTGAAAGTGATTCGTAAGTCTTTTGAAGTTCCAGCATTCCAGCTGGAGGTATCCATCTCCATGAAAGCTGGCGGTATTCATTGGACTAGATTCAATGAAACTTTGAGCCAGCCAGAAATGGAAAGACTGAGCCACCCTTGCCCATCCAGTTGTTGAAATACACGTAATGCTGGGAAAGAGGCTTATAAGTTGAGGTTGTCACTATTTTGCCAAACAGAGAGAATGGAGATTATGTTATGAAACGATATGAGAATTATATTTATGTAGGAATTGACCTGCATAAGGAAACACACACAGCCGTAATATTAGACTGCTGGAACAAGAAATTAGGCGAGATAACGTTTGCCAATACACCGGCGGATTTTCCAAGGCTGGTAAGAAAAGTAAGCAAGTACTGTATGGATGGGAAAGAGCCTGTATATGGTCTTGAAAATGCATATGGTTATGGTCGGACATTAGCGGTATGGCTGATAGAGAAGGGGTATATTGTTAAAGATGTGAATACATCGTTATCCCACAGAGAAGCCAAACACAGGGCAATGTTTCAGAAGAGTGACAGTTTTGATGCAAGAGCAGTTGCCATTGTAACCATAAATATGCTGGATGAATTACCAGATGCGTGTCCCAATGATGCCTACTGGTCTTTAGGTCAGTTAGTCAGCAGAAGAGATAATATTATGAGCCATATTACTAGATTGAAAAACCAGTTACACGAACAGTTATGTATTTCCTACCCAAGCTATAAGAAGTTTTTCAACGATGTGGGAAGACCAACTGCATTATATTTCTGGGAACAGTATCCATCTCCCAAACATTTGATGGGTAAGACAGTTGAGGAATTAAGGAATGAATTAGTACCCATCAGCCATAACAGATGTTCCACCAAGACCTGTCAGAATATTTTAGATGTCATAAAATCAGACAAGGCAATGGAACGGGAATATCAGGATGCCAGAGATATGATAATCCGCAGTATTGTAAGGGATTTGAGTCATTATGATACCCAGCTGAAAGAAATGGATGAGGCGATTGAGAAGTTGTACAGCACTATGGGATGTACCCTTACTACAATTCCAGGAGTTAATGTTACCACAGCGGTAAAGATTATAAGCGAGATTGGTGATGTAAAGAGATTTAAGAATGCATCGAAGTTAGCCCAGTTTGCGGCGATAGCACCCTTAAAGGTATCTTCTGCTAACAGTGAGACCACGAAACGTAGAAAAGAAGGAAACAGAAGGTTACAGGCAACCATATATTTCCTTGCAATCCAGATGATACAGGTATCGTCAAAAGGTGTACCAAGAAATCCTGTATTTCGTGCGTATTATGAGAGAAGACTTGCTGAGGGTAAGCCAACGAAACAGGTGTTAATCTGCATTTGCAGACGATTAATTAACATCATCTATGGAATGTTAAAGCATCAGACAGAGTACAGAATGCCCCAGCTGGAAAGTGAAGAGAAATCTGAACAGGAACAGGGGTAAAAACATTCAGTCAATTGTAGATTTAAGTAGTATATAAACAGTGAATATGATAAAATGAGAGCAGTGATTTTTGAAAAATCAATGAGGTACTGCTTAGGAAAGTGTCGATTTTTTCAAAGGGAAAGTAAACTGCTTGGATTTATATAAGGTGTAAGAGCAACATTTAAGGGAGGCTCATACTCTCCAGGCAGACCAACTGAAGCACAAGGATTTTCTAACAAGGGATATAATCCGCAACCGGGTGAAAGAACAATTGAGGGATATGTTAAAAATAATGTATCTACTAGTGCAGAAGTTAGTTTGTATACTAAATCAAATGGGTTCAATAATGTTGGTAGTAGTGGGGGGGAATTCAAACGTTATGGTTCTGTATCTGGGAGACATGGTGTTGATGGACCTCATGTTCACCAGCCACAAAGAAATGTAAATGGAAGTGACATCAGAGGCGGTCTATTTAATCCTAAAAAAGGAATGGGAGTTGATTCACCAAATGCTCTAGATATCAAGCAATTATATCAATATTTATTTAATGGTAAATATCAATAGAATAGGAGCGTTTTATATGCATGAGAATTTTGATTGCACACAATTTATTACCTTTAATTCACAAAAGGAATATAAAGAAATTATTGAAAAAATAAACAGTATTTTTAGTGATTTAAGTTTTAAAATTGTTGAGTCAAGTAATATAAAAGTTGTCAAAAGGAATTACTATAAAGATTTTTGGGATAAATACTGTTTTGAACTAGAAGATAGTGAATTTTTAGGGGATTTTTATGACTGGAAGGATAAATCTAATCCACCATTATCCATAAAACTGTTTTGTGAAGCTATTTTCAAATTAATGAATAGTATAGAAATGACTAGTATAAAAGTTATTATTTGTTCATTTGCAGATATTACAAAGACTCAAAATAGTTTTGTAAAAGTAGATAAAGATATGTTGTTAGATGAAATGTTTTCTATGTCGATAAATAGTTTTATCTGTCCTGAAAATTTAATTATTGAATTAGAATTCTGATATCTATTTAATGAAGAAGCCATAACACCATATAGCGTATGTGGGTAAACTACCAATTTCCACACAGCCAATAAGGTGTTATGGCTTTTTTTGGGCTCTATGTCAATAGTTGGGGTGCGATTCTTTGAATTCTCAATTTGAAAGTATAGTAGAAGCAATTGAAGATGGAGATTATGGACTAGCTGCTTTAAGAACTTTTGATATGGTTAATATGGGTATCTCCTTGGCTGATTCCTGC
>JAAZLH010000357.1 GCA_012799415.1 Candidatus Epulonipiscium sp. | reverse complement strand
TTTTACCAAGGAGTGTCCCTTTTTTCATGACTTTTGCTTTGTTTCCTACCGCGCTATCGCTTGCTGGCCCCTTCACTTAGTGAAGGGGTTAATATATTTTTGCGCCCACAATAATTTTACTCATACAATCTACTGTAAAAAATGGGATCAAAATAATGCCATCTAAATACAGATTAATTCTTACGAATGCCTTCCTAATGCAACACAGGATACATTCTTTTTTTCTTACCTCTCTATTCCACATTTTAAATAAATTATTACAAACCAAACTAATTTCTTTCTTCTAACTATGTACCATAAGAATAAACTCCTGCTAAAACCCCACCCCTCTAACCCGCATTCCACCGTTTGAGTCATAATAAAGTTTTGCTACGGAACCCCAATTTCCACACTTTTTGGGTTCTAAAATGACCGTTTTTCGGACTATTTTCGGCTTCTTTTTCATGGTTTTTTCGGAAATGGAATAAAGTTCTGTCATAATAGAGGAAAAAATAAGAGAGAAAAGAAATCATGAAAAAAGAGAAAAACATTGGAAAAGTATTGATTTGTTATTAAGTCCGATATTGGATAAATCCAATGATGGCAAGGGTTAGAAGAAAAAGAAAAGGGAAGAAAAAGAACTCTTTTCTCCCCCATTCATTCATCTATTATCCGAGTAAATATTGAGTTTGAAATTGAAAAAGCAAATGTTTATTATTACAGAATTGGCGGTAAAGTTAGCAAAAGTTTATTATGGTTGCCAAGAGTTTATTATTGATCTACATAGTAGAAAGAAGAATTGTAGAGATAAGAATTCAAATACCATTTCACCGTTCATAATATGTCATTCTTTCCCTAATAGTAAATGTTATTAATTAAAATTACTTCTGCCTTCGATAATGATTTAACTTCTCTTTTCTAATCCTCGGCCATCTAAATTTTGGCACATGCTTTACCATCGTTTCATATAGGATTCCCCATTGTTCTTCTGTTAGTTCTGCAACTGGTATCTCTTTTTTTAACCGAAGATTTCTTTTCAACCGCTTAATTTGTGGTACTGTAAATGCACCCCTTAGTGCATAATCGAGCGATAATTGAGGATTTTTCAATACATAATCAACCAATCCCCAAAATACCAAATAATCACTATAAGGGACAATCGGATTAGCCTTTCTATTAATCTTAACCATTGCAGAATCTACTTTTGGCGGTGGAGAAAAGTTTTTTCTTGAAATTCCTTTTACATACCGGATATCAAACCACATCCTCCAAGCAATTACATATGGATCTTTTACATAATTCGATGTGAATCTCTTAGCTGCTCCTTTTTCCATTACAATCACTCCTCTTTGAAAATAATTTAATGGATTGTTAAGAAGTTTCATCATTATTGGTGTTGTGATAGCATACGGAATATTAGATATGACTACAAATGGTTCTTTAGGCAAATGAATCTTTAAAATATCTTGATGAATAATATTTATATTCGAATGACAATCAAAGTTTTCTTTTAAAACTGCAATGAATTTGCTATCATACTCCACAGCTAGAACTCTTCCTGCTTTATGAATCAAAGACGAGGTTAACGCTCCTTTTCCTGCTCCTAAGTCCAAAACTGTTTCCCGCTTTTCTATTTCACCTAGAGAGATAATTTCCGATATCAGCTTCTTATTATGCATTAAATGTTGTCCTGAAAAATTAGGAGGTTCACCACGGGTTATTTTTGTTCTTCTATACTTATTAACTTTTTTATTCATATTTAGCATCCTTTCCAAATAAAAAATCACAAGCATCTGCTTGTGACTTTAGAGTAAAGGGAAAGATGTTTAGTGCAAAATAAAAGTTAAGAGTATTGCAACCAAAATGTTAGAAGGTTGCACAAAAAGAAAAGGCTTGCCAGCCCTCTCAAAATACCCTACCGTTATTGGTGTCTAATCAATTAATGGT
>JAAZLH010000356.1 GCA_012799415.1 Candidatus Epulonipiscium sp. | reverse complement strand
GAATTGTACCTGAACTAGAAGGTGAAAGCAGTCAACGTTTTAATTTTATTATGACACCGTCAAGAGAAGCTGCAACACAAAATTATCCTATTGAAATTACTGTTACCTACCAAGATGAAGAAGTGGTAGACGGTAAACGGGAAACTCATACAGTAAATCAGTATGTAGGGGTATATGTAGTGAATCCCAAAAAAGATGCAGAGGAAGAAGAAACATCAAAGACAGTACCCAAAATTATTATCGATGAATACACATTAGAGCCTGGTATTGTCAAAGCAGGAGAAAATTTCAAATTAACAACTACGTTTTTAAATACAAGCTCACAAAAATCTGTTCAAAATGTTAAGATATCACTGGTTGTTGTAGAAACATCAGAAAAAACAGGAACCGTTTTTACACCTGTACAAAGTAGTAATACCTTTTATATTGATCATATTGCCCCTAAACAAAAAGCAACAAAGGAGATTATGTTATATACGATTCCAGATGCTCAAGCTAAAACGTATACGATTACGGTAAAGTTTAATTATGAGGATGAAAAGGGAGAAGTTTTCTCTGAAGAAGATTTAATTGGAATTCCTGTTGTACAGCCTTCACGAATTGAACTAGGTCAGATTCAATTTCAAGGGGAAGCCATGGAAGGTCAGCCTTTGGGAGTTTATGTAGAATTATATAATACAGGAAAAGTTATGTTAAATAATCTGATGATTCGTATGGAATCAGAGGATTTTGATATTACGGATTCTAATTTATTTGTTGGGAACTTTCAACAAGGTGCTACAGAATACTATGATCGGGCAATGATTATCCCAAGGCAACCTGGAAAAGCTACTGGGAAGCTAATTTTAACTTATGAGGATCCTACGGGAGAAGAATTGATAAAAGAAGAAGAATTTTCTATTGAAGTCATGGAAATGTTTATACCACCCATGGATGAGGAATGGGATATGCCCATGGAAGAACCAAAAGCAAGCTTAGTAAAACGGATCTTTACCAATAAGTATTTATGGATGGGGCTTATTTTAGCTGGATTTATTACAGCAGGGTTGATCGTCCGTAAAAGACGGAAGGTACAGGAAGGTTTGGACTTAGATGAATAATTTAGATCTCATTCGAATGGGAATTAAAAACTTATGGAGGAGAAAACTTCGTACATTTTTAACAGTTCTTGGGGTTATCATTGGAACAGCTTCCATTATGGTTATGGTTTCCTTAGGTCTAGGAATGAATTCTATTTTTGAACAGCAGCTAGAGCGGATGGGAAGTTTGACTGTAGTGAATGTGTACCCAGGTTGGGGTGGGGGTGGAGGTATGATGACAACTAGTGGCAGTAGGGATAGTGGAGAAGTAAAAATTACTGATGAAAAAACAGCAGAAATGTCTCGAATTCCACATGTTGTGGCTGTTTCACCCTACTTAGAAGAGTCCGCTAAACTAATTAGTGGTAAGTATGAAGCTTACGCTCAAATTGTAGGAATAAGACCAGAAGTTATGGAAGTATTTGATTTTGAAGTGGAGCAAGGAGAGTTGCTAAAACCTTCCATAGGTGGGAGAAGTAACACCGTTCAACTTCTCTTTGGAAATCAGGGAGTTGATATGTTTTGGGACCCTAATTTACGACATGATTGGCGAAGTGGTCCCCCACCTGATCCTGATATTAACCTTTTTGAAGATCGCATAGAGATGAGCTTTGATCATTCCTTTGGTGATCGTAGAGGGGGAAATCGTGTTAAAGCCTATAAAGTAGAAACTGTAGGGATGTTGAAGCCATCAAGCTGGGAAATGGATTATCGTATATTTATGGATATGGATACCTTGAAAAATTTAAAAAAGGAATATGAAAAAGAACGAAAAAGGCAGGAGCAGCAACAAGGGTTTCAACCAGAAGAGTCAGCACGAAGAAGTGGACGTAAGGAAGAGGATTCTTATAGCCAGGCAAAAGTGAAAGTAGATGATGTAAAGAATGTTCAGGCAGTGCAGGATCAGATTACGGAAATGGGCTTTTCTGCCTATAGTTTAACTCAAGAATTAGAGAGCATGAAAAAGACTTCAGCGGGGATTCAAGCGGTTCTTGGCGGAATAGGAGCTATTTCCCTTTTAGTTGCAGCTCTTGGAATTACCAATACAATGATCATGTCTATCTACGAACGAACGAGAGAGATAGGGGTTATGAAAGTAATTGGTGCTGCTTTAAAAGATATTCGGAGAATCTTTTTATTTGAAGCAGGTATGATTGGCCTGTTGGGTGGTATAGCAGGACTTGGCATCAGTTATGGGATTTCTTTTATTTTAAATCGCTATGGAGGAGGGTTAGCTATGGGAATGGGAGGAGGAGAATCTTCCACGATTTCTATTATTCCATTATGGTTAGCTTTATCTTCACTAGGGTTTACCACCATGGTTGGTCTTGTGTCAGGATTTTATCCTGCAAGAAGAGCAATGAAATTAAGTGCTTTAGAGGCGATCAAAACAGAATAATATTTTTGTAAAAGGGCTTATCAAAACCTATATTTTGTTATATACTTGAATACGGGTAATAAAAAAATAACAAAAGAGACAGGAGAGGTACAGATGAGTATTTTTGAGGTAATTATGTTATTGTGTTTTGGAGCAGCTTGGCCTTTTTCTATTTATAAGTCTTATAAGTCCAAATCTACAGCAGGTAAGAGTTTGGTGTTTTTAGTTATTTTATTAACGGGTTATGTGGCAGGTATTTTGCATAAGGCATTTTATAGTTATGATCAAGTTATTTATTTGTATATCTTGAATTTTTGTATGGTTTCTGTTGATACATTGTTATATATTAGAAATTTGAAACAAGAAACCAATACCATCAACCAATAAAAATACAATGTAAGTAGAATACTATTTTGAGGTATGGTATAATAGATTTGTAGCAAATCCTAAGGTGTACTCCAAAAAGGAGGAATAGGAGAATGAAAAAAGAATGTATTGAACATTTGGTAGAAGGACCAAGAAAGGTTTTGGTTTGTATTACCATACAACAAAATAGCAGGCGACTCATTCAAAAAGGAGCAGAGATTGCTTCAAATATAGGTGGAGAGTTTCATATTTTACATGTAGAAAAGGGAGAAAGTATTTTTTTACAGGACAATGCAGCTCAGCTGGTTCAGGAGTTATTTGAATATGCTTCTGAATTAGGAGGAGAAGTCCATGTAATTTGTGATGATGATGTTCCGAAACGAATTGAACAATTTATTAAAGAAAATCAAATTACTACATTAGTACTTGGGAAACCTATGGAAAGTAAACTAACCCAGAAGATTGAAAAGAACGTAGTCCCCTATTTAAATCGTATTATGCAAGAAATTGAAGTTATTGTATTAGAGAGAGAAGAAAAAAATCAAGAAGAGATTATGATAAAAAAAAGAAGACATAGGATTCAAACCTCTATATAAGCAAAAAAAACTGCAAAGTATTGCAGTTTTTTTGCTTATATAGAGAAAGGAAATAAGGGTTAAGATTGCAAGAGAAGTAGGGGTATAGTATAATAATCCTAGATTTATTATAATTACAAATGAATATGAGAAGGAGAGTGAAAAAACGTGAGAAAATGCTTATATAATGGGAAACTTATACTAGGAGATCAAATTGTAGAAGGTAAGGCCATCGTGTTTTCTGAAACAATTGAAGCTATTATAGATGAACATGAAATAGGAGAAGGCATAGACAAAATTGATGTGCAAGGGGCTTACATTTCACCTGGTTTTATTGATCTTCATATTCATGGTTATGGTGGATATGATGTAATGGATGGAGATGTTACTAAATTACAAACGATCAGCAAAGCAATTGCAGCTAATGGTGTAACTAGTTTTTTAGCTACAACGATGACTATGTCCATGGAAGATATTCAACAAGCCCTTCGTTCTATCCGTGAAGTGCAACAGGAAGGAAGTAAGGGAGCAGAAATATTGGGCGCCCATTTAGAAGGTCCTTTTATTAATCCAGCTTATAAAGGGGCTCAAGATGATCAATATATTATTCCACCTAATATGGAATTAGTAGATGATTTTAAAGATATTATTCGTTTGATCACCATAGCACCAGAGGTAGAGGGTGGAACAGACTTCATAAAGGAAGTAAAGGAAAAAACCAATATTGTTCTTTCGATGGGACATAGTAATGCTACTTTTGAGGAAGCGGTAGAGGCAGTAAAGCAGGGGGTCAGCCATACTACTCATCTTTTTAACGCTATGACCCCTCTACATCATAGAAATCCTGGTGTTGTAGGAGCAGCTTTAACAACGGATGTAACCTGTGAGTTAATTGCAGATAAAGTTCATGTGCATCCAGGTTTATTCTCATTTTTATTAAAGGCAAAAGGTTTAGATAAAATGGTTTTAGTGACAGACTGTATGGCAGCAGGAGGAATGCCTGAAGGGGAGTATGAACTAGGAGGTCAGCCAGTCTTTGTTAAAGATGGGCAAGCCCGTTTAGCAAGTGGTTCCTTGGCAGGTAGTGTGTTAAATTTAAATCAAGGATTACGCAATATGTATACAGAAACAGGTTTTAATATTGGTGAAATGATTAGTCTAGTTTCTTATAATCCAGCAAAGATTTTAGGTATAGAAAGTAAAAAAGGTAGTTTGGATATTGGAAAAGATGCAGATATTACAGTGTTTGATTCAGATATTAAAATTCAGATGACCATTGGAAAGGGGACTATTTTATATGAAGCAGAATAAAGGAATAAAAATATATGTAACAGAATCTTATGAAGAGATGAGTACTACAGCGGCTCATTTACTAGGTGCACAAATAAGATTAAATCCTACTAGCGTCTTGGGGTTAGCTACAGGAGGAACACCAGTAGGTATGTATAAAAACTTAGTAAGAATGTATAAAGAAGAAGGATTAGATTTTTCAGGTATTACAACCTTTAATTTAGATGAATACTATCCACTTTCTAGAAGTAGCGATCAAAGCTATTATTATTACATGACAGATCATTTATTTGGACATGTTAATATATCTAAAGATCGTATCTATATTCCTGATGGGGAAGCAAAAGATGTTGAGACAGAGTGCGCAAATTATGATGCAAAGATTGAAGAACTTGGAGGCATTGATTTACAGGTACTAGGGATTGGGACTAATGGGCATATTGGATTTAATGAACCAGATACATTTTTTCCAAAGAGCACTCATTTAGTGGATTTAGTAGAAGAAACGATTCAAGCTAACGCACGGTTTTTTAATTCCATTGATGAAGTACCAAAACAAGCATTGAGCATGGGAATCGGAAGTATTTTTAAGGCAAAGAAAATTGTTCTTTTGGCTAATGGAACTCATAAAGCAAAGATTATTGCAGAAACCCTTTATGGAAATGTTCGGCCAGAGGTACCTTCTACAATTTTACAATTCCATCCTGATGTGACTTTTATATTAGATAAAGAAGCAGCAGCAGAATTGTAAGCATTTATCACATCATATAAAATAGGGATGGAGATAAGAGGTGGACAGATGAAGAAAATAGTTGCTCTTGACATAGGAGGAACAAGCATCAAATATGGTATTGTTTCAGAAGTAGGAGAGATTTTATTTCAGAGTGAAAAGCCTACCAATGCTTTGCGAGGGGGAGCTTTTCTTATGAAGACAGTAGAAGAAATCGTAGAGACACTTTTGGCACAAGAAAATAACTTTGTAGGTATTGGAGTTAGTACAGCAGGCCAAATTGCACCAGAAACAGGAGAAGTGGTCTTTGCTAATGAAAATCTTCCGGGTTGGACAGGAATGAAAATACGTGAGAACCTTGAAAATATGTTTCATTTGCCTACTTTTGTTGAAAATGATGTGAATGCTGCTGCATTAGGTGAACTATGGGTAGGAGCTGGAAAAGGAAAGAAAGATTTTCTGTGTATAACAGTAGGTACGGGAGTAGGTGGAGCCATTGTTATGAATGGCCAAATATATCATGGTGCTACTGGAAGTGCAGGAGAATTTGGTCATTTGCTTCTTAAAAAAGGAGGCTACCTTTGCAATTGTGGGCAAAGGGGATGTTTTGAGCAATATGCATCTACTGGGGCACTAATCAGGCATGTCCAAAGTCTATATGTAGAACGAGGGGAAAATGTTACAGAACCTATCAATGGAAAATGGATTTTTGAGCAAGCAGCTATTGGAAATGCTGTTTGTCAAGAAGGAATAGAATATTTCATTGATCATTTAGCAGTAGGTCTAGCTACCTTAGTTCATATTTTTAATCCATCTTTAATTGTTATTGGTGGTGGTGTTTCAGGCCAAGGGCATCCTTTGCTACAGCAAATTAACAAGAAAGTAGAATCTTATATCATGCCTTCTTACCGAGAACCTCTCATGATTGATTTTGCAAAGTGTGGGAATGGCGCTGGTATGTTAGGGGCAGCTTATGGCTTATTAAATCAGATTGGGTAGAACTATTGACAGACTCATTTTTCTACGATACAATGCAATGGAAAAATGATGAAAAATAAATCTAAATATAGTTTAAATGCTCATTAAGAGGTCATGGAATAGAGTATTCCATGACTTTTTAGTTTAAAAAAGAAAAGGCATGTAAGAGAAGAGGGGGAATATAATGCAGCGATTAAAGAAACATTTAAAGAAACACAAAAAGGGATATTTGATTTCTATCGCAGCAATGATCGGCTCCATTGGTTTGGATATGTTTAACCCAATGATGACTAAGCTTATTATTGATGAGGTAATCAAAAAGGGGAAAATGGAAATATTCCCTTGGGCTTTGGGTGCCATTGTGGGAATCACCATAGGGCGTGCAGTTCTTGGATACATCAAAGAGTTTACCTGTGATTTAACAGGAACAAAGGTAATTGCAGATTACCGTAAAGAACTATTTAACCATATTCAAAGCTTACCCTTCTCATTTTTTGATCGAACCAATACAGGGGAGCTTATGTCTCGTATCAAAGAAGATTGTGACACCATTTGGCGTGCGATTAGCTATGGGGCTATCCTATTGGCAGAGCAAATTATTTATTTTATCGTCGCATCGGCTATTTTGTTTTACATTAGTTGGAAGTTAGCTTTAATTAGCTTAATTGTTATGCCTATCATCGCTTGGTTAGCCCTAGATTTAGAAAAAAAGATTGGAGAAACCTACGGTAAAATTAGCGACCAGTCTGCTGTTTTAAATACGACGGCGCAAGAAAATATAGCAGGGATGCGTCTAGTTAAGGCTTTTGCTAGAGAAAAATATGAAATTGGCAAGTTTATGGAAGAAAACGAAAGAAACTACCATCTACAAGTAGAGCAATCTTTTGTCTGGTCAAAATACCATCCAAAGATAGAGTTTTTATCTAATATTGTTATTGTATTGGTAACAGCAGCTGGGGGATATCTAGTTATTGGTGAAGAAATGTCTCTTGGAACTCTGGTTGCTTTTACCAATTATGTGTATATGCTCATCTGGCCTATGAGAATGATTGGTTGGCTAACCAATATGATGGGTGAATGTAGAGCTGCTTTAGAGAAAATTGATAGAATATTTATAGAGAAACCAGAGATTCAGACTCCACAAGATAAAATAGAGCTGCCAACTATTAGGGGATATGTGAAGTTTGAGGATGTATCTTTGGAATATCATGGAGCACGGGTGCTTCATAATATTTCTATTGATGCCAAGCCGGGTAGTACAATAGCGATTATGGGGACAACAGGTGCAGGTAAAAGTTCTCTTATTCATTTATTAGGTCGATATTATGAACCTACAGAAGGTAGAATTACTATTGATGGGGTAGATATTAGGAAGATTGATTTAACCATGTTGCGCAAATCCATATCAGTAGTCATGCAAGATACGTTTTTATTTTCAGATACCATCGAAGAAAATATTGGTTTTGGAGCTCCAGGTCTTGCGGAAGAAAAATTAATAGCTGGGGCTAAGGATGCTAGAGCTCATGATTTTGTTGCAGAAATGGATAAAAAATATGAAACTGTTATTGGAGAACGTGGAGTAGGCTTATCAGGTGGACAGAAACAAAGAATTGCTATTGCTCGGGCTTTGGTTACAGATAGTCCCATTTTAATTTTAGATGATGCCACATCTGCTTTAGATATGGAAACAGAATATCAAATTCAAAAGGCTATTGAATCTCAACGGGGACGTACGAAATTTATCATTGCACACCGTGTCTCAGCAGTAAAGAATGCAGACGAGATTATTTTATTAGAGGATGGTCATATTGTAGAACGGGGTAAACATGAGGAACTACTAGCTTTGAGAGGCAAGTACTATGAAACTTATCAAGCCCAGTATCAAGGTATTTTAGATACGATGGAGGTGATTGGATAATGTCAGTGAATACATCAAGAGAAGATGAAAGAATAGAAGAAGGCGTAAAAATAGACACCATCCGCCGACTTTCTGTTTATTTAAAACCTTATACAAAAAAAATCCTAGTTGTTTTGTTGCTGATGTTTATTATTGTAAGTATTCAATTGTTAAATCCATATTTTTTAAAGTTAGGTATTGATCATTTTATAGAAGGGAAGGATGTGAAGGGATTAATTCTTCTTGGTATTGGAATGATTGCCCTCAATGGTGCAGCTATGTTTTGTACGAAGAAGAGAATTCGAATTATGGCGGAGTTATCTAATGAGATTTTAATGACCATTCGTCAAGAATTATATACCCATATTCAAGGGTTATCTCTTCACTTTTTTGATCAGCGTCCTGTAGGTAAAATTTTAGCTCGCATTATGGGGGATGTAAATTCACTTAAAGATCTTTTTAATAGCAGTGTGATGAACTTAATACCAGATTTTATGATGATGATAGCAGTAGTTATTATTATGCTATTGATGAATTATCGGTTAGCCTTGGTTTCTTTTATTATGTTGCCTTTCTTGCTATTAGGAATGTTTCTTGTAGAATCAAAGGCTCATAAACGGTGGCAAATTTATCGCAAGAAAAACTCCAATATGAATGCATTTGTCCATGAAGACTTTTCGGGAATTCGGGTGGTCCAAGGGTTTGCGGCAGAAGAAAAAACAGCTAAAAACTTTGATAATTTATTGAATGAACACAGAGAGGCTTTTATCTCTGCAGTTAAGCTTAATGATCTATTTTGGCCTATGGTAGAGGTATCTTGGGGTGTAGGTACGATTATTGTTTTTTGGTATGGGGTACGCTTACTTGGAACAGGTACCATTACTGTTGGATTATTAGTTGCTTTCACAGGATATTTATCAATGTTTTGGCAACCAGTTATGAGTTTAAGTAATTTTTATAATATACTCATCACCAATTTGGCAGGAGCAGAGCGGATTTTCGAAATTTTAGATATTAAACCTGATATTGAGGATGAAAGAGAGGCAAAAGTTCTACCTATGATTCAGGGAGAAGTTACTTTTGGAGAAGTAACCTTTGGTTATGATCCCAAAGATCCGGTACTTATTGATGTTAGCTTTCAGACCCGTCCCGGAGAAACCATTGCATTAGTGGGTCCAACAGGGGCAGGGAAAACTAGTATTATCAATTTAATTAGCCGATTTTATGATGTGCAAAAGGGAGCTATATTTATTGACGGCTATGATGTGCGAGATGTGACTTTAGAAAGTCTGCGTTCCCAAATGGGCATTATGTTACAAGATACTTTTTTGTTTTCTGGTACCATTGAAGAGAACATTGCCTATGGAAAGCTTGGTGCTACTAAAGAAGAAATTATAGAGGCGGCAAAAGCAGTTCATGCTCATGAATTTATTATGAAATTAGAAAAAGGATATGCTACAAAAGTGAATGAGAGAGGATCTAGACTTTCCGTAGGACAACGCCAGTTAGTTGCTTTTGCTAGAACACTACTAGCCGATCCAAGGATTTTAATTTTAGATGAAGCAACATCAAGTATTGACACCCATACAGAAAAATTAGTTCAACAAGGTATTGAGAGACTACTAGCAGGTCGGACTTCTTTCGTTATTGCTCATCGGCTTTCCACAATTCAAAAAGCTGATCGTATTCTTGTTATTGATCAAGGGCGAATTATAGAAGAAGGAAACCATGAGACTCTCATGAAAGAAAAAGGATTGTATTATGATTTGTTTATGGCACAATTTCAGCAAATCATTTAAAAAGAGTAAGAGGGTTGGATATCTATACAGCCTTTAGAGTAAAAAGGAGTTTTACGATGAAAAACAATGTAAAATATATTGTGCAAGCTGGTTTAATTGCGGCTATTTATACTGTACTTACTTTGACATTTGAATTTATGGGATTTGGTCCTATCCAATTTCGAATTTCAGAGGTTTTAACGGTTTTACCTTATTTTACACCAGCAGCAGTTCCAGGATTATTTATTGGGTGCTTAATTTCAAATTTTATGGGTGGAGCCCATCAATTAGATATTATTTTTGGAAGTCTTGCTACTTTAGTAGCCGCTTATGCATCTTATCGACTTAGAGGAAAACCCCACCTTGTTCCATTTCCACCTATCCTTGTTAATATGATTGTAGTGCCCTTTATTTTAAAAGCAACTATGGGTGCCCCTTTTTGGATGACAGTGATTACAGTAGGTTTAGGGCAAACTGTCGCTTGTTATGGGTTAGGGTATCCTTTTATGAGAATCCTAGCAAAGCATAATCATATTTTTAAATAGTAGGAAAAAGCCTAAGAGTAAAAAGATACAGAACATTATATTGCATTATTATGCACTATAATGTATAATAATGAAGAATACTTATATTACATTCAGCTAGGTTCTATTACCTAGTTTGAATCTCCCTTTTAATCATAGAAAACAGGAGAAATCCTGTCTATCTATGATTTTTTTTTGAATTAGAAAAGTTCATTTTAAAAGTTTACGTTCTTGATAGTTTTCTTATAGTATAATAATGACCATAGAATATATGACAAAAAATTGAAAAAACAGTTGAAAAATATCAAAAAATGCTATATAATACCATTAGGCGGGTTCAATCATATTTTACAAAGGAAGGGAATTTATGATAAAAAAGAAGCGTAAAGAAGAGGTATTAAATGAGATTGAAGAGCTACGACAGCAACTAAATGCTCTATTAACTACAGAAATATCTATATCTGCTTCTGTTTTAGAACTTAGTGAAGATTTGGATCTGCTGATTTCAGAGTTTTATAAAATTTCTTCTGAGGAAAAGAATTGTAAGTAAGATATAATATAAAAAAAGGTATAAAAATCTATTGATCTTTGTTATGATATAGGTATAAGATAAATATCCAAGTAAAAACTTTAATTTACCATAAGATCAGAAGAAAGAGAGGACATAAGATGAATTATACCTTACTGAAAGAAATATATAGGACACCAGAGAAATGGGTTGGAGAAAAAATAGCTGTAGCTGGTTGGGTACGTACTGTTCGTGCTTCAAAGGCATTTGGTTTTATTGAATTAAATGATGGTAGCTTTTTTAATAGCCTTCAGATTGTTTTTGAAGAAAATTTAGATAACTTTAAAGAAATTGGAAGATTAAATGTAGGAAGTGCTATTATTGTTGAAGGAGAATTAGTGGCTACACCAGGGGCTAAACAACCATTTGAAATTAAGGCAAGTACGATCCTTATTGAAGGAACTTCAACGCCAGATTACCCTTTACAAAAAAAGCGCCATTCTTTTGAGTTTTTACGAAGCATTGCTCATCTGCGTCCACGTACCAATACATTTGCTGCAGTATTTCGTGTACGCTCCTTAGTGGCATATGCTATTCATCAATTTTTTCAAGAGCGTGGTTTTGTATATGTTCATACGCCTATCATCACATCTAGTGATGCAGAAGGGGCAGGAGAAATGTTCCATGTTACTACTTTGGATCTAGAAAACCTACCTAAAAATGCAGAAGGAAAGGTTGATCATACAAAGGATTTCTTTGGACGAACTTCTCATTTAACTGTAAGTGGGCAATTAAATGGAGAGGCTTATGCCATGGCTTTCCGTAATATTTATACATTTGGACCTACTTTTAGAGCAGAAAACTCTAATACAGCCAGACATGCTGCTGAGTTTTGGATGATTGAACCTGAGATTGCTTTTGCAAATTTAGAAGATAATATGGCTTTAGCAGAAGATATGATGAAATATATCATAGCTTATGTATTGGAACATGCACCGGAAGAAATGGCTTTCTTCAACCAATTTATTGATAAGACGCTTTTAGATCGATTAGAAAATGTTTTACAATCAGAATTTGTACGAATCACCTATACAGAAGCAGTAGATTTGCTAATGAAGGTAAATGAGCGCTTTGAATATCCTGTAGCATGGGGACATGATTTACAAACAGAGCATGAACGATATTTGACGGAAGAAGTTTATAAGCAACCTGTTTTTGTAACAGATTATCCTAAGGATATTAAAGCATTCTATATGCGTATAAATGAAGATGGAAAAACTGTTGCCGCAATGGATTTATTAGTACCAGGTGTAGGAGAAATTATTGGCGGTAGCCAAAGAGAAGAACGTTTAGATCTTCTAGAAAAAAGAATGGAAGAAATGGGATTAGATCAAGAGGCTTACTGGTGGTATTTAGAGTTAAGAAAATATGGTGGAACCAAACATGCAGGATATGGATTAGGCTTTGAAAGAGCTATCATGTATCTTACAGGAATGACAAATATTAGAGATGTAATTTCTTTTCCAAGAACTGTACGATCTGCAGATTTTTAGACATAAACAATAAAACAGAGCCAATTAGGCTCTGTTTGATTGTTTATAAGCTATTCAAAGGGTAGAAATCCCATTGCTTGGTACATGGCATAGGTAATAGTGTTTTGCACAGGGATCTGATGGTCTTTTTGAAATCGATGTACTGCGCTTTTCATTCCGTCACCATAAATTCCATCACAATAGCCGCCATAATAATTTAGCTGACGTAACTGTTTTTGTACAGCGTACACATCGGCACCCCGATCTCCAGGCTCCAGAGGACGAAAACGATCTCCAAAAGGACCATAGATTCCTTTAACAATAGTGACCTTAGTACCATGGGGGACGACTTTCCTTAGCTCCTTAGCATCTGCGTTATACATCCGAATGCAGCCTTGGGATTGTGGGTGCCCAATGGACCAAGGTTCATCTGTACCATGGATTCCGTATTTGCCCCAGGGGACATTAAAGCCCATCCAAGAGCCACCAAATCCTTCACCCCAGTTGGCTTTAGATATAATTTTCCAAGTACCAATAGGAGAGGGAGTACCTCTTTTGCCACCAGCAATAGGATATTTTTTAACAACTTTTCCATTTTCAAAAAGATATAGAATATGATCATCTAAATCTATATGGATATAGTGTCCTTCTTGCTGAATAGTGGAAAAAACAGATGCATATAATGGATATTCATATTTTTCATAGTGCCAGAGATCAAGCAATAAAAAACTTAATATAATGATTCCTAAGAAAGAAGTTCTTTTTTTCATGATTATTTTTCCTCCTAATTATTAGACACTGTATGGCTTGATTTATCCTATAAGAAGTATATGAGCAAGAGAGATTAAATATCATAGTGTAATATTAGATTGAAAAATTGTTAAGAGTAGAAAAAATATTTAGAAATATGTTGAATTCCCAGTAGTAATATGATAGTATGATTGCGTAATCTTGTACAGACTTATTTCAGTGACTTGAAAAAGTAGCAATATTAGTATACATATAATACTCTAATTATGAAAGATTTGAAGGCGAAAGTTTTGTACAATATTTTAAAGACTTGGTTTTCTAGTAAAGAAAGGAAGCGAGTAGAGAAGTTGAGTCGAAAAGCAGATAAAGATACGATTAAATTTTTAAATAGACAGTCTGTTCTTAATATTATTAGAAAACGAGAGGAAATTTCTAGAACGGATTTAACGAATGAAACAAGGCTAAGTCCTACTACTATTTCAGCAATTACTTCTGATTTAGTTAAGATGAATCTTGTAAGAGAGATTAGGGTGGGAGAGTCTAGTGGAGGTAGGCCGCCTGTTATATTTGGTATTAATCCTAATGCGGCCTATTGTATAGCCATTCGCATTACCCCTAAGGGAGCCTTAGTGACAATTGTTAATACCAGCTTTAAGATTTTATACAGAAAAGAAATTGGTACACCTATTTATAATGAAATAACATTAAAAGATACATTAAAAGCAAGTATTACTCATGCTCTTGAGGATTTCTGTGAGGATATAGATTTAATTTCAGGAATTGCAGTAAGTATTCCAGGATTAATAGACTATGAAAATAGTACAGTAATTTTTTGTTCAAGTTTGCATATAGAGAATTTCAATTTGCAAGAAATAATCAATGAAATCATGCCAAGTAACAAAAAAGCTTATATCTTTAAAGATGCAGATGCCCTTTTGTTAGGAGAATATTCCTTTGATTTGGATGCTGCTTATAAAAATGTAATTTATATATTGATAGAAAATGGGGTAGGGATGTCTTATATTCATTCTGGGAAGTTGTTTAAGTTACCCCAAGGAGGTTTTGAACTAGGACATATGACGATTGATCCTACAGGCCCCCTCTGTAGATGTGGAAATAAAGGATGTTTAGATGCCATGGTTTCAGAGGATCCAGCTATTAAGAGGCTAAAAGAATTACTAGAAGAAGGGTCAATAAGTAGTGTAAAGGAGGTGAAGGGGCTTCGCTATGAGGATATTATAGAGCTTGGTGTGCAAGGGGATCAAGCCTGTAGTACAGTCTTACAGGAACAGTTTTATTTACTAGGGATAGGGATTGCGAATATAATCAATATTTTTAATCCACAGCTTATTATCTTAGGTGGTGCTTTCAGTCATTCAGGAGATGAAATAGTGAAACAAATGAAACAGATTGTATTTTCCAAGACGCTGAAAACATTTTCTGAGAATACCCAAATTTATGTTTCGAGGTTAGGACGAGATTCTTCATTTTTAGGAATGTCTAAAACAGTTTTTGAGGATAGTATATTTAAAATGATAAAAAACTAATAAGGTAAATTAGAATGAGGAATAGAAATGATAAAAAATATAATGGATAATTAATTGATCCATGGAGTTTGGGGGAAAGAAACAAATGATAAAAGTTGCTTTAGTTGGATGTGGAACCATGGGGAGAACCCATGCCCAAGGGTATAGAAATATTAGTAACGCCCAAGTAGTTGCTGTTTGTGATATTCAAGAAGAAAAAGGCAGATCTATGGCAGAAAGCCTAGGAGCAAAGTATTATAGTGATTATGAAAAGATGTTAGAAGAAATAGAGGTAGATATTGTAGATCTTTGTATTCCTACTTATATGCATAAAGAATTTGCTCTTAAAGCAATGGATTTAAAAAGACATGTGTTTTGTGAAAAGCCTCTTGCTATAACAGAAGAAGACGGTCTCTCTATGATTACAAAAGCAGAAGAAATGGGAGTTAAGTTTTCTGTGGGGCATGTAGTACGATTTTTTCCTGCTTATAAAAAGGCAGTTGAAACCGTTGAAACAGGGAGAATTGGCACACCTAAACTAATTAGAACCACTCGAAATGGTGCTTATCCTTCTTGGAGTTGGCAAGATTGGTATTCAAACTATGAGTGCAGTGGTGGACCTTTATTAGATTTGGTAATTCATGACTTTGATTGGATTATTCATCATTTTGGAGATGTGGAACGTGTCTTTGCAAAAAGTTTGAATGGTAGAATAAAGGGACAGGATCATTGTTTAGTTACTTTACGCCTGAAAAATGGTCTTGTAGCCCATGTAGAAGGAAGTTGGGCTTATCCAACAGGAGCTCGATTTGGATCTAGCTTTGAAATCGTTGGTACATCTGGACAGATAGAATATGATAGTATTGAAAGTTCTTCTATAAAAAAACAAATTAATGACGGACATTTTGTATCTACTATAGAAAATCCATTGAAGCCTAGCGATGAACCTTATACCCAAGAGTTACAAGAATTTATTAATGCTGTCATCGAAGATCGCCCTCCGACAATCACTGGTAGTCAAGCTTTAAAGGCTCTAAAAGTAGCCTTGGCTGCTATTGAATCATCTAAAACAGGAAAGTCTGTTCAACTATAAGGAGGGAATAAAAATGAAAAAAGTAAAAATTGGTATATTAAGCTTTGAGCATATGCATGCTTTTTCTTATGCGATAGGATTATTAAAGCTTCCCAATGTAGAGTTAGTAGGAATATGGGATGATCAAACATTTAGAGGAACAGAAATGGCTTCTAAATTAAAAACTAAATATTATTCCGATTATCAGGAATTTTTAAAGGAAGAAATGGATGGGGTAATCATTTGTACTTCCAATGTGCTTCATAAAAAAATGGCTGTAGCAGCAGCTAAAGCAGGTAAGCATATATTAGTGGAAAAACCTTTTGCGACCAACGAAGAAGATGCAAGGGCTATGATCGAGGCAGCTAAAGAAAATAATGTGCAAATTATGACAGCTTTTCCTATGCGATTTGATACATCGATTCTAGAAGCAAAAGCAGCTGTAGATAGAGGAGAAATAGGAGATATTATTAGCATAACAGGAATTAACCATGGTAAAATACCTTCTGGATGGTTTATATCTAAGGAATTAGCCGGTGGAGGAGCAGTTATGGACCATACAGTCCACTTGGCTGACTTAATGAGATGGTTTACAGGTAGTGAATATACGACAGTATATTGTGAAAGTGGAGAATTAATTCATAATAAGGGAATCGATGACTGTGGTATTGTAACTGTAGAATTTGAAAATGGTGTGTTTGGAACTATTGACTGTAGCTGGGCGCATCATAAAAACTATCCTATTTGGCCAGATATATATATGAGGATTGTAGGAACAAAAGGGGTATTAGAAGTAGATGCTTTTAAACAAACACAGAAGTTAGTAGATGCTTCTACCAATGAAATCCATGAGATAGGATGGGGTAGCAGTGCAGATGATGGATTAGTAAAAGAATTTGTTCGTGTTGTTCAAACGGGAGATGAACCGAAGGTAACCGGAATTGATGGAACACGTGCTATGGAAGTAGCCATTGCTGCTTACCGTTCAACAGAAAGTCACCAAGTGGAGCCTATCGTTAGCAGTATATAATAAAAAAACCTGTAAGGAATTTTAGGTTCCTTACAGGTTTTTTTATCTGTATTTTTTCTTAAGGCGAATATCTTCACCAAAAAATTTTAATGCTTGATAATGACCAAATACCCTAGAAACAATACGAGTTGAGTACTGATTTTGCCAATCATTTGGAGATAGATTAGTGGAAATAATAGTGGATCTTTTATCTAATAAGCGGGAATTTAAGCAGTTGAATAATTCTGCACCAGTGAGGGCAGTACTAAATTCCGTACCAAGATCATCAATAATTAAAAGATCTACATCAAAGATCATATTTAAATAAGATTGTTCTTCTTCTGTATGTTCCTCTGGACGAAATCGATGAACTTCAAAGATTTTAAATAACTGAAAGGCAGTTAAATAAAGTACGGTTTTACCTTGATCTAATAAGTCTTTAGCAATGCAGTTACATAAAAATGTTTTACCAAGTCCTGGGTTCCCATAAAAAATGAGATTAGAGAAGTTATCATCAAATTGTGTAACAAAGCGTATACATATATTATAGACCCTTTTCATATTTTCGCGGGGGGACATTTTAGTTTCTGGATCCACTTGGTCCGAATAAAAGTTAAAGTCAAAGTAATCAAAGTTTTCGATTTTAAGGATATCTCTAAGATTCGATTGCTCATAGGCCAGATTCACCATATTTTGTTTTAAGCAGGAACAAGGGACAGATTCGATATATCCAGTATCTTTACATAAAGTACATTCAAAATGTAATTTTAAATAATCTTTGGGATACCCATGAATATGGAGGAGTTCTGCCTTCCGAATCGTTAAATCTAAGTTTTTTTGCTCTAATTGTTGAACCAGTTTATCTATTTCTTGGGGTGAAACTAAGATGGATTTTGATATTTCGATTCCTATAGTAGCCAATTGCTGATCGATTTTAGCGATTTCGGGTATTTTACGATAAACTTCTTCTTGTTTTTGATGGAGTTCATATTGAGCAGCTGTACGTTTACGATCATACTCTCGTAATAATTGTTTGAATTGAGTAGTACCAATGCTCATCAATTTTACCTCCCTTCAGATAATTGTTGATCAATATGTTCTTGTTCTAGACGTTCTAGTTCTTTAAAATCCCAAGTTTGTTGTTGAAAGTTTACAAAACGGCTAGGTCGGTTGTAATGTTCAGCTTTATTATCTTTGTCAAAACGATTGGGATTTTGTAAGTTTTTCTTTTGTTGATATGCTTCATCTAACTCTTGGATATCTTCAAGGCTTTTTGCATTGTTTTTATGCCAATGGGTTAAGATTGAGTCTGTATAAGCAAAAGTTGGTTTCCCTGTATTTTCAATAGTCCTTTTGCAGGCCTCTAAGATGATAGGCAAAGAGAGCTGGTATTCATCTAACCATTTTTTCATATAGGTAATTTCAGTGGGAGCAGGATCTCTTTGGCTTAATCCAAAAGCTTTCATTATTTCTCTATACTCCGTATTAAATATGTATGCTTTAGCCTTTGCTTTATCTACTGTATTAATACCTTCTTCTCTCCAGTTGATGGCAACTTTTTCAATATATCGCATACTTCGATGGTTATTGGATATACAATGTTCTAGTAGAACTTCAATAACCTCTACGGGTAAACGTAGCCAATCATATAAACTATACAAAGTACTTAAATCTTGATGAGTTAGCATACGGCCTAAATATCGCTCTGCAATTTTAAATAGCTGATCAATCTCAGGGTTTTTACGATAAATAGAAACTTCCTTAGGACTATATTGAGGTTTTACTTGTAATGGCTGTGGCAGGGAATTTGGCACTGGTTTTTCTGCCATTATAGTCGTTGGTTCAGGTTTTTTAATGGTGGGAGTTATATATTCAATATGAAAATCTCCATTTTCTTGTTCGTTTTTTTTGATTAAGCCAGTTTGTTCCCAGTATTCAAAAGCTTTGATTACATCTGACTCTAGAATATCTAAGGTTTGGGCAATCAGTGGAAGAGAAAAATCTTTTTCGTTTTGATAACAATAGGACAATCCGTATAGATAAACCTTCACGAATGTCCCATTGGCTTTTGGCATATATTCCTCTATAAAAGTAATTGATAAGGGAACTATTAGGGGGGCTTGTGGATAACTAAACTGTAGCAGCATCATTCCACCTCCTTCAATTTAGATGCTGTTTTTTCTATTATAGCATATAAAGATGTTATATTATAGATACAGGAGTTGAAAATTTAATCTGTGAACGAAAGAAGTTAGTTGTGGATAACTATTTTCCCTTCTATTGACACATGAGCAAAAAGAAAAAGTCATATGACAAAATATGTGAAAGGTTTAGAAAATAATAAAAATTTTGTTGTCTAAAAAGCTAAGGATTGTAAGACTCTGTAGAGGATTGCTGATGGATAAGGGCAAAGTAAGGAAAGAGTTATTTTGTCAAAATAAGTAAAAAAAGAGATAAATAACTCACATTGTCGATGTTAATAACTTTGTGGATAATGTGGATAACTTAGTGTACAATATTATGAATTTAAAAAATATCCCTTGTTCTCTAAGGAAAAAGGGATATAAAGCGAAATAAACGGAGAATAAAAACTTTATTATGTAAAGCTGTTATTCACATATTGATTGAGGTCAAATTGTTGACAACTCTGTGGATAATGTGGATAACTCATTACCAAGGAGTTCTTCTCCAATAATAGATACATCTCCTGCACCCATGGTTATCAACAGATCGCCGGGGATACATTTTTCTAATAAAAAGCATTCAATTTCTTCGAAAGTCGGAAAATAATAAACTTCTTTGCCATTCTTTTGTAGCTCATTGTACAGATCTTTAGAATGAATATCGCCAGGATTTTTTTCACGGGAGGCAAAAATATCTGTTAACACGACTTTATCTGCCTTCTCTAAAGCAAGGGCAAATTCCTTTAAAAAGGCTTTCGTTCGAGTGTAGGTATGGGGTTGGAACACGCACCAAAGGGTATTATGAGGGTGTTTTTTAGCCACATCTAAAGTTGCTTTTATTTCTGTTGGGTGATGAGCATAATCATCAATAATAGTAATCCCTTTTAAATTTCCTTTGTACTCAAAGCGTTTATGGGTTCCGTAATATCCACCTAATCCTTCAATAATGGTTTCGATGGAAAGTCCTAAAGCATAGGCCGCTGCACAGGCACTAAGGGCATTAAAGATATTATGGAGACCTGGTACTTGTAATTGAACAGTTCCCATTTTTTTCTGTTGATAAAAGAGATCAAAGGATCCACATGCTTTTTCATTATAACTAATATTTTCAGCATACCAAGTAGATTTTGTTGTATCCAATCCAAAGGTAATAATAGAACAGGATAAGCCTTCCGTAATCTCCTCTAGATTTTCAATATTTTCGTTAATAATAAGGCTACCATTGGAGGGAATTTTTTTTGCAAAGTTTCTGAAGGATTGACGAATTTGATGAAGATCTTTAAAATAATCTAAATGATCAGCATCAATATTTAAAATAACTCCAATAAAAGGATAGAATTTTAAAAAACTATCATAATATTCGCAGGCTTCTGTAATAAAAAAGTCTGATTGGCCGATATGCAGGTTACCTTCGATAGCATCTAAAAGTCCACCGACAGTAATGGTTGGATCTTTTTTTCCATGAAGGAAAATATGTGCTAGCATAGACGTTGTTGTTGTTTTCCCATGGGTACCAGAGACGGCAATGGGGTATTTATAGTTTCTCATCATTTCGCCTAGCAATTGAGCGCGATCAATAGTGGGAATTTGTTGCTCACGGGCTTCTACCAATTCCTCATTATCTTCTTTAATTGCTGCAGTATAAACAATAAGGTTCGTGTCTATAGGAATATTTGAAGGACGATGACCAATGAAAATGGGTACTCCCAATTGTTGAAGGTGATTTGTTGTAGAAGAAGATTTTAGGTCGGAGCCAGAAACACGAAATCCTTGCTGAAATAAGATCTCAGCAAGCCCACTCATACTAATGCCTCCAATTCCAATAAAATGTATTCCTTGATTTGTATTTTTAAAGTTAATATAATTCATAAGGCACCTCTATTCTTTACCATTTTTAGTATATGAACGTAATTTTTAAATATGCATATAATGCGGATGAGTTTGAACTATGACTTACTTATTTTAAACTTATTATAGACCAAAAAGCAAGTAAATAAAACACAAACACTTTTAAAAAAACGAATGTTTTTTTAAGTAATACTTATAATATTCGGATAGGTATTGTATAATAGAGATGAAATAGCTGTGAGAGGAGCGGAAATATGAGTAAAATTCATAAAAATGAGCGAATTGGTGCAATGATTCATATATTAACTGAAAACCCAAAGAAAGTTTTTACATTAAATTATTTTGGTGAATTATTTGGTTGTGCAAAGTCTACTCTTAGCGAGGATGTAGATGCAGTTCGGAATATTTTTTCAAGGTTTCAACTAGGAAAAGTAGAAACAATATCAGGTGCTGCAGGAGGAGTATTTTATCATCCTTGGGTTTCAACAGAAAACATACAAATTTTTGCTAAGGATTTGTGTAAAAGAATTAATCAAAAAGATCGTATTATTCCAGGAGGGTATATATATACAAATGACCTTCTTTATGATCCAGAAATTGCGTATCAGATTGGGAAGATTATGGCTATGCCTTTTCACCAAGAGCCGATTGATTATGTAGTCACCATAGAAACAAAAGGAATTCCTGTGGCCTTCATGGTCGCACAGGTCTTAAAAAAGCCTATGGTTGTTGTTCGTAAATCATCTCGTTTGACAGAGGGGACGGCCATACACATGAATTATATTACGGGATCCACCAAACGAATTCAAACCATGTCTTTGGCTAAGCGTTCTTTAGAAAAGGGAGCAAAAGTACTTTTTATCGATGACTTTATGAAGGCTGGAGGAACAGCAAAAGGAATTCAGGATTTAATGAAAGAATTTGAGTGTGAGGTTATTGGGGCGGGGGTATTGATGGCAACAGCAGAACCACAAAAAAAGCTTATCGATCATTATCATACCCTTCTAGTTTTAGAAGGAGTTGATGAGGAAGCTGGGCAAATTTATATTTCACCTAATGTGTAAATCATTATTGATATACACGCTGAAAACCAGAATTTAGCAAGATGCATATTCATCGTCTTGGGTTTAGGCTGTATGTTTCTTCCTTTTTAAGGAAAAAGCATAGTGACAAAAGCCGAACCTCCCTCGATAATATGCACTTGCTTGTCAATTGACGTATTTTCGAGCTTGGATATGTATACCTATACGAATGATATCTCGCTTGAAATCCTATAATTGTAAAAAAAGGGCTAGTAATCTAAAAAAAACCCTTGCTATTTGGATAAAAGTGCTATATAATTATTTCAACTATACAGATTATACTGAAAAATTCATATCTATTGACCCAATGTATGCTAGAAAAGGAAACTTTTCTTAGTATAGAGCAAAAGGATCTAGGGGGGGATATCTCTCATTAGGCCGCAACATGTTACAGAAAGGGGTTTAGCAGATGGAAATTACAGATGTACGAGTGCGTAAGGTGAATAAAGAAGGCAAAATGAAGGCTGTGGTGTCAGTTACTTTTGATAATGAATTTGTTGTTCATGATATCAAAGTGATTGAAGGAGAAAAGGGGTTATTTATTGCAATGCCTAGTAGAAAGACATTAGATGGGGAGTATAGGGATATTGCCCATCCAATTAATTCACGTACTAGGGAAAAAATTCAACAAGGGGTCCTAGAAAAATATGAATTGGTTCTTGTAGCAGAGGAAGATGTGCATAGTGAAATCGCTGCGGACCTAGAGGAAGTAGAAGATTTTGAAGACCTAGATGTATAAAACTCATGATAAAGGCACTTCTAAAATGAAGTGCCTTTATCATGAGTTCGTTGTGTGCCAGTGCTTACATAAAACAAATGTATTGAAAAACATATTCACAATCTATATAATAGTTTGTGAAGTAAACTGAAGTTTTAGGATCCTTGACTAACATAGCAGGAAGTGAGGCAAAGTGAAGATGAGCGAAGAAACAAAAATAGAAGAAGAACAAGAAAAAGATGAGCAATTTAAAGATCCCAATTGGCTCAGAAAGGAAATTTTTAGCTGGATCCAAACCATTGTTGTAGCGTTTTTAATCGCTTTTGTTGTGAATAACTATGTTATTGTCAATGCTACAGTGCCAACAGGCTCCATGGAGCCGGCTATTAGGCCCAAAGATCGTATCATGGCAAATCGCTGGTCCTATTTTAAAAAGTCGCCTCAAAGGGGAGATATTGTAGTTTTTCCATTTCCAGATGAACCTGAAGTTTTATATGTAAAACGTATTATTGGATTGCCAGGAGAAACGGTAGCAATTTATGATGGCAAGGTTTTTATCAATGATTCCGAGTTGATTTTATCAGAACCCTATTTAAATGAGCCTATGCGCGGTACCTTTGGGCCTTATGAAATACCCCAAGGTTCTTATTTTATGTTAGGGGACAATAGGAACTACTCGAAAGATTCTAGGGATTGGAACACCTCTTTTGTAAAAGAAGAAGATATTATAGGAAAAGTGTTTCTAAAATATTTTCCTAGAATTCAGTGGATGGCCAATCATGTTAATTATACTTCTTAGTAAGGAGTGGATCGATTGAAAGCAATATTATGGACGGAGCAGGCAGCGTTTTATCCTATGGGCAGGATGCAAGTTGTGAATTGTATTGAACATACTTTAGGAAAAGCAGGTATTACAAAGCATTATAAAATAGGTCAAGATCAAGGAGATATACGATCCTTTCTTCGAGATTCGCAAGAAGGCCTGTGGGTTTTGCCAGGGAATGCACCGTTAATTACTAGTGAGTTATTTAAACATATGAAAGATGCTAATGAAAAGAGTAACAAAAAAATTACTTACTGCTCTTTAGGGTGTGGGGTTGGTTTATATTATATCAATCCAAAAGCTCAGACAAATGAAATGATGACTCTTTTTGAGACATCCTCCAATACAGGCGAAACAATTTTTGCTACTATACAAAAACAGGTTTCTAAGGAAGAGATCCAAGAAATTATATGGGATCAAAAAGAAGATCTTTTATTAATAGATTCACCAATAACATTAGCGAGGGTAAGTCAAATTTTTCGAACACGTATTCATGAGAAACATATGAGACAAGGTGTATTTATTTTAGATCCTAATCAAGTTTATATAGATGTAGATGTAGAAATTGGCAGTGGAACAATTGTTTATCCTGGAACTTATTTGCAAGGAAGAACAACGATAGGTGAAAAGTGTCAAGTAGGACCGAATGTGCGTATTCAAGATAGCCATATCGGTAATGAGACACGTATCGAGTATAGTGTCATGTTAGAGAGTAAAGTGGGAACATCAAGTATGATAGGACCTTTTGCCTATATACGCCCCAATTCTAAAATAGGATCTCATGTAAAAATAGGTGATTTTGTGGAAATCAAAAACTCAACCATTGGAGATTATACTTCAGCCGCTCATTTAACTTATGTAGGGGATGCAGATGTTGGGCAGCATGTAAATTTTGGATGTGGCACGATTACTGTAAATTATAATGGAGAGCATAAATATCGTACAACCATAGAGGATGACGCTTTTATTGGTTGCAATACCAATTTAGTGGCACCAGTGACAGTTAAACAGGGAGGGTTTATTGCTGCTGGCTCTACTATTACAAAAGAAGTTCCATCAGGGGCTTTAGGCATTGCTAGAGCCAAACAAGAGAATATAGAACATTGGCGTCAAAAAAAAGAAAAGAAAGAGTAAATCCTTTGTGGTTCGACAGAAAATATGTTATAATGACACAGGTATGCAGGATGAAAAACATTAAGGAGGCCTTTCTCGCATGAACAATGGTATAAGTGGTATAAAAATTTTTACCTGTAACGCCCATCCATCTCTTGCTAAAGCGATAGCAGATGATTTGGGATTACCCATGGGAAATTCAAATGTTGGACGATTTAGTGATGGGGAGATATCTGTCAAGATTAATGAAACGGTGCGTGGAGTAGATGTTTATATTATTCAGCCTACTTCTCAACCTGGAAATGATCACCTAATGGAACTATTGATTATGATTGATGCTATGAGAAGAGCATCAGCAGGAAGAATTACGGCGGTTGTTCCGTACTACGGCTATGCTAGGCAAGACCGTAAAGCCAGAGCAAGAGATCCAATTAGC
The DNA here is from genome assembly GCA_012799415.1 of Candidatus Epulonipiscium sp. Lineage (GTDB taxonomy): Bacteria > Bacillota > Clostridia > Lachnospirales > JAAYNZ01 > JAAZLH01. The sequence goes on along the minus strand of JAAZLH010000356.1, from coordinate 85,790 downwards.
GCAAAATTAGTGGCAGATTTACTACAAACGGCAGGTGCAGACCGAGCCCTAACGATGGATTTACATTGTGCCCAAATACAAGGATTTTTCGATATCCCTGTAGATCATCTTGTGGGACTTCCTTTGCTAACAAAGTATTATCATGATAAGCTAGAGGAAGATATTAAAAATGGCAATGTAATTGCTGTATCACCAGACTTAGGAAGTGTAGGGAGAACAAGGGCTTTTGCAGGAAAATTAGAGATACCCTTAGCAATTATTGATAAAAGAAGACCCAAAGCCAATGTTTCAGAAGTCATGAATATCATTGGAAGTGTTGAAGGTAAAAAAGTTATTTTAGTAGACGATATGATTGATACAGCAGGAACCATCTGCAATGCTGCACAAGCATTGAAAGATCATGGTGCCACAGAAGTACTTGCTTGCTGTACTCATCCTGTTTTATCGGGACCAGCGATCTCTCGTATTCAGGATTCAGTCATTTCAGAGCTTGTGGTTTTAAATACCATTGATCTTGCACCTGAAAAACAAATTTCTAAGATTAAAATGATTTCTGTAGCACCACTTTTTGCAGATGCAATTAGAAGAATTCATACAGATCAACCGGTTTCTTCTCTGTTTGAATAGAATGAGTTTAGGAAGGCATATTATATATAGAGTGACTATAAGCCCTAGTGATCACACTAGGGCTATGCCAATTGGTACGCAAGAAAGGATGGGGTGGACATGTATGCCGTTGTTGGTTTAGGAAATCCGGGACTTAAATATGAAGGAACCCGTCATAATATAGGATTTGAAGTAGTAGAATATTTAGCTTCACGGCAAAATATAGAGATTAACAAGGGAAAACATAAAGGGTTAATTGGGGAAGGAAAGATTCATGGCAAGAAGGTAGTTTTAGTTCAACCTCAAACCTATATGAATTTAAGTGGACGATGTGTACAAGAAGTGGCTCAGTGGTATAAAATTTTGCCAGAGCGAGTTATTGTAGTTTACGATGATATTAGCTTAGACCTAGGTGATTTGCGGATACGTGGAAAAGGAAGCGCTGGTGGGCATAATGGAATGAAAGACATTATTGCACATTTAGGTACTCAAGATTTTCCACGGGTTCGAGTAGGAATTGGAGAAAAACCACCCAGGTGGGATTTAGCAGATTATGTTTTACAACGTTTTTCTAAACAAGAATTAGAAATCGTTTCGCCTACGATTACTTTAGCCAGTGAAGCAATTGAAGAAATCATAAAAGATGGCTTACATCAGGCAATGAATGTTTATAACCAGAAAAGAAAGGGGCCTAGCGTTGAATAGTTTTTTACAACCCTTATATGAATTACCCGCTTTTCAAGAAAGCAATGGAATGATTGTTAAAAATAAAACGCCAATCTGGTGTAGTGGAGTTTTAGAGTCCCAGAAAACTCATTGGATTTACGGGATGGTTCAAAAGCAAAAGCGGCCTGCGATCATTATTACTTATACAGAACTTAGGTGCCGTGAAATCTATGAAGATCTTTCATTTTTTATGGACGAAGATATTGTCATGTATCCTGCCAAAGACCTTTTATTTTATCATGCAGATGTTCACAGTCATGATATCGTACGGCAAAGATTGATTATTTTAGAAAAACTACTTTCTAAGCAAACGTCTATTGTTATCGTATCTATTGAAGGTTTATTGGATAAACTCATTCCTCCTACTGTTATGAGGAAATGGATTTTTCAAGTGGCTGTTGGTCATAAGTGGAATATGGATGAAGTACTTATCCAGTTTATAGAAATGGGATATGAACGAGTAGAACAAGTAGAAGACAGAGGGCAATTTGCCGTTCGAGGTGGAATTATTGATCTGTTCCCTATGACTGGAGAAGATGCGTATCGACTGGAATTATGGGATGATGAAGTGGATTCTATTCGGATTATGAATCCCGAGACCCAACGATCTGCTGGAAAAATAGATCAAATTCAAGTGTTTCCCGCTAAAGAGCAGTTTTTAGTATCTGATGAAGATGGGAAGAATACATCCAATATTTTCGAATATATAGGAAGACATGCTCTTATATTTTTAGATGAACCATTACGCATAGAAGAAAAATGTGAACGTCTTCTAGAAGAATTTGAAGAGAGTATCAAAAATCGGTTAGAGAAGGGGAAAGTGGTTCCCTCTCAATTAGAAGAAATATATCGTTATGATGACCTAGTACACCTATGGAGCTTTCATCCTCAGGTGATTTTGTCGACCCTGTTGCAACCAGTCCAGTCATTCTCCGTTAAAGAAACAATTCATATCGGTGTAAAATCCATACAGCCTTTCCATCAAAAAGTAGATGTATTGGCTAAAGATTTAGCCCAGTGGGTTCGCAATCGCTATCGTATTATTATTTTAGTTAGTTCTCAAAGCCGAGGAGAACGCTTGGTTGAATCGTTGCAAGAACACCAGTTACCTGCATTTTTTCGCAAAGATATGACCCAACCTGTTTTACCTAAAGAAATTATTGTGACCATTGGCCGTTTAAATAAAGGATTTGAATATACGGATCTTCGCTTTGTTGTTCTTTCGGAAACAGATGTTTTTGGAGAACGCCGTAAAAAAAGACGGCCTCGATTTAAGGATAAAGGAAAAGCTATTCAAAGTTTTACAGACCTTAAGGTAGGGGATTATGTAGCTCATGAAAATCATGGGATTGGGGTTTACCAAGGCATCGAAAATATGCTTATCGATGGTATTGGTAAAGATTATCTGAAAATTCGTTATGCTGATGGAGGGAATTTATATGTTCCTGCCCACCAATTGGATATGGTACAAAAGTATATTGGATCAGAAGGCAAGGTACCTAAGATCCATAAACTTGGAGGGACAGATTGGCTAAAAACCAAATCAAGAGCCAAGAAAGCAGTGGCTGATTTAGCAAAGGATCTAGTAGAACTTTATGCAAAACGCCAACAAGCAGTAGGATACTCTTTTTCAGAAGATACAGTATGGCAAAAAGAATTTGAAGAACTATTCCCCTATGAGGAAACAGATGATCAATTGGTAGCCATAGAAGAAACGAAGAAGGATATGGAGAGTAGTAAGGTTATGGATCGTCTCTTGTGTGGAGATGTGGGATACGGAAAGACAGAAGTAGCTATTCGTGCAGCTTTTAAAGCGGTTCAAGATGGAAAGCAAGTAGCCTATTTGGTACCTACCACTATTTTAGCTCAGCAACATTACAACACTTTTATACAAAGGATGAAAGATTTTCCCATTAAGATTGAACTTTTGTCTAGATTTAGAACAACGTCTCAGCAAAAACAAAGTCTTGAGAATCTAAGAAAAGGAACTGCAGATATTGTTATTGCTACTCACCGGCTTCTCTCTAAAGACGTAAAGTTTAAGGATTTAGGGCTTTTAATTGTAGATGAAGAGCAACGCTTTGGTGTAGCACATAAAGAAAAGATGAAGCAGATAAAACAGAATGTGGACGTACTTACCTTGACAGCCACTCCAATTCCAAGAACACTACATATGAGTCTAATTGGAATTAGAGATATGAGTATATTAGAAGAGCCACCCCAAGAAAGACACCCTGTACAGACCTATGTGATGGAGTACCGTTTAGATTTTATTAAAGATGCTATTGAACGGGAATTAAATCGGGGAGGACAAGTTTATTACTTGCACAATAGAGTAAAAAATATTGAAAAAATTACTTTTGAATTACAAGAATTACTACCCAATGCTACAGTGGCTTATGCTCATGGTCAAATGGCTGAACGAGAATTAGAAGATATAATGCTAGACTTTATTGAGGGCGAAATTGATGTTTTAGTTTGCACCACCATTATTGAGACAGGGCTTGATATATCTAATGTAAATACTATTATTATTCAAGATGCAGATCATATGGGCTTATCTCAGCTTTATCAGTTACGTGGCCGAGTTGGTCGATCTAATAGGCTAGCCTATGCATATTTGATGTATCAAAAGGACAAAGTATTACAAGAGAATGCTGAAAAACGTTTACAGGCCATTAAAGAATTTACAGAGTTTGGATCTGGTTTTAAAATCGCTATGAGAGATTTGGAAATACGTGGTGCAGGTAATTTGCTAGGCGCAGAGCAACACGGACATATGGAAGCTATAGGCTACGATATGTATTGTAAATTACTACAAGAGGCCATTGGAGATCTACAGGATGATGGAACTCGTATGCCTCAGTTTGAAACATCTGTAGATTTAGATGTAAATGCGTATATTTCCGAGGAATATATTCAAAATGAATTGCAAAAACTAGAAATGTATAAAAAAATGGCTGCTATTCAAAACCAAGAGGATTTTTATGATATACAAGAAGAGTTAGAGGACCGTTATGGAGATATTCCAAGCAGTGTAGGGAATTTATTAGATATTGCTTTAATAAAAGCAGAGGCCCATGAATTAGGGATTTCATCTATTGTACAGAAAAATGAAAAAATTATTTTTACCTATACAAAAAATGCTCCTGTGGATCCTACTAAAATTCCTGAAGTAATTCGACTTCATCGAAATCAGCTTTTATTTACAGCAGCTCCTGAGCCTTATTTCACTTATAAAATGTTCAAAGCCCAACAGACAGAAGTTATCAGACAAATTAAAAATGTGTTACAAGGGTTAAATCATTTGAAGTTGACGTAAGACTCCTTTATAATTATAGATATTATCTCTACTTAAAAGGAGCGATTTTGGTGAGGAATAAAAAATACATTCAAATTTTATTCATGATTTTCTTACTGCTTATTTGCTCATTGCTGGTGGTTGGGTGTAATGCAAAAAAAAATCAACCAATTATGAAAGTTAATAAAGAAACAGTTAGATTGGGAGAAATTAAATTTTATCTTGCTCAAGCAAAGGCGGATTTTGAGCAGCAAGGTGGAATCGATATTTGGGAAACTGATTTTGAAGGGAAAACGGCTGAAGAAGTAGCGAAAGAGCGAACCATGGATTCTATCATTTGGTTAAAAATATTAAAAAATAAAGCATCTGAGATGGGCTTAAAGTTAACTACTGAAGAACGAGAAAAAATAAATATACAGGCTAATCAAATTTTAGAAAATATAGATGAAGAGCAGGTACAAAAATTTGGTTTGACAAATAAAGATTTAGCTATGATGATTGAAGAAAGTATTTTGTCAGAACGAGTTTTTAGAGAAGTGACAAAAGGGTTTACTGTAGATGAAAAAGAATTTGAGGAGTTTTATCAAAATTTTAATCAAGATAAGGAAGAAGTAAAGCTATCAGAAAAAGAGTTAGAAGAAGATAAGGAAAAGTTAAGAGAATATTATATAGAACTTAGAAAAGCTGAAGTCTTTCAACAACAATATGAAGAGTGGAAACAGCGAGCTGATATTGAAATTGATGAAAAAAGATGGAAAGAAATTAGCATTCATGATGAAGGAGAAGGGAGAAAATAAAATCATTTTCTCCCTTGATTTATCTTGAACTAGAAAAGTTGCTCTTGCTTACAAGGGAGCAGACTTTCTTAGTTCCTTTGAAAAAGTTGATTTTTTGTACTTTTCTTATTTAGGAAAAACAAATGCATAAAATAGCCAAAAAAGCATCATACTAGTAGAGACAGAAGATAGCAATCCACAGAAGGAGGAGTTTTGTTGAAAGCAACAGGAATTGTACGAAGAATTGATGATTTAGGAAGGGTTGTTATACCAAAAGAAATAAGAAGAACACTGCGAATTAGAGAAGGTGATCCTTTAGAGATTTTTACAGATCGTGATGGAGAAGTGATTTTAAAGAAATACTCCCCCATCGGAGAATTAGGTGCTTTTGCAAAAGAATATGCAGAGGCATTGGCTCAAACAGCTGGGCATATTACTTGTATTTCAGATAAGGATCATGTTATTGCAGTATCAGGTGGTGCGAAAAAAGATTTTCTAGAAAAGCGAATTAGTGCTGATTTAGAAGAGTTGATCCAAAAGAGAATGACTGTTATTGCTCGGCAAGATGAAGAGGGCTTTATACAAATATTAGAGGAGGAAGGTAATCAGGACTATAGAGCCAGTGTAATTACGCCTATCATATCAGAAGGAGATGCCATTGGTGCAGTTATTTTTTTAACCAAAGATAATCAAGTAGAAATGGGAGAAGTCGAAAGCAAATTGGCGCAATCTGCAGCTGGATTTTTAGGAAAACAAATGGAACAATAAAATGTAGATAGCCTAGCTATCTACATTTTATTATATATTAAAAATAGGCTCTTTGTACGTTACGTACTTAAAAAGATGTTTAATTTGTACTTTAAGGATATAAAAAAGGGGTTTTTTTGTAAAAAGTGAATAGAAAATAATGTAATTTCAAGTCATAATACCTATATTCCTTTTTCTTCATGTATGTTATAATGCATGAAGAAAGTATTTAATTCATACTGGTGGTGAGTTTTTGGCAGAAAGATATACTTTTGAGGATTTAAAAGAAATTGTAAAAAAACTTCGGTCTAAAGATGGATGTCCTTGGGATAAGGTGCAAACACATCAAAGTCTCATTAGTCCCTTAATAGAAGAAAGTTATGAGGTTGTAGAAGCGATTCAAAATCATGATATGGAAAATTTATGTGAGGAGTTAGGAGATCTTTTCCTTCATGTTATTTTCCATGCAGATATTGCATCTGAGGAAAACAATTTTACTATTGATGATGTTATGACCACCTTAGGCCAAAAACTTATTCGACGACATCCTCATATTTTTGGAGACATTCATGCTGAGACTCCCCAAGAAGTCAAACATCATTGGGAAAGTATTAAAAAGCAGGAAAAAGGATATATACAACAAAGTGAAATTCTAAAAAATGTCCCTACATCTTTGCCAGCTTTGCTTCGTGCCTATAAAGTACAACAGAAGGCAGCTCATGTTGGATTTGACTTTGATGAAATTCAGGAGGTCATGGGAAAGATAGAAGAAGAGTGGCTAGAGCTTAAGGATGCACTAAAAGCCAATGAAAAAGATGAAATAATGGAAGAATTAGGAGATTACTTGTTTTCTATTGTTAACTTTTCAAGATTTCTTAATATAAATCCAGAAATAACCTTGACAAATACTATAGAAAAGTTTATAAATAGATTTGTATATGTTGAACAAACGGCTCTTACTTTAGGGAAATCTCTAGAAGAGATGACCTTACAAGATATGAATATTCTTTGGGAACAATCAAAGAAAGAGATAGAGCCCTAAATGTAAGGACAAATGAAGAGGAGGAGTTATTTATGAACAAATCAGAATTAGTTACAGCAATTGCTACAAAGGCAGAACTTAGTAAAAAGGATGCAGAGAAAGCATTAAAAGCATTTGAAGAAGCAGTAACAGAAGAACTATCCAATGGTGGAAGAGTACAACTTGTAGGATTTGGAACTTTTGATGTAACACAAAGAGCAGCTAGAGAAGGTAGAAACCCTCAAACAAATGAGCCAATTCAAATTGCTGCTTCCAAAGCACCACGTTTTAAAGCTGGAAAAGCTTTAAAAGATGCAGTTAACAAATAAGGACTACACACATCCATTTAATGAGGTAACAAGAGAAAATCTACACTTATTGTAAGTGTAGATTTTTTTAATAAATCAGGAGTTTTTGTAAGATGTATATCTATAGACTTGGAGGGAGAGGTTTTATGAGAATAGATAAATATTTAAAAGTGGCTAGAATTATTAAACGGAGAACAATAGCTGGTGAAGCATGTGATGCTGGGAGAGTATTTATTAATGGACAGACTGCGAAGGCAGGGACTAGAGTAAAAGAAGGAGATATAATAGAAATTCACTTTGGCAATCAAATCAGCAAAGTAGAAGTTCTTCAAATCAAAGAGCATGTAAAAAAAGAAGAAGCAGAGCAGATGTATCGGTATGTTGATTAATATCAGGAAGTTCATATTTATATACAACCCTTCATATACTATAATAAACAATAGATAGGGGTTGAGGTATGATGGATGAAAGAAAGGTACAAGGCTATGAACACACACTATTTTTACGTGAACGAGAAAAAATAAGTATTACAGGGGTATTAGACGTACTTACCTTTGATGAGGAAACAGTCATTTTAGAGACAGAACGTGGTATGTTAACGCTACGTGGTCTGCAACTACATATACAACGCCTAGACTTAGAAAAGCAAGAATTAGAGTTGCAGGGGGACTTAGATAGCCTCATGTACAGTGATTCTCATACATACGGGCGTAGTGGAGGCTCTTTCCTTAGTAAGTTATTTAAGTAGAGGTGAGTAGAGAATGATATCTATTCAAGAACAGATGCATTTATTTTTATTAACTGTACTTACAGGGGCTTGTTTAGGTCTTTTATACGATGGGTTTAGGATCTTTAGAAAAGCCATTCCTCATTTTGATCTTATGACCAATCTTGAGGATTTATTATATTGGGTCGTTGTAGCGTTGGCAGTATTCTATATTTTATTTAATGAAAACTATGGGGAAGTACGTGGTTTTGCTTTGCTAGGAGTTGGGGTCGGTAGTGTTTTGTATTTTTTAATATTTAGTCCATGGCTGATGAAGATATCAACAAAAATCATCAATATAGTAAAAAGGTTTTTAAGATGGATGATAAGAATTGTTTTTTCGCCCTTACGATGGCTCCATAAAATATTACGAAAGCCATATATAAAGATACAATCCAATATGAAAAAAAGGGCTCGTCATCATAAGCGACGTCTTAAGCAAAGTATAAAGAACATTCATATAAAATTGAAAAAGATCTAATCTAGGAACTTCGTCCTAGAAAAGAAATGAAATGATAAAAAAAGAAGGAGTTCATAAATAGATAGAGAATAAGAATAAGTAAGAGGTGAAATATAAAACTAAGAAGTAAAAAATAATAGGAGGTTTGTTTTAATGCCATCCCTAGATCCAAAAAAAAGAAAACGCAAGAAAAAAAGAGCATATAGAGTGCAGCAAAGATTGCTTCTTCTTTTTTTAGTTCTTTTTTTAGGGGCAGTCACCACAAAATTATATCAACTCTATCATATTTATGAAGATTTAGAAGCAGAAATTCATATGATTGAGCAGCAAATTGACTTTGAAAAAGAGAGACAAGTTTTATTAGTTAAAGAAAAAGATTACTATGAATCGGATGCCTATATTGAAAAGATAGCTAGAGAACGCTTAGGTCTTATTATGCCAGATGAAATTATCTTTGTTACAAAACCATAGAATAAACCTATTGACAAAAAGTAAAAACTTATATATAATTTAGTAGGTTTGGATTTTGGTAGGGATTTATGAATATAGTCCCTAGGGAAATATTATTATTGTGGCGGAGTAGCTCAGATGGCTAGAGCATACGGTTCATACCCGTAGTGTCGGCGGTTCAATTCCGTCCTCCGCTATTCTATCTAATCGAGTAGGAGTTGAGTAAAATAATTATTCAGCTCCTACTCGATTTTGTTTTTTACTTTCTTTTTGTAAAGAAAAAAATGTCTAAATGTTTTACATGATTTCTAAGATGAAATGACAAAAAATTTAACAATTATTCTGTATAATTCCATTAAAAGGTAAAAATGCAGGAGGGAGTTAAAAAATGTCACGTTTAGCGTTTGTACTAAATAGAAAAAATGTAGAGCAAGAGAAAGGCATTGGAAGAATCTTTAGCTGGAACGGCTTACTACTCTCTATGATTGGTTTTTTCATAGGAAGAGTATTTTTATTTTATGAGATGAATCCCATGGTTATTGGTTATTATGCGGCTTTCGCCAAAAACAGCCGGCATCGGTTTATTATTTTCATATCTACTGTATTAGGTCTGCTCACAATGGGGAATACTCTTTATGGAGTGAAGTATATTTTAGCTATTTTAATGATATCGTTCTTTTTTTCTCATCAAGAAAAGAGAAACCAATCTCCTTCATTTGTAGGACAAGGGATCATTGGAGGCTTAGTTATTTTTAGCTTAGGGCTTTGTCTAACATATTTACAAGGATTTCTCCGCTATTATCTTCTTCTTAATATATTAGAAGGTATTTTGGTTTTTACTTTTACCTTAATTTACGGTAAGGGAGAAGATGTTATAACTGGATATAGGACGAGAAGTCATTTTAATCAAGAACAAATGATAGGCTTAGCTATTTTGCTTAGTAGTGCTATTGCAGGTATTGGTCATACAGCAGTATTAGGGGTATCAATAGCAGATTGGGTTAGCACTATATTTGTTTTAATACTGGCCTATTATGGCGGACCAGCCCTCGGAGCTGTTATGGGAACTTTAATCGGCATCATGTTTGTCTTAGGCGGCTATTATGAGCCTTGGATAATTGGCACATTTAGCGCAGCAGGAATGATTGGTGGACTTTTTAAAGAGTTAGGACGACTTGGTGTAGCAGCAGGTTTCAGTCTTGGGAGTGGAATTTTATTATTTTACTTTCAAGGAGAGGCAGCAGATTTTCAGCTTATGAAAGCTTTGGTTTTTGCTATCCCTAGTTTTATGGTAATACCTGATATTTGGTTGGACAAGCTATGTAAAAATACATTAGAAAATGAACTAGAGCAATCTATCTATATGCAAAGACTTTCTATCATTACCAAAGATAGACTTACCCACTTTTCAAAAGCTTTTAAAACTTTAGGAGATACCTTCACTAGATTAGCTCATCAGAGATCTACACTTACACACAAAGAAGTTTCCCAACTTTTTGATGAAATTGCTTCAGCTGTTTGTAGCGATTGTGGACTTTGTTCTCATTGCTGGGAAAGAGACTTTTATTATACTTATCAGACTGCTTTTAGTATTTTGAATGCAGTGGAAAAGAAGGGGAAAATTAATAAAGAAGATATTCCTAATGATTTTTTACATCGCTGTGTGAAAGTGGGAGAATTTGTTGCAACAACCAATCGTTTTTTTGAAATTTATAAATTGAACTTAAGTTGGCATAATCGAATGATTGAGAATAGGGCGCTGGTATCTGAGCAACTCTATGGTGTATCTTCTATTATGGATCATCTTTCTAAAGAATTAGATCTAGAAGTTAAATTTGAAGATCATTGGGCTGAGGAAATTCGGATAGAGCTTGAGAATCAACAAATTAAAGTACAAGATACCATAGTCTTTGAAAATGTAGAGGGCCGTTATGAAGTTTATATACAGTGCAAATCTTGTTATAGTAACGGAGCTTGTGTTCATAACATATTGCCTATCATTCAGAAGATCCTAGGAAAGCGTATGAAACCGATTCATGAGTGTTGCATTGCTGACACTGCTTCCACTCTTTGTACAATACGTTTTTTAGAAGAAAATCAATATAAAGTAACAACAGGCGTGGCCCGATTGATAAAAGATAACCAAAGCGTATCTGGAGATAACTATTCTGTGTTAGAACTGAAAGGAGGACAATCCTTACTTGCTTTATCAGACGGCATGGGTGGAGGAGAGCCAGCTTATGAAGAAAGTGCAGCTACCATAGAGCTATTGGAACAATTTATGGAATCAGGATTTGAGAAAGATATTGCGGTAAAAATGATTAATTCTGTTTTAGTATTAAAATCTAATGAAGAATCATTTTCTACTCTTGATATCTGTGTCATTGATATGTATAGTGGGCTCTGTGAATTGATAAAGATTGGTGCTGCATCTACATTTATTAAACGAGCAGATAAAATTGAAGTTATGAAGTCAACGACACTACCTGTAGGAATTTTAAGACAAGTTGATATTGATGTAAGTCGTAAGAGGCTACAGAGTGGAGATATGATTGTTATGGTTACGGATGGTGTACTAGATTCAAAAGAGGGGTTAATAGATAAAGAAGTATGGATCGAAGAGGTGTTACAAAATTTCAAAGGTTCCCAACCTCAAGTTTTGGCAGATGAAATTTTACGCCAAGCAAAGGAAAATTCTCAAGGGGCAATTAAAGATGATATGACTGTGTTGGTAGCTAGAGTATGGAAAAGTTATGACCGTACATAATATCAAACGGAGGTTTATTTATGAATCATCATTTTTACAATAAAGTAATTGTTGTAGACAATTTATGTTCTCCCCTATATGAGAAGGCTATTTTTATAGTGAAAGAAACTGAAACTACTACATCAAGAAAAAACATGGTAAAAGAGGCGGAGAAAATTATTGAAACCTATATTCGAAGCCAAACAGCTCAAGTCGTTCAAAAAACGAATCCAGTCACTAAACATAATCGAGATCGAATTTTAAATTGGTGTCTATTTGGTACTAGTGGATTGCTTATTTATTATATAATTCAATTGTGGATGTAATTGTAGCAACCTCCTTATCGTGAGGTTGCTTGTTTTTTAAAAAAAAGATATAATTAAAAGAGCTAAGTGATTCATTGGGTTTTAAGAAATAAAACACAATTCTCTAGTTAAGAAGTTGCAGTTCGAGTCAGTATAGGTACTTACTACAGAGTATTTTAGTCGCTATGATTGTGTTTATTTATGATGAGTTGAGAAAAGAATAGAAAATAGGGATGATAATGAAGAAACGTATGATGACATTTATAAAGGAAAATCAAATACTAGAGTCTGGAGATAGAATTGTAGTAGGAATATCTGGAGGTGCTGACTCTGTTTGTTTGCTTCATTTATTATGGAGTGTACGGGAAGAGTATAATTTGCAGCTTTACGGGGTACATATTCATCATGGGCTTCGCAATGAGGCAGATGAGGATGCAAAATATGTAGAAAAAGTAGGGAGATCTTTACAAATTCCTATTCAAATATATCATGTTAATGTGAGGGAAGAAGCAAAGAAGAGGAAACAGGGAGAAGAAGAAACAGGTAGGCAATTGAGATATGAAAAATTTCATGAAGAAATTAGCAGAAGAAATGCCAATAAAATTGCTCTAGGACATCATCAAAATGATCAAAGTGAAACTTTTCTTATGCGTTTAATGCGTGGTTCTGGGAGTTTAGGATTGCAAGGAATGAAACCTGCATACAATAATATAATACGTCCTCTATTAGGGTTTACTCGGGAAGAGGTTGAGACATACTGTTTAGAGCATCAACTTATTTTTTGTGTAGACCATACAAACGATGATCCTATTTATACTAGAAACCGAATTCGATTAGAATTGATTCCTTATATTCAAAAATATTTTAACCCTAATATTATAAAAACTTTATATCAAACAGCTCAATTATTAGGAGAACAAGAAGCCTATATGGAAAAAGAAACAAATAAGATCTATTCTAATTGTATAAGGGAGACAGAAGAGAAGATACTAGAAGTAGATATAAGAATTCTTCAAAATTATGATATTGCTCTACAAAGACGAATTCTTTACAAAGTTCTAGTTCAAGCTGCAGGAGAATATAAAAATATTGGACAGGATCATATTGAGTTAATACGAGATCTGATCAGTCGCCAATCAGGCAGAGAGATTCACTTGCCCTATGGTGTGCAGGTTAAAAAACAATATGACCTTTTGATTTTTTCAAAAGGTTTTTTACTAGAACAGGGATATTATTACCCATTACAAATTCCTGGAATTGAATATGTTTCACAGATAAATAGATGGATTCAACTTGAAATAATTGAAAAGAGACAGCATAATGACGGAAATGACCAAAACAGCTATACGAATTATTTAGACTATGATAAAATAAAAAATGAACTTGTGCTACGCACACGGCAATCAGGGGATCTGATTGCTCTTTCTAATGTATCAGGAATGAAAAAGTTAAAGAAGTTTTTTATTGATCAAAAGATTCCTCAAGATCAACGGGGTAGGATTCCTTTATTGGCTGAAGGAAATGAAATTCTTTGGATCGTAGGTTATCGATATAGTACAAAATATGCAGTATCATCAGAAACAAAGAGAATACTAAAAATTACTTTGGAAGAAGACTTAATGGGAGGACCTTAGATAATGAAAATAGAGCAATTAATTAGTCAGGAAGAAATTCAAAGTAGAGTAAAAGAGATAGGAGCGCAAATATCAAAGGATTATGCGGGTGAGGAGATTTGCTTAATCTGTGTTTTAAAAGGTGGTATTATGTTTATGGTGGATCTAGCAAAGGAAATTACAATTCCTGTAACCATGGACTTTATGGCAGTTTCTAGCTATGGTAATGAGCAAGTAAGTAGTGGTATTGTTAAAATTGTCAAGGATTTAGATGATCCTATTGAAGGAAAACATGTTTTAATCGTTGAAGATATCATTGACTCAGGTAGAACGCTACATTATCTTATTAATATGCTAAAAGAAAGAAATCCAGCTAGTATAGAAATATGTACTCTGTTAGATAAACCAGAGCAACGATTAGTCGATGTACCTGTGGCTTATGTAGGATTTGTTATACCAGATCAATTTGTATTAGGGTATGGACTAGACTATGAGCAACGGTACCGAAACTTACCTTATGTAGGTGTTGTCAAGCCAGAAAAGGAATAATCTGTAGAACTATATTGCTTTTATTAAAAAAACATGCTATGATTACTTGATGAATTAGCATGAGAAAATGTTATGATTTTAATGAACATGAAATGGAAGGAGGAGGAGTATTGAAGAAATACTTCAAAGGTTTTAGCTTGTACCTTTTAATATTTGTGCTTTTAATTTTGGCAATTATGCTTTCTGCAAATAACAATCCATTGCGAAAGCCCAATGAAAATTATATTTATACAGATCTTTTAGTGAAATTAGATGAAAATCAGGTTAAAAAGATTGAAATTTATCCGAACTTAGAAACTCCTACAGGGAGGGCCAGAGCAACTCTAAATAATGGAGAAATACTGGAAGTTGTTATTACGAATACTTTTGGTTTTGAAACATTAGTGCGGGAACAGTATCCTACAGTTCCTATTGATAATAAAGATTTACAAAGACCTAGTTGGCTAATACAACTTTTGCCATCATTCATCATAATGATTATTGTGATATTTGTCATGATGTTTTTTATGCAGCAAGCACAAGGTGGCGGTGGTGGTAACCGAGTGATGTCTTTTGGAAAAAGCCGAGCTAAAATGACAGTAGATGATAAGAAAAAGGTTACTTTCAATAATGTGGCAGGATTAGATGAAGAAAAAGAAGAGCTAAAAGAAATTGTAGAATTTTTAAAACAGCCCAGAAAATTTGTGGAAGTGGGTGCTAGAATTCCAAAGGGAGTTTTATTAGTAGGGCCTCCTGGAACAGGTAAAACCTTATTGGCAAAGGCAGTAGCAGGAGAAGCTGGTGTACCGTTCTTTAGTATATCTGGCTCCGATTTTGTTGAAATGTTTGTCGGGGTAGGGGCATCTAGAGTAAGAGATTTATTTGAACAAGCTAAAAAGAACTCTCCTTGCATTATTTTTATTGATGAAATTGATGCTGTAGGTAGACGTCGTGGTGCTGGTCTTGGCGGAGGCCATGACGAACGTGAGCAAACGTTAAATCAATTGCTAGTAGAGATGGATGGTTTTGGTGCAAATGAAGGAGTTATTGTAGTAGCAGCTACCAACCGAATGGATATATTAGACCCTGCTCTTTTACGTCCAGGGCGTTTTGACCGCCGTGTTGTTGTGGGGCGTCCTGATGTTAAAGGAAGAGAAGAGATTTTACAAGTCCATGCCAAAGGTAAACCTTTAGGTGAAGATGTAAATTTAAGAGTGATTGCCCAAACAACTGCAGGTTTTACAGGTGCAGATTTGGAAAACCTATTAAATGAATCATCTATTTTTGCGGCTCGAGATAATAAAAAAGTTATTTCCATGGAAGATATCCAAAGAGCATTTATTAAAGTAGGAATTGGTACAGAAAAGAAAAGCCGTGTAATTTCTGATAGAGAAAAAAGAATTACAGCTTATCATGAAGCGGGTCATGCCCTTCTTCATCATATTTTATCAGAACTAGACCCTGTTCATAGCATCTCTATTATCCCTACAGGTATGGCAGGTGGTTATACTATGCCTTTACCAGGAGAGGATCGTCTTTATATGACGAAAAAACAAATGGAGCAAGAAATTATTGCTTTATTAGGAGGCCGAGCAGCAGAAAAGCTCGTTTTTGATGATGTAACAACAGGTGCTTCTAATGATATTGAAAGGGCTACGGCTATTGCAAGAAATATGGTTACTCGTTATGGTATGAGCGATGTTCTAGGACCTATTCAATTTGGAGACGATGCAGAAGAAGTGTTTGTAGGACGAGATTTAGGTCATACTAGGAATTACGGAGAAAACGTTGCATCTCTGATTGATACAGAAATCCGCCGTATCGTTGAAGGTGGGTATCAAGAAGCGATGGCACTTTTAGAAAAAAACCGAACAATTCTAGATCAAACAGCAGAACTGCTAATTGAAAAAGAGAAACTTTCAGGTGCTGATTTTGAAGCTTTATTCCCACCAGAAGATTCTGCAATATAAAAAAAGCCCATATTTGTTTAAAAACAAATATGGGCTTTTTTATGAACTAGAAAAGTCTGCTTTGCTTGCAAAGGATCAAACTTTTCTAATTTACTTTCAAAGTGCATTTTGCACTTTTTTTGTTTGTTTAGGTCCTTATTCTAGCTTGTCAAAAAGGAAAAAAAGGGATACAATATGATTAATTGTATCGAAAAAGATCATATTTTAGGTGAGGGTGGGGAATTATGCTGAAAGGAAGATCATTTTTAACTCTAAAAGACTTTACTACAGAAGAAATACAATATTTATTAGATCTAGCTATTGATTTGAAAAAGAAAAAAAAATCTGGTTTGAAAGGAAACCTACTAACAGCCAAGAATATTGCTTTAATTTTTGAAAAACCATCTACAAGAACCAGATGTGCCTTTACAGTTGCAGCTGTAGATGAAGGAGGACATCCAGAATATTTAGGCGTGAATGATATTCAGTTAGGTAATAAGGAATCAATAGAAGATACGGCCCGTGTACTCGGACGGATGTTTGATGGGATTTTGTTTAGAGGATTTTCTCAGAAAACCGTAGAGATTTTATCTGAATATAGCCAAGTCCCTGTTTGGAATGGATTAACTGATGATTATCATCCCACTCAAGTGCTAGCAGATTTTATGACAATTTTGGAGCATATAGGAGAACTACAAGGGAAAAGGTTTGTTTACATGGGAGATGGACGTAACAATATGGCAAGGAGCTTAATGATTGGGTGCGCTAAGATGGGACTAGACTTTGTTGTTGTTGCACCTAAAGAATTATGGCCATCACAAGATTGGATTCAGGAGTGCCAAGCATATCATCAAAATCAAGCCAATCAGATTTTTGTAACAGATCAAGTACAAGAAGGCCTTAAAGGTGCAGATATTATATATACAGATGTTTGGTGTTCAATGGGGGAAGAGGACAAAGCAGCAGAGCGAATTGAATTATTACGTCCTTATCAAGTGAATCAAATGAGTATAGAAGCAACAGGGAATCCAGATGTTATTTTTATGCATTGCTTACCTGCTGTCAAAGAGAATGAAGTTACTACAGAAGTCTTTGAAGGCAGTCAGTCTGTTGTTTTTGATCAGGCAGAAAATCGAATGCATACTATCAAAGCAATTATGGTAGCAACTTTATGTGAAAATCAATTGATATAGATAATAAAGAGGAAAGGGTCGACTAATATGAAGGGGCATGTTCTTCGGTTATTGCAACAGGCAAATGATTATATATCAGGGGAAGCCATAAGCCAAGATTTAGGAGTATCACGCACTGCTATCTGGAAGGTTATGCAGCAGCTAAAAGAAGAAGGATATCAACTAGAATCTAGCCCCCGAAAAGGCTATCGTTTACTTAGTTCGCCAGATCGCATAACACCGGAAGAGATTCGAACCCAACTGAAGACTAGCTATTTAGGTCATGAAATCCAGTATGAAGAAGTTCTAGACTCTACTAACCAAAGGGCCAAAGCGCTGGCGGCAAAAGGAGCCGTAGAAGGTACCATTGTTCTGGCAGAGCAACAAGAGAGAGGAAAAGGAAGAATGGGGCGTCAATGGGAATCACCAAAAGGTACAGGTATTTGGCTCTCGGCTATTTTGCGACCTTTGATTCCTCCTACACAGGTTCCTTTGATTACGCTATTTGCGGGGCTTTCTGTCTGCAAAGCGTTAGAAGTGGTGACGGGATGTACACCTAGCATAAAATGGCCCAATGATATTATTTTACAAGGGAAAAAAGTTTGTGGAATTTTGACTGAAATGAATGGAGAAATGGAAAGAATACATTACGTTGTTGTTGGTATTGGTGTAAATGTAAATACTACTGAGTTTATTAAAGAGCTAGAAGATCGAGCTACTTCTTTATATTTAGAGACAGGAGTTTTACAAGTACGTAAAGTTTTGGTCGCAGAAATCCTTTATTTTCTAGAACAATACTATGAGAGTTTTAAGAATCCTAAAAAACATCAAGAACTTTTAAATGAGTATAAAAAGTATTGCATTACCATTGGTCAAGATGTAAAAGTCATGGGGTTACAAGAAACTTTTTTTGGAAGAGGAATTGATTTAACAGCAGAAGGGGAGCTTTTGGTTCGAAGGGAAACAGGGATTATAGAAACAATTCGGTCAGGAGAAGTATCTATTCGAGGAACGAAAGGATATTTATAAATAGGGAGTGAGAAAATGATCCAAGGGATAGAAGAGAATGAGATCATTGTAACAGCATCATATTATCAGGAAAAATATTTTTTTAACCCCCAGTTTGCATCTTTACCCACGGCAGTTCAAGAAGAGTTAACTCAAATTGCAATCCTTGTTTCCGCAAAAATTCGTGGTATCTTTATTATTAGTTTTTCAAAGGAAGGAACTATCGTTTTTCAAACTAGATCCTTACCAGGAGATTATGATTTTGATGAAATTGGAGGCGAGTTAGAAATTAAAAAAATCCAAAAAGAAAAGGCACAACTTTTGTATTCTTTAAAACAATGGTATCAGCTAATTTATCTTGCTAAAAAAGAGTAAAGTAAGGGTTGAATTGTTTGACGAGTTTTTGAAAGTGGATTATAATTAAAAAGGTGCTATTTTTAGACAAAAAAGTAAAGGGGGAAGGACATGAAAAAACTTTCTTTTCGTAAAAAAATGGAGAAAAAAACATTGAAAAGGCCGAAGGAAAAGTTTGGGAAGAAATTAAAGATGGAATTTATGAAAAAGTCAAAAGAAAAAGATGTTGAAAAAATGAAATCAGGTTTCCCATCAAAAATAGGGAGTAAATTAAAAGGATTCGATATTAAAAAAATGTCAGCTAGAAATTTGACAATTACGCAAAAGATCCTTAGCTCATTTTTACCATTGATTATTATTCCTGTTATCATACTGGGAAGTGTGGCCTTTGCCAAAACATATCAGATTATATCAGAGGAAGTTACAAAGTTTTCAGGAGAGTTAGTAACACAAACTACTAATAACCTAAACACGGTTGTTAGGGAGATGCATGACTTATCATTACGGATTATGATTAATAAACAAACCATGGATTATTTTGAGAAGAAACAAGAAAGTTATGAACAAGTTTATGATTACATAGAGGCAACTCGCGATACAGAAGAATTTTTAAATCGAATTCTTTATACAACAGAATATTTAGATTCCATTAGCTTATATCAAAACGAAGATACACAACGTATATATGGAACAATACCGATAGCTTTTAGGAATATTCTTGATGATAAAGGTTTTGAATCTTTGGACCTATATCAAAAAGTCTTAGAGCTAGGAGGGAGGCCCTTATGGATTCCAGGTCTAGAAAAAGATGACCCTAATTTTTACTTACTTAGAAAACTTACTTCTCCAACAACAGGTAGGGACTTAGGAGTTCTCATTTTCACCATAAAACCAGATGTATTTCAACATGTTTTTGATGAAATAGATATTCAACGTGGTGTTGATTTATATTTTATGGACCAAGAACAAACAATTGCAATCCACAATCACCATACAAAACAAGGGGATCTATACCGCTCAAGATATATAGAACAGATATTAGAAGAACAAGGAAATACATCTGCAATCATAGAGCAAAAAGGCAAAATACTTGTTTATGAACAAGCAGACAATGATTGGTATGTGATTCTTGATATGCCCTTAAGTGCATTAATGGGATCTTTGTACGGCTTGGCTTATCGCATCATAGGAGTCATTTTAATTTTTGTAATATTAGCTGTTATCATTGCAAATGGAGTTGCAAAAAGTATTTCGGGCCCAATTAGACATATTCAAGACAATATGAAAAAAGCAGAAGAAGGAGATCTTCGAGCATTGTCTGCATTTATAGGAAAAACAGAAGTTGGGCGCTTATCACAGAGTTTTAATCAGATGATTACTCATATTCAACAGCTAGTTGGTCAAATTCAAATGGCTGCGGGATCTGTACAAGAGGATACGAGCATTATTAGTAAGATGGCGGAAGAATCCACCTCTGTTTCTCACCAAGTATCTGGGGCTGTAGAAGTTGTTGCTGTTGGGGCTTTAGAACAGGCCAAAGATGCTGAAGGAACAGTACAAATGGTAGAACAATTAACGAATAAAATTAATAGTGTGGTTGAACATATTCAAGTTGTAATGAAAGTCACTGACCATATTCAAGAAACCGGGAATGAAGCTAGCAATATGGTAGAATTACTAAATAAGACCACAGATGAGTCCATGGGGATGTCTGAAGAGATTAGAGAAAGTATTCAAGGACTCCATAGGAAAGCACAAGATATCATTCAGGTTGTAGAAGTAATTGAAGAAATCAGTGAAGAAACAAGTTTGCTGGCTTTAAATGCAGCTATTGAAGCTGCCCGTGCAGGGGATTCGGGACGAGGATTTGCTGTGGTTGCAGAAGAAGTTAGGAAGCTTGCAGCACAATCTAAGGAGTCTGCTGGGGTTATTACACAAATTATTCAAAGGATACAAGAGCAATCAGAGAGAACGGTTACTCAAGTACAAGAAACTCATGTTGTTTTCCAAGAACAAGAAGAGATAGTTCATCAAACTGGAGAAGTTTTTCATCAGGTTGTGGCATCTATGGATACCGTTATGGATAATATTCAAAAAATAGGCCAATTAGTGGAAAGTGTAGAAAAGGCGAAGATTGCTGCTATGGATTCTATGACAAATATTGCGGCCGTTGCAGAACAATCTGCAGCTTCTACGGAGGAAGTTACTGCTTCTAGTGAGGAACAAGTAGCATCAGCAGAGCAGTTAGCTGATTTATCTCACCAATTGACAGAAATTGTAGAAAAAATGAATGTTTCCATTTCTCATTTTACAGTGTAGGCTGAGAAATATTGAATCAGACTATTTTTGAGAAAATAAGGAGGGAAATAATGGGGAAATTCAAAAAATGGTATACATCCTTTTTGAGTAAGTTGAAAGAAAGCTTTCTTCGTCTTAGAGAAAAAAAGAAAGTGCAGATAAAACAGGGGAAAATGATAAGAAGTAAAGTGGGTATTGGGATTAAGTTGATTAGTGCCTTTCTGATTTTAAGTATTCTACCTATTGTTACTGTAGGGATCATGTCTTTTCAAGGATCTTTTCAAACAATAGAGCAGCAATCAACTCAATTTTCTAATGAACTGTTACGACAGATGCAGTTATCAGTCAATAAGCACTTTAATCAAATTGAACAGCTTAGTATGACTTTATTTATGAATAGTGAGATTACTGGAATTTTGGCCCAAGGAGAATCACGGGCTAGGGGGACTCATGAATACTTGCAGAACAGAAAAAAAGTAGATGATTTTTTTAATCAGAACATTATGATGGATTCCCACATAGTTGGTGCTACTTTTTACAAGTCACCAGAAGAAATTTGGATGTATGGAAGCAATAACAACTTACAGTATACAGACTTTGTTCGTGGTAATTTTGAGAAAGGTCCTTATTTTGAAGAACTAATCAAATCACAAGGTCGAGTTGTGTGGGTTACAGGCATTAATGATAAATATAATGAATTTTATTTAATGAGAAAGATAAAGAATATATCTACAAATCAAGATATTGGCTATCTGATATTAAATATATCATCTAAGTGGTTACAGGATATTTTTACAGGACTTGATTTAGGGGAAGGGGTAGAAGTATTTGCGTTAGATTCTAATGGGGATGTGGTAGCCCATATAGATAAAGAACAGATGGGACAATCCCTAGATGTGAATTATGATCTTGATATGATATATCAAGAAAAAGAGGGACGAATTAGTCAGACAGATCAATTGATATGTTACCAAACCCTAAACAATGGATGGAAGATTGTCACTCACATTCCCACAGATGATGCTATCGTAGGAGCTACTAACCAAGTACGGCAGATGATCATTATCCTTGGTGTAATTAGTTTTATTGTTGCAATTTTAATTGCTTTTACCATTACTCATAGTATTTCTAGCCCTGTAAAATCTATGATGAGGCTGATGGGACGGGCAGAAGAAGGCGACCTTATTGTACATTATGATTACAAGGGCGAAAATGAAATGGGAGCTCTTTCTCGTAGTTTTAATACGATGATTGGGAATATTAAAGATTTGATTATTCAAACTAGAGAAGCCTTAACAGAGGTGATTCAGCATGTTAATGTAGTAGACCAAGTAGCTTTAGAAACAGCTACAGTATCTAGACAAGTAGCCAGTGCTGTAGAAGCCATTGCAGCAGGTGCCATGGACCAGGCAAAGGATGCGGAAACCACTACTTATGCAATCAATCAACTAGCAGAAGAAATTAATCATATGACAGAAACCATGGATATTGTGACAGAAGTAACGAAACAAACTCAGTTGATTAGCAATGAGGCAACAGGAACAATCGAATTGCTTAGTCAAAAAACCCAACAATCTATTACAATGTCAGAAAAAATGCAAGTCGATATTGAGGCGTTAGAGCAGCAAACAAAAGAAATTGTACAGGTTGTGAAAGCCATTGAAGCCATTAGTGAACAAACAAATTTACTTTCTTTAAATGCAGCTATTGAAGCTGCTCGTGCAGGAGAGGCAGGACGAGGTTTCGCAGTTGTTGCAGATCAAGTTAGAAAATTAGCAGACCAATCTAAAGGATCAACTCAAATGATAGGGGGAATGGTACAGGGTATTCAAAAAGAGATTAAAGACACTGTTGCCATTGTAGCCCAAGGAGATAAAATTTATCAACAGCAAGTAGAGGCAGTAAATCAAACAGAAAAAATATTTAAAGAGATTATAAATGATATGGATGAAATCATGGTTCAAGTAGTTAATGTAAATCAGTCCATTGATGGGGTTGACGAAATTAAAGAAAATACCATTGAAGCTATCCAAAGTATTGCTGCTATTGCTGAAGAGTCAGCGGCGTCCACAGAACAAGTGACGGCTTCCGGAGAAGAACAAGTAGCTGCCGCAGAACAATTGGCAAATTTAGCAGATCAATTAAAAGGGACTGTAGATACATTAACGCAGGTCATGGATCGATTTAAAATGTAAAAACCATTGCTATAATGGTTTTTTTTTTGTATAATAGCAACTATAGATCTATCGAATAGTGGATAGAAAGCAATAGAAGGGTAAAAATAAAGCAGACACACTGTGTCTGCTTTTCCATATAGGGCAGAAGAGGAGGAGAAAGATGTTATTAGTGATTGATGTAGGGAATACAAATATTGTTTTAGGAGTTTACGATGACAAAGAATTGCTAACTAGCTGGAGAATGACTACTGCTTTAAATCAAACATCAGATGAAACAGGAATGTTTATATATCAATTATTACAGCAACGAAAAATAGATATTAATGCATTAGAACATGTTATCATTTCATCTGTTGTACCTGATGTGAATCATTCCTTAATTAACGCTATTAAAAAATATGTTCAGATAGATCCTTTAATAGTCGGGCCTGGTATTAAAACAGGTGTTAATATTTTAATTGAAAATCCAAAACAGTTAGGTGCGGATCGACTGGTTAATGTAGTAGCAGCCATAGAGCTCTATGGGGCACCTGCTATTGTTATTGATTTTGGTACAGCGACGACTTATGATGTTATTTCAAGAGAAGGTGCATACATTGGTGGGGTGACAGCGCCAGGGTTGCGTATTTGTGCAGATGCCCTGTATCAAAGGGCTGCTCAATTGCCACGGGTTGCTATCAAAAAACCTAAAAATATTATTTCAAAAAATACTGTAGATAGCATTCAGGCAGGCTTAGTCTATGGTGCTATGGGTGAAGTGAAGTATATCGTAGATACTATACGAGAAGAAATGCAAGAACCTACTATAAAAGTAATAAGTACCGGTGGACTAGCACGTGTATTAGATGATGATGGTAGTTTGTTTACAGAAATTAATTCACATTTAACATTAGAAGGACTTCGGATTATTTATGAGAAAAATAAATAGGGAGATAGAAATGAAAATAGGAGAACTTACAATTCGAAACCCAGTTGCCTTGGCTCCTATGGCTGGCATTACAGACCTTCCTTTTCGTTTATTATGTAAAGAAATGGGTTGTGGACTTTTGTACACAGAAATGATCAGTGCAAAAGGTCTTTTGTATGAAAATGAAAAAACTCAATTTTTATTAGAGGTGGATCAAGTAGAGCATCCGATTGGTGTTCAACTTTTTGGATCTGATCCAGATATACTAGCAGATATGGCACAAAAGGTAGAACAATATCCAATTGATTTTATTGATTTAAATATGGGATGCCCTGCACCAAAAATCACGAAAAATGGTGAAGGATCTGCATTGATGTTAAATCCTACATTGGTAGGAAAAATTGTAGGTACTATTACAAAAAAAATTCAAAAGCCTCTTACTGTAAAAATCCGAAAAGGTTTTGATCAAGGCAATGTTAATGCAGTAGAAGTGGCCAAGATCATAGAACAGAATGGAGCAAGTGCTCTCACTATTCATGGAAGAACTCGAAGTCAATTTTATAGTGGAAGAGCAGATTGGGATATCATTCGGCAAGTAAAAGAAGCTATCCATATTCCTGTTATTGGTAATGGAGATATTGAAAAGCCTGAGGATGCAAAACGAATGATAGAAGAAACACATTGTGATGGAGTTATGATTGGACGAGCAGCTCAAGGGAATCCTTGGATTTTTAATAGAACTTCCCACTATTTGAAGACGGGAGAATTATTACCAGAACCAACAATAGAAGAAAAGATAGCAGTGGCTTTGCGTCATAGTAAAGCTTTAATGATGTATAAAGGGGAGTATCAAGGAATTCGTGAAGCAAGAAAGCATATGATTTGGTATACTAAAGGACTTAAAAATACTTCAGCACTTCGACAAAGAATCAACCATATTGAAAGTTATGAGGAATTAGAAAACATCATGTTCGAATACTTGAATAATTATTCCATTTCTCCAATATAGATATAGAAATAAATAAAGAATTTCTATGGAGGGGTGGGAATGGGCAAAAAATTTGCCTATATTACATTTCATAAGATAATAGAAGAAAGCTCATCATCTTGGAAGAATCAATTTTTGTTAAAGGCTCAAAATTATTATATTAAAAAAAGGCAACCTATATTTTTGCAAGAAATAGAAATAGCTGATGTTATAGGTTATGAAGTACAGATTCCGGGTATATTGGAAGATATTATCAAGAATGAGATGGTAAGTAGAGCTAGACTGCTTACAAAACTAATGGTACAATTACAAAAGTATGAAGTAGAGGTTATGGCTTGGGAGCAGCCATGGCTAGATCAAGAACAATTGAATATTCCTGTTGTTCAGGGACAAGAAATGATTCTTTTTTTCATTTTACCAGCCATATTGAAAATATTGCCTATCATTTCTAAGCCTTTAGAATCACTAGAAATATGTGTTATCGGAGGTCCTAATAAAAGAACAAATCTTATTTTGGACCTGATTTATCCTCATTTTAATTTTTTAACATTGATGACGGAGAAACCAGACACCTTTTTAAAAAAAGGTGAACAAATTTATGAGGAAGTTGGGTTATTAGTTAATTTTGTAGAGAAGAAATACAATCGAGTGATTCATGAAGATGTGATTATTAACCTTGAGCCAGATGATACTAGCTTTTATTTTTGCAAAAAAGGAACGGTTTATTTTGACTATAGTGGTTCGAGAGAACATACAAAAAAAATATTGCTAAACCGGAATGATATTATAGTCATTGATGATCTATCTTTATTATATCAAGAACAGGAATTTTCTACAAAGTTACTAGAACTTATTTGGTTTAGTCAAGATCCTACTTTTAGACATCATTTATTGTATGGATATGATCCTAAAGACTTATCAAGATTAATGTCTTATATTAAACGGAACAATATGGAAGTTTGCTCATTCCATCAATATGGTAAAGATCTTAGAGATACTCCTACTAAAAGATGTATTGACATCTTTTAGTAGGTACGCTATAATGCTAAAAAAATGGGCATGATAAAATTACATGATCTTTGCAATGACATACTACAAGGACATGTGGTGACCTTCGTGTTCAGAGGGAGTTAAAGTTCCTTCTGAATGGAGTCTAGCTTATGAAATTATTTATCTATATATATAAATAAATATAAATATAGGTACAATTTACGGTGGTTTAAAAGCTCTAGTTCTAGCCAATATAGGCATTAACTATGGAAAAGTTCACTTAAGAAGTTGTACATCTATATAGAGAGAAAGATAGAGAGAAAGGGAGTTCAATATGACAGAGAAAAAAGTAGTATTGACCTATGAAGGGTTGAAAAAGTTAGAAGAGGAGTTAGATGAGTTAAAGATTGTTAGACGAAAAGAGATCGCAGAGCAAATTAAAGAGGCAAGGGCTCAGGGGGATCTTTCAGAAAATGCGGAATATGATGCAGCTAAAGATGAGCAGGCGGAAGTAGAAACAAGAATAGCAGAGTTAGAAAAAATATTAAGAAATGCAACTGTAATAGATGAAGAAGAAGTTGATGTGGATCGAATTAATATCGGATGTAAGGTGACTTTGCATGATATGGAATTTGATGAAGAGGTTGTATATGCTATTGTAGGATCTACAGAAGCAGATCCAGTAAGGGGAAGATTATCCAATGAATCACCTGTAGGTGCAGCGTTATTAGGCAAGCAAGAAGGAGATATTGTAGATATTCAAGTGCCGGAAGGAATTATTCAATTTAAAGTCATTGAAATTAGCAGACAATAGGAATAATTATTCAAAAAGGAGGAATTTAGGTGCAACAATCAGAAAACCAAGGAGAAATACAAGATAATTTACCAGAGGAACAAGAGCTGAACCAACTATTACAGATCAGACGTGAAAAACTAGTAGAATTACAAAAGAATAATCAAGATCCTTTTGAAATTACAAGTTATGATCTTACTCATCATAGTTTAGATATTATAGAAGGGTTTGAGGCACTAGAAGGGCAGATAGTCACTGTTGCTGGGCGGATGATGACCAAACGCATTATGGGGAAGGCTTCTTTTTGTCATATTCAAGATAAAGATGGACAAATTCAAATATATTTAAGAAAAAATGACCTTGGAGATGAAGTTTACGAGACATTTAAGCATTATGACCTAGGAGATATTATTGGTATTCAAGGAGAAGTTTTTAAAACTCAAAAAGGAGAAATTTCAGTTAAAGCTAGACAGGTTACTTTATTATCAAAGAGCCTTCAAATTTTACCTGAAAAATATCATGGTCTTCGTGATACAGATCTACGTTATCGACAACGCTATGTAGATTTAATCGTAAATCCTGAGGTGAAAAATACCTTTGTAAAAAGAACAAAAATTATTCAAGCTATTCGTCGCTTTTTAGATGGTAGAGACTTTTTAGAAGTAGAGACCCCAGTTCTTCATACAATACCAGGGGGAGCAGCAGCACGCCCTTTTATTACTCATCATAATACATTAGATCTAGATATGTATTTAAGAATTGCTTTGGAACTTCACTTAAAACGTTTAATCGTAGGTGGATTTGAACGTGTATATGAGATCGGACGAGTATTTAGAAATGAGGGGATGTCTGTAAGACATAACCCAGAATTTACCCTTATTGAATTATATCAAGCTTATACAGATTATTATGGAATTATGGAGTTAACGGAAGATTTAATTCGTTATACTGCACAGGAAGTATTAGGTACGACTACCGTTACTTATGATGGAGTAGAAATAGATTTAGGTAAACCTTTTGCAAGACTAACTATGGTAGAGGCTGTCAAAATGTATGCTCATGTGGACTTTAATGAAATTAAAGATGTAGACCAAGCAAGAAAAGTAGCGGATCAACATGAAATCACCTATGAGCCTCATCATCAAAAAGGGGATATCTTAAATTTATTCTTTGAAGCCTATGCAGAAGAACAGTTGATCCAACCTACTTTTATTATGGATCATCCAGTAGAAATTTCTCCTCTTGCAAAACGTAAAGCAGACCAACCAGATTATACGGAGCGGTTTGAACTATTTATTACAAAACGTGAATTTGCTAATGCTTTTTCTGAATTAAATGATCCTATCGATCAAAAATCACGTTTTGATCATCAAGAAGCGCTACGGGCTGCTGGTGATGAAGAAGCTAATATGGTAGATGAAGACTTTTTAACAGCACTTGAATATGGTATGCCTCCTACAGGCGGGTTAGGCATAGGAATTGATCGTTTAGTTATGTTATTAACAGATTCCTATTCTATTCGAGATGTTCTTTTATTCCCTACAATGAAGCCTAGAGAGTAATTGTAAAAAAATCCCACAGATACTGTGGGATTTTTATTATTTTGGATATACTATAGGTAAGAAGTAAAAAATACATAAATTTATTTTAAATATGTCGAAATAAATAGTGATATATGATATAATTAAAAAAGTATATTTAAAAGTATGGTTTTGACAGGGAGCAATCTTAATAAAGGTGGATTGTAAATGACAAAAAAACACAAGCAAAGAATTATAGGAGGATTTATAGGTTGCTTTCTCCTAGGACTTATTGTTGTAGGAGCCTATAGGTTTTTACCAAAAGAAGAATTTGTAGCAGAAGATAGCCAAGAGAAGATAGAACAACAAAATCTTGACTTTTCTTTGGTTTTAACAGAGTACATGGAACAACCTAGTGCTAGTTATGCCACTTATATAGAGCCTATTAAGGTGAAAGGTATTTATGTAAGTGGGTGGACAGCAGGAGATCGTAGGTATATGGAAAATCTGATCCAGCTCGTCAATGAAACAGAATTAAATGCTATGGTCATTGATGTGAAAAGTGATGATGGTGTCATTACTTATCAAACAGAAGCACCTATAGCAAAAAGTATTGGTGCAGGTACCAATGCGATTCGTGATATTTATGGTTTGATGGAGGAGTTACGAGAAAACAATATTTTTCCTATTGCACGAATTGTGGCCTTTAAGGATCCATATTTGCCTGAAAAACGGCCAGATCTTGCGCTGAAAAACCCAGATGGTACCGTATTTAGGGAAAAAGGTACAAAGGGGTCAGCCTGGGTTAACCCTTATCATAAAGAAGTATGGGATTATATCATCGAAATTGCCAAAGATGCGGCTAGAGTAGGGTTTAAAGAAATTCAATTTGATTATATTCGTTTTTCTACGGCAAAAGGAATTGATAAAGTAGACTATGGACCCTTAGCAGAAGGGAAAGACAAGGTACAAATAATTACTGAGTTTACGGAGTATGCTGTAGAGCAGTTAAAGCCCTTAGGTGTTTTTGTTTCTGCCGATGTTTATGGGACCATTATTACAAGCAAAATAGATGCAGATATTGTGGGGCAAGATTATGTAGAAATGTCCAAACATCTAGACTATATTTGTCCTATGGTTTATCCCTCTCATTATTTTATAGGTGCTTTTAATATTCGAGATCGACATCCAGATTGGTATCCTTACGAAATTCTTTATCAATCTATGATGGCATCGGAGGAAAAGTTAAGCCAAATTCCAGAAGGGGAAAATAGAGCTGTTGTACGTCCTTGGTTACAAGCATTTACAGCTAGCTATTTAAAGGCCCCTAATTACCAAGTTTATGGTGGAAAACAAATAAGAGATCAGATTCAAGGGGCTTATGATGCAGGGCTAGAAGAATGGATTTTATGGAATGCTGGCAATAAGTATTCAAAGGATGGGCTATTACCTAAGTAGTATTCGTCCATTTAGACTGAGTATAATAAAACTCATAAAAAGGATGTGATGCCTTGATTGATGAGAAGAAAATTCGATTGATGACAAGGTTAGCTATTTATGACCAATATGAAGGAAAAAAAGATCGTCAGATCCATAATTACTACCAATCAGATTATGTTTATATGAATAATTGGTGGACACGCCTTACTGTTACTATTGGTTGTCTGATTATTATTGGTTGGTATTTATTTGATTTAGTATTTATCAAAGGGGTTTCCATTGTGGAACTAGATTATAAGTCCTTTGCTATTAAAATAGGTATTTTCATAGTTTTCAACCTAGCTCTATATACATTGATTTCTACCTATATATATACAAGGAAATATTATCAATCTCAAAGACGAATGAAACAATATTTCCAACTTATAGAAGAGCTGGAAAAATACCAAAGCATAGAGAAGGCAGAGAAGGAGCTAGAAGAAAGCCATGGAACAGATATATCAATTAAGAGAATTAATAATCGTCTTTTATAAAAAACATGAGCGAATCTTATTGACTTTATTTAAGTTTAGTCTTGCTTTTTTTATATTCTATCGTATTAATCAATTCCTAAATTATTTTAAGACAGTAAATCATATTTTAGTTGTTATTGTGCTATCTATCATATCTGTCATTGTGCCAGTACAATGGTGGTTTTTATTGATATTATTACTGATCGGAACTCAAATGTTTTTTGCTTCTATAGAGGCAGCTTTACTCATTGTTTCAGTTCTGCTTATAATTTATATGATGTACATACGTCTTTTCCCAGATTTAAGTTTAATTATACTTGCTGTACCTTTGTGTTTTTATTTTAAAATTCCCTATGTAGTGCCTTTATTTGCAGGGGTGTTTATTGGAATTCCTTCCATTATTCCAATGGCAATAGGTGTAGTGATTTGGTATTTTAGTTTTGAAATGCCCAACCTATTAGAATTCCAATCTGGTGGAGATTTACTTAACATTCCTGAAACACTTCAAAAAGTATATATAACAGGTATTGGGAGCTTGACCCAAAATGGGCATCTCATTGTTACAATTATTATTTTTTCTTTGATTATTGCTGTAGTCTACTCCATTAGTCGGTTGGATATGGACTTTGCTTGGTATATTTCTATAGCAGTGGGAGGAAGTTTAAATATTGTAGGGTTTATGATGGCTATGCTCGTGATGAATATTAAAATGAGTATCATTGGGTTATTTTTATCCACCATTATTTCTGTTCTATTGATTATGTTATGCCAATTTTTCTATAGGGTCGTTGATTATTCTAGATCAGAGAAAGTACAGTTTGAAGATGAAGAAAATTATTACTATGTAAAAGTAGTACCAAAAATTACAATAGGACGGCCTAAGAGAGATATCCGACGAATTACTCATGGAAAATAGAAGAGAAATAAACCACTATAGCTAATAGTGGTTTATTTCTTTTTTCATTTTTCTTGTAACTTAGATAACGAAAGAATACCAAAATTGTAATAACCATGATATAATAGTAGTAAGGACAGGATAAAGAGGTGTAAAATTTGGAGACACTAAAGCAAATACTTGATCAAATTAAATTTACAGCAATAGAAATACCCCATATAGGTATAAAAGATATTATTGAAATTTTCATTATTGCTTTTTTAATCTATCGATTAATTTCATGGATTCAAGATACAAGAGCTTGGACTTTATTTAAAGGTATATTGGTTATTTTTTTAATGTGGGTCTTTGCTTTATTCTTTCAATTAAATACGATTCTATGGATTATTACAAATACAATTTCTGTTGGAATTATTGCGGTTATTATTGTATTTCAACCAGAACTTAGAAGGGCCTTGGAACAATTGGGGAGAGGTAACTTTGTATCCTCATTATTTACCCTTGAAGATTATCGGGATCGACAGCAAGAAAGGGTTTCCACCCAATCTGTAGAGGCTATTATTAAAGCCGTTGAAGAAATGGCTAAAACAAAAACAGGAGCTTTAATTGCTATTGAACAAGATGTAAAATTAGGAGAATATGAAAGAACAGGGATTCAAATTGATGGTAAAATTTCAAGTCAGTTATTATTAAATATTTTTGAAAATAATACGCCTTTACATGACGGTGCGGTCATTATTCGATCTAATAGAATTGGGGCTGCCACCTGTTATTTACCGTTAACAGATAGTGTTGAAGTGAGTAAGGAATTAGGTACTAGGCATAGAGCAGCATTGGGTCTTAGTGAAGTATCAGATAGTATTATTATTGTTGTATCTGAAGAAACAGGAACCATCTCTGTTGCCTCAGGAGGCAATCTGGTGCGAAACGTGAATAGAGACTATTTAAAAGGTCAATTAACCTATATACCTAAGAAAAAGATAGATAAAAAGAATTTTGTATTATGGAAAGGTAGAAGGAAACATGAATGAATTGTTCACAGAAAATATAGGTCTTAAGGTGATTTCCTTATTCAGCGCAATTCTACTATGGTTTATTGTGATCAATGTGGAAAACCCTGTTTCTACAAAGGATTTTCCAGGTATAGAAGTGCAAGTCAAAAATCAGCAAGAAATTACTAGCCGTCGTAAATCCATTAATTTTTTAGAAGGTAGAACAGTTTCAGTTACTGTACGCGGTAAGAGAATTGGACTAGATAAGTTAAAGGCAAGTGATATCAAAGCCGTAGCGGATATTGAGCTGATCAATGAATACGGTGCCATTGAGATTCAAGTAATCGTTCCTGATGGTTTTACTGTTGTTCGCAAAACTCCTTCTCATATGAAAGTGGAACTGGAAGATGTAGTCACTGTGCAGAAAAGTATTAGTTATGACTTAGTAGGAGAAGCGGCTGAAGGATACGTTGTTCGTGGAGGTGTTATTAAACCAACAAATTCCATATCATTGACAGGTCCTAAATCTCAAATCGCAAAAATTGATTCTGTTCGTGTAAAGGTTGATGTTGCTGATAAAAAACAAGATATATTGATTTATGTAGAGCCCATTGCTTATGATCAATATGGAGAAGAAATCCTTGGTCTAGAAAAAAGCGTCGATCAGGTAGAGGTTTATGTACCAATTAAAAAGCTAAAAGTGGTACCAGTTGAAATAGCTCCTTGGGACGCGGCACCACCAGATGGCTACGTAATTATGGATGCTAGAGTGGATCCAGCACAGATTACGCTGATTGGAGAAGAAAAAGAAATTGATCAAATTGATAAAATTTTACTTCCAGGCTTGGATTTAAGTAATATAACGACAACGACAGTATTTACACAAAATCTACGTGCTTTACTGCCAAGTGGGATTGAAATATTTGAAAGTGAAGATCAGGCAAAGGTAACTGTAGAATTAAAGAGAGAAATTTTACGAGAGTATCAAATTCCAATTGATGAGGTTAATGTGCAAAAGCTTCCTGAAGAATTACAATTTCGCTTTGTGACTCGAGATCCTATTCCTATTACTCTTGTAGGGTTAGAAAGTGACATTTATAAATTACAGCCCCATTCGATTCGAGCCAGTATCGATCTAAGTGGATATGAAAAAGGGATTCATACCATAGAGTTATCTTTGATTCTTCCAAAGGGGATTCGAATTGTAGGAGAGGGACCAGAAATTACTGTAGAGTTAATAGAGGCCCAAGAAGAAGTTACAGAAGAAGTAACGACGGAATAAGTAGCGGGATAGACCCCATTGTGGGGTCTATCTTTTTACTTTTTTCTTACTAAAATTTTCTCTCGAATAAAGCTATTTTTTCTTTATCATGAAAATCCTCTAAGTCTTTAATGTTTAACCGTTGTAAAAACTCACTCATAATTTTATTCTTTGTAGATATTTTTATTTTAGATTCTTCACCAAATTTACGAACCATTTCTTTACCACTTTCTTTGGATATAATTTTTTTGGGACCTCCTACACAACCACCTTCACAGCCCATTCCTTCTAAAAAATTCCCCTGGATCTTTCCATTAAGAGCATTTTCAAGCATGATTTTACATTCCTTTACTCCATCAGCTTGAGTACTTTTAAATACTTTTGATTTATCAGGAAACATAGTTCTTACAGCATCTTCAACAGCAAGAGAGACGCCACCAGTTTTTCCATAGATTCTTCCGCCTTTTGAAGTGTACTGAGGAGATAATATTTCGGGGAGTTCTTCAAGATTTATTTGTAAGACATCGAAGATATCTTTTAATTCAGTAAAAGTTAGGACATAATCAATTGCGT
Source organism: Candidatus Epulonipiscium sp. (assembly GCA_012799415.1). GTDB lineage: Bacteria > Bacillota > Clostridia > Lachnospirales > JAAYNZ01 > JAAZLH01. The sequence goes on along the minus strand of JAAZLH010000356.1, from coordinate 51,608 downwards.
CTTTGAGGTCCTCTATCTTGGATTCGGCCTTTTTTGCCACACAAGGCCCTATAAAGACTACTTTACATTCAGAATCTAATTTTTTCATGACTTTCCCCGCTGCGATCATCGGTGAAATAGAAGGAGAGGTATGTTTTACTAGTGTATCAAAGCGGCCCTTAATCATCCCGACCCATATAGGACAACAGCATGACGAAAGCATAAAGTCTTTTTCTTGTAAGACTAAGGCATTAAATTCTACTGCTTCTTTAATGGTAAGCATATCAGCAAAAAAAGCCACTTCTACCATATCGGCAAACCCCATTTGTTTAAAGGCAGCTCTAAGTTGACCAAGGGATATATCCTCACCAAATTGGCCTACAATAGCAGGAGCTACAGCAGCAATCACTTTCTTATTGGACTTTAAAGTTTCAACAAGAGGTAAAAATTCAATTTTATCAATAAAGTTTTGATTTTCACATGATTCTATGCAAATTCCGCACCCAACACATTGGTCTACATTGATTTTTTTTGTACTTTCTTCATCTTCTATTATAATAGCGTCGAAGGGACAAGCATTTTGGCAGATAGTTTTACCATCAATCTGAATACAATTTTTAACACAAGAATGAGTAGAAATCACAACTTGATTACTTTTTTTATAATTTTCGATTGCTTTTTTTACATCCTTAGAAAAATTTTCAGAATAATCTACTTCCACTCCACATAAGGCAGAAATCATTTTACTAAAACTTATTTTATCAAGTCCTTCATCTAACAGCATATCTTCTATTTTTTCATCTAAAACATTTTCATAATAAGCCTTTAAAAGTTCTTTGAATAATTCCCTACTTTGACGTTCACTGGACATAAAGTACCCCTTTCTCTTACAACATATATCTGTAGTATAGACAAAATGTTTGTTTTTAATTATGAGAACAGATTGAAGGATAAAACATAGAGTGTTATAATCAGATAGGTATACAGATAGGCATGCAAATAGGCATATAAATAGCTATATGTAATAGATAATTATTTTGAATTAGGAAAGTTCGTCTTACTTGCAAGTGCTAAATTTTCTTAGTTTATTTGAAACAAGGTGTATTTTATACTTTGTTGTGACACACATTTGGGGAAAGGGAGTATTATAGATGGGAAATTTATTTGGTACCGATGGAGTTCGTGGAGTGGCAAATCAAGAGTTAACTTGTGAGTTAGCTTACCAGCTAGGACGCGCATCGGCTTATGTATTAACAAAAGAAATGCATCATCAACCCAAGATTTTAGTAGGGACAGATACGAGGCGTTCAAAGGATATGTTAGAAGCAGCTTTTATGGCAGGCTTGTGTTCCGTAGGAGGACATGGGATTTCCTTAGGGGTGATTCCTACCCCGGCTGTTGCCTATTTAACAAGATATTATAAAGCTGATGCAGGAGTTGTTATTTCAGCATCTCATAATCCAGCAAAATATAATGGAATTAAAATTTTCGATAGCAATGGTTATAAATTGCGAGATGAATTAGAAGAGGAAATAGAAGACATCATAGCAAACAGGTTGGAAGAAATTCCTCGTCCCATAGGGGATGAAGTAGGATACATGAGCAAATGTAGGGAAAGTCAAGATGACTATATAACCTTTTTGAAAACTGTGATTAAAGATGATTTAAGGGGGATTACAATTGCTTTAGATTGTGCCCATGGTGCTGCTTATGAAATAGCTCCAAGGCTATTTAGGGAATTAGGTGCCACTGTACATACGATAGGAGTTGAACCAGATGGTGATAATATTAACGATGGTTGTGGATCTACTCACTTAGAAAAGTTACAATTATTTGTAAGAGAAACAAAGGCGGATATAGGTATTGCATTAGATGGAGATGCAGATCGCTGTTTAATCGTTGATGAACAAGGAAAAGTATTAGATGGAGATTATATTTTAGCCATTTGTGGTTTGCATATGAAAGAGCAAGGAACTTTAAAGAATAACACTATTGTTTCTACTGTTATGAGTAACATTGGTTTATTTAAGATGGGACAAAAAAATGGGATTATAATTGAGCAGGCTCAAGTAGGAGATCGATATGTATTAGAAAAAATGTTGCAAGGCGGATATAATTTAGGTGGAGAACAATCAGGGCATATGATTTTTTTAGATCATAATACAACGGGAGATGGTCTTATGACTGCTCTTCACCTTCTGACGTTGCTAAAACAAAGGCCATTATCTCAATTACAGCAAGTCATACAGATATATCCTCAAGTATTGGTGAATGTAGAAGTGGGTAATGATAAAAAATATTCTTATCTTGAAGATGCTGATATTGTAAAAGCTATTAAAGAGCTAGAGAAACTTTTTAGTAATGATGGGCGGATATTGATTCGCCCTTCTGGAACAGAACCATTGATTCGAATTATGTTAGAAGGGCAAGATCAACAAGTATTAACAGAGATGGCTGAAGAGCTAGCTACATTGATGAAGGAAAAATTATCATCATGATGATTTTTTAACAACTCTTATTGGAAGTAGCCTTTGCTTATCAATTGCAAGGAAATCATTGGAATGCTTCGGACAAAAAATGAGTAAATGTGACACATTTGCTCATTTTTTTTTGTTTATTATGTTCAAATATATGTATAAAGTATATTAATTGTTTTACTTTTAACAAAACCCTTGATATACTTTAGACAGAGGGCAATTTTATCATCACTGCCCAAAAACCAAAGGAGGAATCATTATGTCTTCACCTGTAGTATCAGATGCAACTTTAGATCAAACAAAATGGGATGCATTAAATCATTTTATTGATGAGTTGGCATCCACAAAAGGCGAACTAATTGCAGTTTTGCATAAAGCACAAGAGATCTTTGGTTATTTACCAAAAGAAGTGCAACAACATATTGCAAAACGCTTAGAAATACCAGTAGCTAAAGTCTATGGTGTTGTTAGTTTCTATTCATTTTTTACAATGGAACCTAAAGGAGAACATCCTATTTCGATTTGTATGGGAACAGCTTGCTATGTACGTGGTGCTGAAAAGGTATTAGATGAGTTTAAAAAAGAACTAAACTTGGAAGTAGGCGAAACCAGCTCAGATGGTAAGTTTTCACTCTTATCTTTACGCTGTGTAGGGGCATGTGGGCTAGCTCCAGTAGTTATGATTGGAGAAAAGGTCTATGGAAGGGTTACACCTGAAATGGTGAAAGATATTTTAAAGGAGTATCAATAAAGTATCCGTATTAAACTATATTGTACAAGGGGGATCCTTATGGCAAAGATTAAATCCTTTGAAGAACTAAAAAAGATTCGTGAACAAGTGATCAATCGAGTAGATATTCGTGAAAAGGGAGATCATATTGAAAGTTTAGTAGAAGTGCGTGTAGCGATGGCAACTTGTGGGATAGCTGCCGGAGCTAGGACAGTGATGAATACTTTTATAGATGAAATAGCAAAACAGGGCTTAAATAATGTAGTAGTAACCCAAACAGGATGTATGGGATATTGTTATGCAGAGCCTACGGTAGAAGTACGTGTACCTGATAAAGAGCCTATTGTATTTGGAGAAGTAGATGGAGAAAAAGTAGAAGCAATCATAGAAAAATATATTAAAAATGGCATCTTATTAGACGGAATCATACCAGTTACCCATAAGGGAATAGAAGACTAAAAAGTAGGAGGGGTTGTATGTCCAATTATAAAATGCATGTTTTGGTTTGTGGGGGAACCGGCTGTATTTCTGCCGAGTCAGACCAAATCGTAAATAATTTAATCCATTGTTTAGAAGAGCATAACATGGCAGAAGAAGTACAGGTTGTAAAAACAGGATGCTTTGGTTTTTGTGAAAAAGGGCCTGTTGTAAAAATTATTCCTGATAATACTTTTTACGTACAAGTGACACCGGATGATGCACGTAGTATTGTAGAAGAGCATCTGGTGAAAGGGCGAAAAGTTGAAAAACTTTTATACCAAGATCCAATGACAAAAGAAATTATAGAAGATTCCAAGCATATGGATTTTTATAAAAAGCAAATGCGTATTGCACTTCGAAATTGTGGTTTTATTGATCCTAGTAATATTGATGAATATATTGCAAGAGATGGATACCATGCTCTTGGTATGGCATTAACAGAAATGACACCTGAAGAAGTGATTGATGTAGTTAAAGAGTCAAAACTTCGAGGACGTGGGGGCGGAGGATTCCCTACAGGTCTAAAATGGGACTTAACTAGAAAATCTGTTTCAGATAAAAAATATGTAGTTTGTAATGCAGATGAGGGCGATCCAGGTGCCTTTATGGATAGATCTATTTTGGAAGGGGATCCTCATTCTGTTATCGAAGCCATGGCTCTTTGTGGATATGCTATAGGAGCAGATGAGGGATTGGTGTATATTCGTGCAGAATATCCTTTAGCTATCCAGCGGTTGCAAAAAGCAATGAAAGATGCAGAAGAATATGGCCTATTAGGAGACAATATTCTAGGTACAGGTTTTAATTTCACCATCCATATTAAATATGGTGCTGGTGCTTTTGTCTGTGGAGAAGAAACTGCCTTAATTCATTCTATGGAAGGGGAACGTGGAGAACCAACAATGAAGCCACCATTCCCAGCTGAAGCAGGATATTGGGGAGCACCGACCAATGTTAATAACGTAGAAACCCTTGCAAATATTCCTATTATTCTTTTAAAAGGTCCAGAATGGTTTACCAAGATTGGAACAGAAAAATCTGCTGGTACAAAGGTATTTGCCCTTGCTGGAAAAGTAAATAATGTAGGTCTTATTGAAGTGCCTATGGGAATTACATTAAGAGAAGTGATCTTTGATATCGGAGGAGGAATCAAAGACGGGAAAAAATTCAAGGCTGTTCAAACAGGAGGACCATCTGGTGGGTGTCTAACGGAAAAAGATTTAGATACACCTATTGATTTTGATAACTTATTGGCAAAAGGCTCAATGATGGGATCTGGTGGAATGATTGTTATGGACGAAGACGATTGTATGCCTAGTGTAGCTAAGTTTTATTTAGAGTTTACAGAAGAAGAATCTTGTGGTAAGTGTACACCTTGTCGAGTAGGAACCAAACGTTTAGCTGAAGTGCTTAAAGAGATTACTAGTGGAAATGGTACCTTAGACCACTTAGATGAGTTGCGAAGACTTAGTGTAGTCATCCAAGAAACAGCCTTATGCGGTCTAGGACAAACGGCTCCGAATCCTATTCTTTCCACTTTAGATAGTTTTGAAGAAGAATACCTTGCTCATGTAAGAGACAAAAGATGTCCTGCGGGCCAATGTACATCATTATTAGAGTATCATATTATTGACTCCAAATGTATCGGATGTACGGTATGTGCACGTGTTTGTCCTGTAGATGCCATTGCTGGAGAGCGGAAAAAGGTTCATCATATTGACCAGGCTACCTGTATCAAATGTGGAGCTTGTTTTGACAGATGTCCGACAAAAGCAATCGAAAAGAGATAAGAAGGAGTGTATACGATGCCAGATATAAAAGTAACCATTGATGGAAGGGTTGTAGAAGTTCCTAAGGGAACAACGATCTTAGAAGCAGCAAAGCAAGTTGGGCTTTTTATCCCCACGTTATGTCATTTAGATCTACATGATATTAAAATGGTTAATCAAACGGCTTCCTGTAGGATTTGTGTGGTGGAAGTAGAAGGCAGCCGAAGATTGATGCCAGCTTGTGCAACACCTGTAGCAGAAGGAATGAACATTAAAACCAATACAGTAAAAGTGTTAAATGCAAGAAAAACAGTGATGGAACTTACTTTATCGGATCATCCAAAAGACTGTTTAGTTTGCTCTCAATCAGGAGAATGTGAGTTACAAGATTTAGCAGAAATGCTTGGTATACGTGAGGTTCGAGTTTCAGGAAAGTCTCAATCTACGTATAAAAAAGATTATTCTCCTTCTATTATTCGTGATATGGATAAATGTATTATGTGCCGACGCTGTGAGACTATGTGTAATGATGTTCAAACAGTAGGTGCTCTCTCGGGTATTAACAGAGGGTTTGATGCTGTTGTAGCGACTGCTTTTGAAGCTGACTTAGTGGATACAGTATGTACGCATTGTGGCCAATGTGTAGCTGTTTGTCCTGTAGGTGCTCTCTCAGAAAAAGATAATGTATGGACAGTAGTAGAAGCATTAGCAGATCCAGAAAAAGTTGTGGTTGTTCAGACAGCACCGGCAGTACGAGTAGCTTTAGGTGAAGAATTTGGCTATGAGCCTGGTACCATCGTTACTGGGAAAATGGCAGCTGCCCTTCGAAGATTAGGGTTTGACTATGTGTTTGACACAGATTTTGCTGCGGATTTAACTATTATGGAAGAAGGGGCAGAGTTATTAGATCGCCTTACACGCTATCTAGAAGGGGACACAACAGTTCCGCTACCGATGTTAACTTCCTGCTGTCCAGCTTGGGTAAACTTTATTGAAAGTCAATTCCCAGACTTACTAGACATTCCCTCTAGTGCTAAATCACCTCAACAAATGTTTGGGTCTATTGCAAAATCTTATTATGCAGAAAAATTAGGTGTTCCTAGAGAAAAAATGGTAGTTGTTTCTGTTATGCCTTGTTTAGCTAAAAAACAAGAAGCTTCCAGAGAAGAATTTCAAGTAGATGGAAATCCTGATGTAGATCTTTCTATTTCTACAAGGGAATTGGCTCATCTAATAAAGCAGGCTAACTTAAACCTACAAGAATTAGAAGAAGAAGATTTTGATCATCCTCTAGGTATGTCTACAGGTGCTGGGGTTATTTTTGGAACTACAGGGGGAGTTATTGAAGCAGCAACTCGAACAGCCTATGAATGGTTAACAGGATCAGAGCTTGAAAAGCTTGATTTTGAGCAACTGCGTGGTATGGACGGTATTCGTGTAGCTACCGTACCTATTAATGACTTAAAGCTGAATATAGGGATTGCTCATGGCCTTGGAAATGCAAGAGCCTTATTAGAAGAAGTACAACAAGGTAATCCTAGAAATCTTCATGCTATTGAAATCATGGCTTGTCCAGGTGGTTGCATTGGTGGTGGAGGGCAGCCTTATCATCATGGAGATATAGAAATTTTACACAAACGTGCTGCGGCTATTTATCAAGAAGATCGTAATAAAGAGATTCGTAAATCTCACGAAAATCCAGCTATTAAAGAGTTATATGAAACCTATTTAGGTGAACCTTTAGGTGAAAAAGCCCATGCACTTCTGCATACCACTTATACATCAAAGCAAAAAGTATAAAAATTGAATAAATAATAAAAGCAAAAAACTCAGAGGATGTAGTGTCTCTGAGTTTTTTGTATGCATCTCTTTATTATGTTATCCTCCAATGGTGTTTCACTATTCTAAAACAAAGGTAAAAGTCATACCCTATATCATGATAGTCGATTTACGATAAAATGAGTATGACAAAAGTATTTTGACCAAACAACTTATTCAATATGTACAAATAAATAGTTAATAAAGATTTTTTTTATAAAAAAGGTACAAAGCATAGTTGACTAAATTAAACAGAAATGGTAATATTATTTTATGAAACAATAGTGCAAACTTACTAATAAAATATGAAATAAAGTTACTAAGTGAAAAGGAATGTGCTTATGTTTCGGGATAAAACGAATAAATAAATGAATCAAGGAGGGTTAAGATGAAAAAGAAGTTATCAGTTTTAGTATGGATAGTTTTAGTGGTGTCTCTATTAGTAGCATGTGGAAAAAAAGATGATCAACCAAAGGATGTACTAAGTCCTGATAAAAGCCAGAAACAAGATCTAAGTCAAGATCAAAAACAAAATGAGGATTTAGATCCAGTTAAAATTTCAATTTATTATTCGGACAATGCAACACTACCTTTTCAAGAAGATTGGCTCGTTATAAAAGAAGTAGAGAAAAAATTTAATGTGGATTTTGAATTTGAAGTAATTCCAATTGCAGATTATGCTACAAAAGTGTCTCTTGCTTTAAATACTGGAACCAATGCACCAGATGTAATATTGTACCAGTCAACTCGAGGGGAAAATGCATCTTTAGCCTTAAACGGAGCAATAGTTCCCATTAGTGATTATTCAGAATATACACCCCATTTCAATTCACGAGTAGAAGAATTTGGGCTAACAGATGCAGTTAATAATTTAAAATTGGCGGACGGAAAACGTTATTACATGCCAAGCTTGTTTGATATTCCATTCTATGATGGAGGCCTTATTCTTAGAGAAGATTTTCTTCAAGCAAAGGGATTAAAGGAGCCTACCACTTATGATGATTTGTATGTTATTTTAAAGGCATTTAAATCAGAGTACCCAGATTCATATCCTTTAACAATTTTGGCAGGACCACGTGTATTATATAGGATGACGATGCCAGCATTTGGTATTAGCCTTGGCAAAAACGGCGCTTCTGGAACAAATACCCTTAGCTGGGATTATGCAAAAAAAGAATATTTCCCTGGGGCGATTAGCGACGAGTATAAAGAATATGTAAGCTTTTTTTCTAAACTTTTTGCAGAAGGATTATTAGATCCAGAAATGGCAGATCCAATTGATGGAGACACATGGTCTCATAAAATGGCGACAGGAAAAGCAATGGCAACCTATGCGTATTATGATCAAATTGGTGGTATAACAGGATCATCTACAATTGATGGATTTAAACTACAAATGTATCCAGCACTTGAAGGACCGGCGGGTGCTCACCACCAACCAAAGAACAGTACTGGTGGAGGAGTACTTTTTCCAGCAAAAACAGCCAAGAGAGATGATTTTGAGCGTGTTGTTCGTACAATTGATGAGGTGTTTTTCTCAGAAGAGGGCTCTAAAATATGGAGTTTAGGAGTAGAAGGAATTACCTATACTGAGGAAAATGGTGTAATTAAATATGCTGACGAATTAATTAATTCACCCGAGGGTGTATATAAGACTATGCAAGTAAAATATGGATGTGGATCTGATGTTACTCAACTTGTATGGATTAATGCAAATGAAATGACAAAATATGATAAAAATTATTCTGAAATTAATGCAAAGGTGGCTAGTATGGGTGATGTAATTCAATACATTCCGCCTACACCCTTATTTGATGATTTTACTGCAGAGAATGCTGGCGTAATGCAGACACCTTTAGCCGATGCTTTTGAAATTTGGATTGATGCCTTTATTACAGGTAAAAAGAGTGTAGAAAGTGATTGGGAAGATTATGTAAGCGAAATGAAAGCATTACGAATTGAAGAGTTTTCTCAATTATATAATGAGTATATAGCAAAATAATGGATTAAAAAAGAGGCTACTCTTATCTATCATACATTAGGGGTAGCCTCATTACTGGGTAGGAGGGGAAAGATGGTTTCCAATAAAGAAAAAGAAAAGAAGACGCTATTAATGAAATCTAATCAGCAATCTTGGTCAAGGCATTTAAGACGTTATTGGCAATTATATACGATGATGGCATTACCGATGTTATATTTTATTATTTTTAAGTATGTTCCCCTATTTGGCAATATTTTAGCTTTTCGTCGTTATCGGCCAGGAATGGGGCCATATGGTGTAGGCTGGGTTGGTCTTAGATATTTTAAAAGTTTTATGCAAGACCCTATATTTTGGAGGGCTTTTCGTAACACGTTAATTCTATCTTTTGGTAATTTAATAATTAATTTACCATTGCCAATTCTTTTTGCCATTTTATTAAATGAAGTGAGTAATTTGAAATTTAAAAAACTAGTGCAAACTGTTTCCTATATGCCAAGATTTATATCAACAGTAGTAGTTATTGCTATATTGAATGAGCTACTTTCACCAAGTTCGGGTTTATTGAATAATTTTTTGAGCACAGCATTTGGTATGAGACCAATTTATTTTATGAACGAACCACAGTATTTTCGTTGGCTTTATATATTTACAGACACATGGCAATTTACAGGCTGGACTGCGATTATTTACTTAGCAGCCATTACAGGGATTAGCCAAGAGTTATTTGAGGCAGCACAGATTGATGGTGCATCAAGAATACAGCAAATTATCCACGTAACCATACCATCTATTTCACCAACAATTATGGTCATGTTTATACTAAATGTTGGTCGTATGTTAAGTCTTGGATTTGAAAAAGTGTTATTAATGTATACGCCGTCTAACTCACATGTTAGTGACATAATAGATACTTTGGTTTACCGTACGGGCCTTGCTAATCAGAATTATTCTTATGCAACCGCAATAGGCCTGTTTAGTGGTGTTATAGGAGTCATTTTGGTCTCCACATCCAATGCAATGAGTAAGAAATTTGCAGGGGATGGAATATATTAGGAGGTGATGAGGTGAGGAAATATCGTTCTATGGGAAGTATATTACTTGATTTTTTTGTCTATTTAGTAATGATTTTAGTATTATTAGCATGCTTGGCACCTTTTATTTATATGATTGCGGTTTCACTATCTGATGCAAATGCAATTATTAATAATGAGGTGAAGTTTATTCCAAAAGGAATTAATCTGGATGCTTATAAGCAAATATTTTCATATCCTAACTTTCTTAGGGCTTATGGTAATACGATTTTTTACACCACCATAGGAACGTCAATATCTTTAATACTCACAACTTTATTCGCATATCCCTTATCGAAACCTTTTTTAAGAGGACAGGAAATTGCAATGAAAGTGGTAATCTTTTCAATGTTTTTCTCAGGAGGATTAATTCCTAATTATTTATTGATTTCTAAATTAGGGCTCACAGGAACAAGGTGGGCAATGTTATTGCCTTTTGCTATTAATCAGTTTAATTTAATTATATTGATTAGTTTTTTAAAGACAATTCCAGCGGAAATGGAAGAAGCAGCATTAATTGATGGGCTAGGTTACTTTGGCATATTATATAAAATTGTAATACCTCTTTCAAAAGCAGCATTGGCAACGGTAGGGCTATATACAGCTGTGTTTTTCTGGAATGACTGGTTTAATGGATTGATTTATTTAAATACAAAACAGTTTCCAGTTATGTTGTTTTTAAGAAACATTGTGAATGGAACATCAATGCTTGGTGATGCGGCGGGATCAGCCGATAAAGCTACAATTGGTATTTCAATCAAGTCGGCAGTAATTATTATATCAACATTACCGATCATTATTTTATATCCGTTTTTACAAAAATATTTTGTAAAAGGGCTAACAGTAGGATCTGTCAAAGGCTAAAATGTTTTTACAGCTATAAACGAAAATATAAAACATAATTACTAAAATAAATAATATAGTTAAAATTTTATTTCAAGTGTGCTATAATAAGTTTAAAAAGGGGAAAAATGATGAAACGAATAATGAAGATCATGAACCAATCATCTAGTATTGGCATCGGCCTTATGTCAGGGACTTCTGTAGATGGTATAGATGCAGCTATAGTGGAGATTCATCGTAAAGGGATAGATACGATAGTAGATTTATTAGCTTTTAAAAACTACGCTTATCCAGATTCTATACAGGAAAGAATTTTTAAACTTTTCGACCCTAAAACAGGAACAGTAGATCAGATTTGTCATATGAATTTTTTATTAGGAAATTTATTTGCAGATGCAGCATTAAAAATCATAGAAGAAGCAGGTTTAAAGCCTATAGATGTGGATTTTATAGGCTCTCATGGACAAACCATCTATCATATGCCAGAATTAATTCAAGATACAGGATATGACTGTCGCTCCACTTTACAAATAGGTGAACCTTCTGTTATTGCAGAACGAACAGGTATCGTTACAGTAGGAGATTTTAGAGTGAGAGATGTGGCAGCACTAGGGCAAGGTGCTCCCTTAGTTCCTTATACAGAATATCTATTGTATGCTAAAGAAGATGAAACTCTCGCTCTACAAAATATAGGGGGAATTGGAAATGTAACAGTTCTTCCAGCTGGTGGAACACTAGAACAAGTTATGGCTTTTGACACAGGTCCTGGTAATATGATTATGGATGAATTAGTAAGAGTGATCACAAAATCAAAACAGACTTACGACAAGGATGGAGAATTAGCTGGACAGGGAATTGTTTGTGAAGACTTATTAAATGAACTAATGAAAGATCCCTATTTTCATATGGCACCTCCAAAAACAACAGGACGAGAATACTTTGGAAAGCAATATGTAGAACAAATGCTAGGAAAAAGCCAAGCTTATCATATGAAACCCATTGATTTAATCGCTACAGCTACCGCATTGACCTCTAAATCCATTGCCCATAGTTATGAGCAATATATTTTACCAAAGCATCAAATAAATCGTGTGCTGATTAGTGGGGGTGGTAGTTATAATAAAACACTGATCAATTTTTTAAAAAGAGATCTACAGGGTATGGTCGTACAAACACAAGAAGAAATAGGTTTAAATAGTGATGCAAAAGAGGCAATTGCCTTTGCAATTCTTGCAAATGAAACCCTTCATGGAAATCATAATAATATCCCTCAAGTTACAGGAGCTAAGCATGGAGTAGTCATGGGGAAAATTACATTCTAAAATGACAAAACAATTTAATAGTTGACAAAGATATTGTAACGATATATAATAATCTTGTAACAATTACGTAACAACTTTTAATAGGGGGACTTAAATCAATGGAATCATTCATACGTAGAGGAATCAAGCTCACTGTTACAGGAATTATAGTCGGATTTTTAAGTTTATCTACTGTATATGCTGATGAAGGTGTTGTAGAAGAACCAATACAAAGTGAAACTGTTGAAGCTGTACAACCTATCCAGGTTGTAGGATATAGTACAGGGAATCATGTGAATATTAGGGTTGCCCCCAATACTTCTTGCCAAGTATTAGGACAAGTTAACTTACAAGATCCTTTATTACTTCAAGGCAAACAAGGGAATTGGTATCAAATTTTTTATAATGGACAAGTTGCTTGGATTTTTGGAGATTACGTAGGATCCGCCGAGTTAGCTTCTGTGCCCGAGATTGAACCAGTTATTGCCCCTGCTATGAATGGTGATAAAGCACAAGAAATTATACAATTTGCAAAACAATATATAGGTACACCTTACCGTTATGCTGGAACGGCTTTAGGAAAAGGTGTGGATTGCTCAGGGTTTACTTATTCAGTTATGAACCATTTTGGCATTTCATTGAACCGTTCTTCTAGAGATCAAGTGTACAATGGTAGCTATGTAGATAAATCTCAATTACAGCCAGGGGACCTGATTTTCTTCGACACCAATGGAGGTGCAAATCGAGGGAATATATCGCATGTTGGTTTATATATTGGGGAAGGAAATTTTATTCATTCGGCTACTAATAAAGGAGTCGTTATCAATAATTTATATGAATCTTACTACGTAAGAACTTATGTAAAAGCTAGCCGCATACTTTAAATATTACAAATAAAAGACCTAAAAATCTTTGTTCATGAGACAAGATTTTTAGGTCTTTTTTAAAAAGTGGATTTATAGATACACAATTTCAAAACAACCTGAGCACGTTTATAATATATACAGTCTGCGATGGATTGGATTGTGAATGTGTATCTATAAAATGATGAAAGTCTTATTGATTGAAAGAAACTAATTTTAATGAGCTTTAATATCTGTCCATACGCGATTATACTGCTCAAGATAGGTGCCAAGATCAATGAAAATTTCTGCATCTTCTAGATCTTCTTCTTTAGGATAGGCGATAGGGCTATTTGCAAGCTCAGGATCTAATTGTGTAACAGCTTCTGTGTGAGGAGTAGAATACCCAATATAATCTGTATTCTTAAAAGCGATATCTGTTCGACATAAGAAATCAATGAACTTTTCGGCTTCTGCTTTATGTTGAACAGTGGATGGAATAACGATGCTGTCTACAAAAAGATTTGTTCCTTCTTTAGGAATGACATATTCAAGATCTGGATTTTCTCTTTGCATAGCAATAGCATCTCCTGCCCACACGACAGCCAAAGCAGCTTCTTCACCAATCATCTTATCTTTTACCTCATCTCCTACGTAGGCTAGTACAAGGGGACGCTGTTCAATCAGAGAGGTTTTAGCAGCTTCCAGTTCTGCATCTACCATGGAATTCATAGAGTAGTTTAATCGCTTCAGTGCAATAGCCAATGTATCTCTTTGGCTATCAAGCATTAAAATTTGTTTTTCGTATTTTGGATTCCAAAGAATGTCCCAGCTATCTACGGGATCATCTACCATAGTTTTATTATATAAAATTCCAAGGGTACCCCACATATAAGGAACAGAATACTCATTTGTTGGATCAAAATCTAGATCTTTAAAACGATCATCAATGTAGCGGTAATTGGGAATATTGTTAAAATCAATTTTTTCTGCGAGCCCTTCCTTGATCATTTTTTCGATCATATAATCGGAAGGAAAAGCAATATCATATTTGGCAGTTCCTTGATTGATTTTCACATACATTTCCTCATTGGTAGCGAACATATCATATTTAATCTTGATTCCAGTTTCTTTCTCAAATTCTTTTAAAATATCAGGATCGATATAATCGCCCCAATTATAAACATGAAGTGTGATTTGATTTTTTGAATTACACCCTCCTAAAAACGCACTAAACATAAGTAGGATAGATAAAGAAAATAATATGGTTCTTTTTTTCATCAAATTTTCCCCTTTCTTGTCCGATCTTTAGAGGATCGGGCATTAACAATTAATAATAAAGCTAAAGTCGTTACAAATAACAGGGCTGATAGGGCATTTAGTTTTGGATTAACGCCACGTCTAGCCATAGAATATATTAAAATAGATAAATTTGAAACCCCAGTTCCTGTAGTGAAAAAACTAATAACAAAGTCATCTAAAGACAAGGTAAAGGCAAGTAATCCACCTGTTACAATTCCAGGAGAAATTTCAGGCAAAATAACTTTGAAAAAAGCATACCAAGGTGTTGCACCAAGGTCTAGGGCCGCTTCATATAAATTTTTATCCAGCTGTTTAAATTTAGGTAGTACAGATAAAATGACGTAAGGAATATTGAAAGTAATATGAGCTAGGAGCATAGTTAAAAATCCTGGGTTTAAAACTCTAAAACGGGAAGACAAAAAAACAAATAAAATCATTAAGGAAATTCCCGTTACAATATCAGGATTTAAAACTGGTAAATTAGTTAGATTCATAACAATTGTTCTTTGCCATCGTCTCATATTATGAATCCCCATAGCAGCAAAGGTCCCAATTAAAGTAGCGAAAATGGCAGCTAGTACAGCAATGACTAATGTATAGTATAAAGCCGATAGGATCTGAGGATCTTGTATCATTTCTTTATACCAACGAAGCGTAAATCCACTCCAGTTCACCCTAGACTTTGAATTATTAAAAGAAAAAATAATTAAAATCCCAATAGGAGCATAAAGGAAGAGGAAAATAAGAAATAAATAAGCTCGTTGAAAAAAACGACTTACCATAATCCTACACTCCCTTCTTTATCTGTATCATACTTAGAGGTAATCAACATACTAATAATAATCAGCAGCATCAGTACAACAGAAAGAGCAGAGCCAAAATGCCAATTTCCAGCAGTTAAAAACTGGTCTTCAATTAAATTTCCAATGAGAAAAAAATGTCCTCCGCCTAGAAGTCGAGAAATAACAAATGTAGTAACAGCGGGCATAAATACCATGGTAATACCAGAGACTACGCCAGGAATACTCAAAGGAAAAATTACTTTTGTAAAAACTTCTACAGAATTGGCACCTAGATCCTGTGCAGATTCTATGAGTGAAAAATCCAATTTTTTTAGGACAGAATAAATGGGAAGGACCATGAAAGGTAAAAAGTTATAAACCATCCCAAGAACTACAGCTTGATTTGTATAAAGTAAATTTAAGGGATTGAGTCCTATTTTTCTTAGAAAGACATTGATAAAACCATTCTTTTCTAATAAAGTTAGCCATGCATAGGTACGTAGTAAAAAATTCATCCACATAGGAATAACAAAAAGCATAAGATAAATGCTTTTTTGACTAAAAGCTTTACTCGTAAGAATCATAGCAATAGGATAACCTAAAATTAAACAGATAATGGTGCTAATTAGTGCTAGTAAAACGGAACGTCCGATGACTTTAAGATAGGTTGGTTCTAAGGACCTTATAAAAGGCTCTAGTGAAAATACAAAGCCTGCATCTGTTTTTACTGTAAAGGCATAAAATATAATTAAGAAGAGAGGTACAATGGTGAAGATTACCATCCAGATGAGATAGGGTGTAGCAAACCATCTTTTATTCATCCGTCTACCTCCTTTGCCATAATATGGATATCGTTAGGTAAAATTTGAAGTCCCACACGAGAACCAGCAGGCTCCATCAATGTACTGTGGACAAGCCAGACATGGTCCTTTGCTTGAATTTGCATTTCGTAATGAACACCTTTAAAAACAACAGACTTCACTTCACCTTGGATCATGCCTTCACCTTCAGGTACAAGTTTAATATCTTCAGGACGAATGACCACGTCTACAGGTTGGTTTTCACCAAAACCAAAGTCTACACAGTTAAAGTCATAATCTGCAAAGTGAACTAAATAATCCTTGATCATGGTAGCATCTACAATATTACTTTCACCAATAAAGGTAGCTACAAAGCGATTGATCGGTTCGTTATAAATATCAGTAGGAGTTCCTACTTGCTGTATAATTCCTTCATTCATAACCACTACTGTGTCTGACATAGTAAGAGCTTCCTCTTGGTCATGAGTAACAAAAATAAAGGTGATGCCTAAGCGCTGTTGCATATTTTTTAATTCGATTTGCATCCCTTTGCGTAGTTTAGAATCAAGAGCACCTAATGGTTCATCTAAAAGAAGGACTTCAGGTTCATTGACTAAGGCTCGTGCAATAGCAACCCTTTGCTGTTGCCCACCACTTAAAGAAGTAATATCACGATCTTCATACCCTGCAAGATTTACCAACTGTAACATTGCTTTTACTTTCTCATCTATGGTAGATTGGTTCACTTTTTTTATTTTTAATCCAAAAGCAATATTTTGGGCTACCGTCAAATGTGGAAACAAGGCATATTTTTGAAACACCGTATTTACTTTTCTTTTATAAGGGGGAAGGGTATTAATTTTTTTTCCTTCAAATAGTAAATTACCTTCATCGGGTGTTTCAAAACCGCCAATAATACGCAGGGTAGTAGTTTTTCCACATCCGCTAGGACCTAAGAGAGTAAGAAATTCGTTTTTACGAATAGACAAATTGATATTTTCTAAAACTGTATTGGAACCATAGGCTTTAGAAATATTCTTTAATTCAACAATAGATTCAGACATTATGGCATCCTCCTTATAAACTAAGACTCAGTTCAGGGGGAGTTTTAACTCCCTCTGAACGCGAAGGTCGCGACGTGCCTTTGGCACTAGTACCCTTGCGGTATGTTATCCAGGGGCTATGCAATTGCCAGCTCCCACTTCTTAAAAATGGAGCTGTTGGAATTGCAAGCCATCGGGTAAAAATTTTTGTGAACTTTTGATTTAGAATGTAGGAGGAGTAGAAACCCATAAGATTGAAGCTACTGTCTTTCCTCCATTAGAAATATAATGATTACGTGTAGATTTGAAATAAAAACTATCTCCTTTTTTAGCTTTATATATTTGAGTTCCTAAATGAAGATGGATAGAACCAGATAAGATATAACCGAACTCCTCACCTTCATGGGGATCATGTTCTTCCGATTGTCCCCCAGGCTCTAGGGTAATCAATACAGGTTCCATATCATTTTTTTGTGCATTGGGAACTAGCCATTTAAATTGATGGAGTAATTCTCTGCTTTCAGTTTCAAACATATCATCTTTTGAAAATACAATTTTTTCAGCTACAGTTTCATTAAAAAAATCTTTTAAATTGGTACCTAGGCATTCTAAAATATCGACTAAAGTAGCAATAGAAGGAGAGGTTAAATCCCTTTCAACTTGGGAGATAAAACCTTTGGATAATTCAGCGCGATTTGCGAGCTCCTCTTGGGTCAATCCATTTTTCATTCGAAGTTGTTTGATTTTTTCACCTATTTTCATCATGCCACCCTTATCTTTATGTTTTGAACAACTAAACTTTTTGTTTACATTGACTAAACTTTATATCTGCTTTATTATAATCATTCTAAAAATAAATGTCAAGAAATTTATTGAAAGTTTTTTAAAAAAATATGATCTATTTATATCCACTCATTGACAACAGAATCTGAGAAGGGAGATAAAAAAACCAGATGAGCCAACCAAAAGGAATTTGATGAAAAAAGCTAGGTTTATTATTGTCAACTAGATTGAATAGAGCCACATTGAGGTCACAAAGAAAGAATAGGCACATCCCTATAACAAGTAAGAAATAAGCTTTTCTAGGCATCGATTTTTGGCTACCTATTGCAGTGATAAGACTTGTTAATAATAGAGCCGCATAGACGACACTGACTAAGTATAAATAAGGATCTATTTTTATAGGTTGGACGAAGGGAGTAATGGCCAGGAGAATACACAATACAGAGAAAAAGAAAATCTTATATAAAGTTCTCCGAGGAGGATTAGACTTACGGCACTGTCTAACAATGTGGATCCCTTGAACAAAGATAAAAAAGAAAACTCCAATGGTCGCTTGATTTAGAATGACTAAAAAAAAATCAGCTATGACTGTGAAAAAAAGAGCTCTTTGTAAAAGCGAAGTATCTTTTTTATCATGGCCATCATCATTGATTAACAGTGTTAAGAAAAAGCAAAGTATAATAGAAGTGTATTTTAAATAAGGAGAATAGGGATAATATAAATTTTTAGCAAGAGAATCTATAGTAAGAAAGGTGAAATAAATAAATACATTGATTAAAATAATAGTTTGAATGATTTGTTTTTTTGCCATAGTAATCACAGCTCCTTTGTTTTATGAACTAGGGAAGTTTGTTTTGTTTGCAAGGGATCAATTTTCCTGGTTCACTTGAAAATATGAGTTTTCAGCACTTGTTTAAAAGCATAGACAAAAAAGCAAAAAGTATGCTATTGTGTAAGAAATATAGGTGTTTATGTCTTACTACAGAAAGGATGAAAAATATGAAAGATATTGTTTTAGCAGGAGGCTGTTTTTGGGGTGTTGAAGCTTATTTTAAGAGAATACCTGGAGTTGTGGAAACACAAGTAGGGTATGCCAATGGAACTTTAGAGAACCCAAGTTATGAAGATGTGTGTACCTCAACAACAGGTCATGCAGAGGTAATCTACATCACCTATGATGAAAAACAGTTATCTTTAGAGCATTTATTAGAAGAATACTGGGGTATTATAGATCCAACTTTGCAAGATCAGCAAGGACCTGATATAGGGCCTCAATATCGTACAGGTATTTTTTATACTCATGAGGAGGATCTCTCTACGATTTTACAAAGTAAGGAAAAAGAACAAACAAAATACCAAAAACCTATCGTTACAGAGGTAGAACCTTTAGATGTATTCTATACAGCAGAAGAATATCATCAAGATTATTTAGATAAAAATCCAGATGGTTATTGCCATATTGATTTGAGTAAATTTAATAGGGGATAAATGAAGGGGAACACCATGAAATTAGCATAGGATACACTGGATTAGGCTATACTACAAGGGTACTAGTGCCAAAGGCACGAGTGACCTTTGTTTCAGAGAGTTAAAACTCTCTCTGAACTGAATCTTAATTTATAACAAAAGAGGAGGCAGTCTGGTGTATTTAATTAGAAAGATATGGAACCCATCTATGTTTCAAGGACATTATAAAAGAAAAAATTATTTTGAAGGATGGTATTATAAATGTATTGATGAAGAACAAAAGTGTGTTTATAGTTTTATTCCAGGTGTTGCCTATGGGAAAAATGGAGAAGGGAAGCATGCTTTTATTCAAGTTATAGATGGTATAACACATAAAACCTATTATATTTCTTTTCCAATAGAAGCTTTTTGGTATTCAATGAAAGATTTCAGAATAAGGATTGGAAACAATGAATTTACCAACCATTATATTTCTATATCCATTGAGACACCAGAAATTTGTATTTGTGGCAAATTAGATTTTCTCAATCGAGTACCTTATCCCCAAAAATGGAATGCTCCTGGAATTATGGGGCCTTTTAGCTTTGTTCCAAGAATGGAATGTTATCATGGAGTCGTTAATATTCATCATGAAATACAAGGGAGTCTATGGATTGATGGAAGAGAAAATAATTTTTCTAAAGGATATGGCTATATTGAAAAAGACTGGGGACGTTCATTTCCTGAGGAATGGATCTGGATGCAGTGTAATCATTTTAAAAATCCTAATACATCTTTTATGTTCTCCATTGCTCTTATACCTTGGTTACATAGCCAGTTTGTTGGGTTTTTATCCTTTTTAAAAATAGAGGATCATATTTATACTTTTTCAACCTACAGTGGAGCCAAAATAAAAAAATTAGGCAACCATCAAGATAAATGGTTTATTGTTATAGAAGATAACCAATATCAATTGGAAGTTTACGCAAAACAGAAGATAGGAGGTTACCTAAAAGCTCCTAAAAATGGTCAAATGAGCCGAATGATTGTGGAAAGTATTCATTCTAAAGTGAAAGTTTGCCTCAAGGATAAAAAAACAAACCAAGTATTGTTTTTAGAGAATGGAACAAAAGTAGGCATGGAAATTGCCGGTGACATTATAAATTGGCACAAAAAAAGCACTAGATAATATCCAGTGCTTCTTTTCTATACTTCTGTTTTTTTTGTTTCTTTCGTAGGATAGTTCAGTAAGATAATGCCGAAGGCAACTAAGATCAAACTAATAACAATTCCAACAGTGAAAACTTCACCAGGAACAAATAAAGCAGAAAGGATGGCCCCAGCAATAGGAATAATAAAGCGATACAATGTAATTTCTCCTGCTTTATTATACTTAAGCAGAGCGTACCATAGAGATAAGGCAACAGAGGATAGGAGGGCAGAATAAATTAGCAACCCTACAGCAAAAGGAGTAAAATGCATAAAACCAGGTTTTACATTAGGCACACCAAAAAGTAATAACATTAGTGAACCTAAAAACATTTGCCATCCAGTCATTAAAACGGGGTTAAGATCACCAGAAAACTCTTTAGCCATAATGGTAGCAATAGCCCCTAAAATACTACAGATAATTAGAAAACCCTCCCCCTTTAAGGTGAAAACCCATCCAAATTCTTGTCCCCAATTTACGATAATAATGCCTGCAAAGCCAGTAGCCATTCCAATGAATTTTTTTATATTAAAACGATCATCGGAATAGAAAAAATGTGCTAAAAGAACCGTTAAAAAGTTTCCAATAGATTCAATAATAGATCCCTTCATACCTGTAGTATGAGCCAATCCGTTGTAAAAGAAAAAGTACTGTAAGCCGGTTTGTAAGGCTCCTAACAGAAGTAAAGGAAGCCAAAATTTTCGGGAAATACGAAGAGATTCCTTGGTAGTAATTTTATAAACTATTAGAATAATAGAAGAAGCAAGTAGAAACCGCATACCAGCAAAAACAATTTTGCCGTAAAGATCATCTGGCTGCAATCCAGTTTCCTGATAACTTAATTTGAGCACAGGGAAAGCGCTTCCCCATAAAATAGCACATAAAATGGCACCGCATGCCACAAATATGGGATTTGTCAATAATTTTTTAGCTTTTGTTGAACTCATTTATTTTCTCCTCTCAAGTGAATACTAAGCCACAGGATATCATAACATTAACCATATAAAAAAGCAAATGAAGTAAAAAGTTAAGTTTTATGTTTTATAAACCTTGTTTTTTTGATAAAGTTCTAGTAAGATAGAAATATAGTTAAATAATAATGAATATCAAATGACAAATAAAAATAAATTTAAAAAGGAGAGAATTGTATGAAGATAGGATTAATTGGATTAGGAAAAATGGGGTACCAATTAGCATTGAATATGCATGAACACGGGCATGAAGTAGTTGCTTTTAATCGTTCTCCCGAAAAAACCAAAGAAATTGAAAAAGAAGGAATTCAAGGAGTTTACTCTATTGCTGAATTAGTAGAAAATTTACCTCAGCCACGTGTAGTTTGGATTATGGTGCCAGCAGGGAAACCAGTAGATGATATGATCGCTCAACTGACAGATTTATTAGATCCTAAGGATATTATTATCGACGGGGGAAATTCTTTCTATAAAGATACTTTACGACGCTATCAAGAATTAAAGGAAAAAAATCTTGATTTTGTAGATGTAGGAACCAGTGGTGGAATTGAAGGTGCCCGGTATGGTGCTTGTACCATGATTGGGGCTGAGGAAAAAATATTTACTTATTTAGAGCCTTTATTTAAAGACATTAGCATTGAAAATGGCTACCTACACACAGGAGCCAATGGTTCTGGTCATTATGTAAAGATGGTTCATAATGGAATCGAATACGGAATGATGCAAGCCATTGGGGAGGGGTTTGAAATATTAGAAAAAAGCCAGTTTGATTTAGATTTTGAAAAAGTAGCTAAAGTTTGGAATCATGGTTCTGTTATTCGAGGCTGGTTGATGGAATTAACACAAAGTGCCTTCTCCAAAGATGAAAATTTAGAAGGGATTCGTGGTATTATTCGCTCTTCTGGAGAAGGGCTATGGACGGTACAAGAAGCACTGGAGTTAGGTGTCCCAGCACCAGTTATTGCACAATCTTTATTTGTTAGATATCGGTCAGAACAAGAGGATAGTTTCTCAGGAAAAGTAGTTGCAGCCTTAAGAAATGAATTTGGAGGCCATGGTTTTGAAAAGCGATGATCTGATAGATATCCACGCTCATAATCGAACTTTCCGTAAGTACCTATACAGCTCTCCTGCTCGGATTGTTTTAGCCCTTGCTTCTATACAACTAAGTAGGAAGCAAGGACACAACAAAAGTCGCAGTTCGAGCAAATATAGGTACTTACTACAGAGTATTTGAGTTGATGAACTCGTATATCTATAGCTTGAAAGAGGTGTTTGTATGAATAAAGATCAACTATCAAGTATTATGGTGATTTTTGGAGGAACTGGTGATTTGACTCATAGGAAGTTGATCCCAGCTTTATATAATTTGTTGAATGAAAATAAGCTTCCTCCTTCTTTTGCCGTTGTTGCCATTGGTCGAAGGGATAAAACAAATGAAGAATATCGGAAAGATTTAAAAGAAGCAGCTCAGAAATTTTCGCGTTTTAAAATACAAGAAGAAAAGTGGGCAGATCTTGAAAAAAGAATCTATTATTATTCTTTAAATTTTATGGATGGGGAAGGTTATCCAGATTTAGAGATATATTTAAGAGAATTAGAAAATAAATATAAAACCCAAGGAAATCGAATGTATTACTTAGCTGTGGCACCTGAATATTTTGAAGTCATTGTAGGTGATTTACATAAAAATCAGATGACAGAAAAAGAAGGCAGTTGGAGAAGGGTTGTCATTGAAAAGCCTTTTGGACAAGATTTGGAGTCAGCACAGTATTTGAATCATAAAATTACCCATGCTTTCTCTGAAGAAAATACTTATCGTATCGATCATTATTTAGGAAAAGAAATGCTGCAAAATATCATGGTTATTCGTTTTGCCAATGCATTTTTTGAGCCCATTTGGAACAATAAATATATTGACCATATCCAAATTTCTTCTAGCGAAGTTGTTGGCGTAGAAGAACGAGGTGGTTATTATGAAAAGGCTGGAGTTTTAAAAGATATGCTCCAAAACCACATGCTACAACTACTAGCCTTAACGGCTATGGAACCTCCTGTACGGTTGGATACGCAATCAATTCGGGATGAGAAAGTAAAGGTGCTAAAAGGTTTACAGCAGATGTCTACAGAGGAAGTTAAAGCCAATGTCATTTGGGGCCAATATGGAGCTGCCGGTGAGATCAAAGGATATCGAGAAGAAAATCGTATCTCACCAGAATCAAATACGGAAACTTTTATGGCTCTGAAAGTGCAAATAGAGAATTTTAGATGGAGTGGAGTTCCTTTTTATATTCGAACAGGCAAACGAATGCCCACAAAATCTACGGAAATCATTGTTCAATTTAAGTCAATGCCTAAAATTTTATATTGGCAAGAATATGAAGATTTGCAGCCTAATTTGTTAGTCATACGGGTCCAACCTATGGAAGGGGTTTTTATGCAGTTTAATGCAAAACAACCAGGAACAGAGACACAAGTTGTGCCAGTACAAATGGATTTTTGTCAAAATTGCCATATTGGTAGTAATTCACCAGAAGCTTACGAACGTTTATTATACGATGTGATGCGTGGAGATTCTACTTTATTTACCAGATGGGATGAAGTGGAGTATTCATGGAGATTTATTGATACGATTGCAAAGGTGCGCAAAGAGATGAACATAGATTTCCCGAATTATGAGGCAGGAACTTGGGGGCCTAAGAAAGCACAAGAACTTTTACAAAAAGATGGTAGAGAATGGTGGAATATATGAGAGGTGAAAAAAATGAAAATTTATGATATTTCAATGGAAATTCATGAAGAAATGACGGTTTATAAAAATTATGAACATAAGAAACCGCAGATTAAAATGGTAAGTAACTTTGATACAGGAACCAGTTATGAGACAGATGTTACTTTAAACTTACACACAGGTACCCATATTGATATGCCCTTGCATATGATCCAAGGAGGTTCTACATTAGACACTTTCGATATTACTAAAATGATTACCCCCTGTAAAGTTTTAGATCTCACTCATGTGTCAGGAGGAATTACAAAGAAGGACTTAGAGAAATATGAGATCAAGGAAGATGATTTCATATTGCTAAAAACTAAAAACTCGGATGTAGAAGAATTTGATTTTGAATTTATCTATTTAGAGAAAACAGGCGCATCTTATTTAGTAGAAAAGAGGATCAAAGGGGTAGGTATTGATGCATTGGGTATTGAACGAGCACAGCCAGAATATGAAACCCACAGACAACTACTTTCTCAGGGAGTTGTTATTTTAGAAGGGCTACGCCTAAAGGATATTCAAGAGGGAGATTATTTTCTATATGCAGTACCATTAAAAATTAGAGGGGTGGAAGCCTCTCCGGTGAGAGCTCTTTTAATGGAAGAAAGAAAGTTGCAATAAAGTCATTCAGATAGTACAATAGTAATGAAAATAAAAAAGGAGATGAAGAAATGGACCCTGGGCCTGAAAGCGGCTATCACAGTAGTAACAAAATTGACTTAAAAGGGGTGAGGTTTACATTCTCCATCTCTATCGTGATGATTTTACAAGTATAGGTAAAACGGTTCTTTTTAATTACTGAAAAAAGTACGTTTTCACTTTTCTTATCATGACCTGTAAAGATCATATTGGATAGAGTTCGGGGATAACAAATATTCAGTATGACCTTTCGGGGATGACATTAGAAAAGGAGATTACAAACATGGATTTCACTTTATTAGAAGCACTAGTAAAAGAAAAGAAATTTTCAGAGTTGCAAAAAGAGCTACATACTATGCAAGTAGCGGATATTGCAGAATTTTTTGATATACTAGAGAGTAAGATGATTTTATTAATTTTCCGTTTGCTGTCAAAAGAAAAAGCGGCAGAAGTATTTTCTTATTTATCCATAGATCAACAGCAGCATATTTGTGTATCAGTCAATGACCAAGAGTTAATCAAACTAGTGGATGAGTTGGACTTTGACGATAAAATTGATTTATTAGAAGAGATGCCAGCTAATATTGTTAAAAAAATTCTGGCAAATGCAACAGAGGTAGAAAGAAAGTTAATTAACCAGTTTTTAAACTATCCTGATCGATCGTCAGGTAGCCTAATGACCATTGAATTTGTAGATTTGAAAAAGGAAATGAACGTTAGGGAAGCACTAGAACGTATTCGGTTACTAGGTTTTAACAAGGAAACCATTTATACATGTTATGTTATTACTAGCACAAGGGTTTTAGAAGGTATTATCGAATTAAAAGACTTAGTACTTGCCAAACCAGAACAAAAAATAGAAGATTTGATGCAAAGAGATGTTATTTTTGTGGGGACTCATGATGACCAAGAAGGAGTAGCAGATATATTTAAAAAGTATGATTTATTATCTGTACCTGTGGTAGATCAAGAAAAACGTTTAGTTGGAATTATTACTATTGATGATATTGTTGACGTTATAGAACAAGAAGCAACAGAAGACTTTCATCGAATGGCAGCCATTGAACCATTTGATGATACCTATTTGAATACGAGTGTTTTTGTTTTAGCAAAAAAAAGAATAGGTTGGCTCCTAGTGCTCATGATTTCAGCTACTCTTACAGGAATGATTTTAAGTCGATATGAACTAGCTCTAGAAGCAGTGGTAGCATTAACTTTCTTTATCCCTATGCTAATGGATACAGGAGGAAATGCAGGTTCTCAAGCATCTACCCTTGTTATTCGGAGTCTCACCTTAGGTGAAGTTACTTTTAAAGATCTCTTCCGAGTCATAACTAAGGAATTAGGTGTTAGTATAATTGTAGGTTTAGCATTAGCTGCTATTAATTTTTTGCGAATACGTTTTATACAAGGATATTCCCTACAAATTTCCTTAACAGTAACCATTACATTATTTTTCACTGTATTACTAGCAAAAATTGCTGGAGGAGTTTTGCCTATTTTAGCTGATAAGTTAAAACTAGATCCTGCTATTATGGCAAGCCCTCTGATTACTACTATTGTAGATACTTTTGCATTGCTAATTTACTTTGGTGTAGCATCAATATTGTTAGGAATTTAAAATAAAACATTTTGTTCATACTTTACTCACAATTTTCTGTTATAATAGAATAAAGCTATAGATATATATGGATATCTATGAACAAAGGAGGAATGAAGATGGAGACTTTCATGAATTTTTTGGGGGTTTTTATAACAGGAGTTGTTCTTACGCGTATTGTTATTACCATTCAAATGATGAAACAATACCAAAAAGCTCAAAGAGAACAAATGTCTCAAACGGAGGTTATCAACCAAGCAGAAGAAATGGAACCTAAGCTTGCTTATCGGCCCATTGATATAGAAGATGTTACAGATCATATAAGTGGAAAGCAGATACCTAAAACACAAGCATATCAATTGGTACGTGGTGATGAAATATATTATTTTTCTTCTTGGGATGACAGGACAAATTTTATTGAATCTACAAAAAAGGTAGAAACCCCTTCAGATGAGGAAGAACTTGCTTAAAATAAGATGTAATAATGATAACCCCTTTTCTATAAAACCCAATTCAGAGGAAGTTTTAACTCCGCTGAATGCGAGGATACGTAGAAAAGGGGTTAATTTTGACAACTCATTATCAATTGATAACACAAATCATGCGAAAATAGGTTTACAAACACAGTGTAATAGCATATACTATATTAAAACAATATTATCAATTGGAAGTGGTGAAGTGAGAATGAAGGAGATATCCAGATCACAAATAGGATACAAAATTGGACTAAACACCTTGATAGTCAATGTAGTTTTGACAGGAATCAAAGTAGTTATTGGTATTGTTGCAAAGAGTCAAGGAATGATTGCAGACGGTATACACTCTTTATCCGATGTGATTAGCACCATTGTAGTTATGTTAGGACTCCATTTTGCAGGTGCACCAGAGGACAAAGAACATCCCTATGGACATGAAAAAATAGAACCTATTGTGGCTAAAATATTAGCTATTATTTTATTTGTAACAGCCCTTGGTATTGGTTATTCTGGTATTCGGACAATGATGAAAGGGGAATACGGTGTACCAGGAAAGTTAGCCATCTTTGGAGCAGCACTATCTATTATTGTTAAAGAATGGATGTATCAGTATACCAAAAAAGGAGCTAAACAAATAGAAAGTTCCGCACTGATGGCTGATGCATGGCATCATCGATCAGACGCATTTTCTTCTGTCGGTAGCTTGATAGGGGTAATTGGAGCGCGTCTAGGCATTCCTATTTTAGACCCAGCAGTTGCTCTTATTATTTGTGTTCTTATTGCAAAAGTAAGTATTGATATATATAAACAATCGATTCATCAATTGATAGATCATGCAGCGGCTCCAGAAGTGGTGGAAAAATTAAGAACAGAAATAGTAAGTATTGAGGGCGTACTAGGGATAGATGTATTAAAAACTCGCGTTCATGCAAATAAACTATATGTAGATGTTGATATCCAAGTAGAAGGAAGTTTATCTGTAACTGAAGGTCATGCCATAGCTCAAGAGGTGCATGATCATATTGAACAAAGTGAAAAAACAGTAAAGCATTGTATGGTCCATGTAAATCCTAATTAAGTTTTATCTTAGCATTGCATCTTAGGGTAGAGTTGTGTTAAAATATAGTCAAAAGTAAGCATTTCTTATTCAAAAGCAGTATATCTCAAAGATAGAGGCAAGAAATCCTAAAGAGCTGTAATTGAATAAAATAAAATTAGGTAAAAATAGAGGGGGACTATCGGATGTTAGTATCTGGAAGAGAAATTTTGCAAAAAGCACATAAAGAAGGGTATGCTGTAGGGGCTTTTAATACGAACAATTTAGAAAGCACCAAAGCCATGATCCAAGCTGCAGAAGAAGAAAGATCTCCAATTATTATTCAAACCAGTCAAAGTGCTATTAGTTATGCAGGATTAGAAGAAATTTCAATGATTGTACGTTTGTTAGCAGAAAAGGCTTCTATACCCGTAGCTTTACATTTAGATCATGGTACAGATTGGGATGTTGTTATGCAATGCCTACGCCATGGATGGACGTCAGTTATGTTTGATGGTTCAAAATATGCATTTGATGAAAATATTGCTATTACCAAGCAAATTGTTGATATTGCTCATCCAATGGGGGTTTCAGTAGAAGCAGAATTAGGCAAAATTGGTGGAGTAGAAGACCATATTGTAGTTGATGAAAAAGATGCAACAATGACAGACCCGGCAGAGGCAGAAGAATTCGTTAAAAAAACAGGTGTTGATTATTTAGCTATTGCAATAGGTACTGCTCACGGTGTATACAAAGGAGTTCCTAAGTTAGATTTTGAAAGAATTGATGAAATTAAGAAGCGTATTCAAATTCCTGTGGTACTTCATGGTGCTTCAGGTATATCTATCGAAGATATTCAAAAAGCAGTTTCTTTGGGTGTGAATAAGATTAATATTGATACTGAATTACGTCAGGCTTTCCAAGAAGCAACACATAAAGTAGTGAAAGAGACCCCAGATCTTTATGATCCTAGAAAGATGTTAGCCCCAACTACCGAAGCAATGAAAGCCATTGTTAAAGGAAAAATGAGAGCTTTTGGAAGTAGTGGAAGAGCATAAAAATGATTTAATTCTTAAAACCCTCATGAGTCTATGAGGGTTTTAAGTTAAAAAGGAGGATGATTTGATGGAGGCTCATTCCAAAGAAAAAAGCCCCCTAGAGGAAGAAGATACAGTTTCATCAGAGATAGATACCATACTGGAATCAGAAAGCTCCCAGTCTCCCGAGCTTGAGACATTCTTTCAATCAGATATAGATGATTTGTTAGATTTTCAACGGGAACAGGATCAAGTATCAAATGAAGAATTAGCCTTTTTTTATTCCTCTTCACAACGACGTAGTAAAAAGAAAAAACAAAGTTTTTTTAATAAATATCTTTTGCATATCTTGACTTTATTTGTGGTTTTAATCATACTTGTATTATGTGTTTTATTAGCCAAGTCTATTAAAAAAACGAAAGCACCTTCTTCTCTTCCATCACCGGATTCCCAAGAGCAAATTCTATCCGAAGAAGTCCAAATGAAAATACAAGGACTTGAAAAGGAAATCGCTAAGTTAACTCATGAACTAGATCAAATACAGCAAGAAAATATAGAACTAAAAGAACAAATAGAAGAACTTCAAGGCAACTCTTCTGAAGAATCACAAGTTCCTCCTAACTCCAAATCAAACACTTCTGAATCTTCTACTTCCAATCCAGAACAAGTCCCAACTAATACAACAGATCAAACACGCACCTATGTCGTAGAAAAAGGTGATACTTTGTGGAGGATCAGCGTAAAAATGTATGGAAGTGGGGAATATATTAATAAAATTATTGGGGCTAACCAGTTAAAAGGTGAAAATCCTATCATTCATGAAGGTATGATTTTAACAATTCCGCCACGTTGACCATTGTTTCTTAGGATAAATCAAGACTCAGTTCGTAGGGAAGGGAGCTTTAACTCTCGCTGTGACGTGCCTTTGGCACTAATACCCTTGTGGTATGGCTATCCGTAGGCTTGTCGATTCTCAACCTTAGCTTACTCCGTAGGAGTAAAATTGGGAGTGCTGGAATAGTAAGTCGTCGGATAAAATTAAAATAAAGGTGGTACATATGGAAATAGACTTACAGAAAAAAACCTTAGTAGAATTAAGAGGTATTGCAAAAGAGTTGAATATTAAAAGTATTACATTGTATAGAAAACATGAGCTTATTCAAAAAATTATTGAGGTAGATGAAAATAATCATAATAGCCAAAGACAGGAGCAAAAAGCTGGAAAAATGATTAAAATAGAGTCTGAAGAAAAAGCCGAAAAACCAGTCAAAGAAACAGCAGTAGAAATTTCTTCAGAGAAACTAGAGGAAAATGAAGAAGAACGTGTACCAACCAATATAGAACAACTGAACAGTGGAAATATAGAGCAAGGCGTATTGGAAGTTTTGCCAGAAGGCTATGGTTTTTTGCGTTCAGATAATTATTTGCCTGGCACTCGGGATATCTATGTATCACCTGCCCAAATTAGACGATTTAATCTAAAAACGGGTGATTTAATCAAAGGGAATATTCGAATTCCAAAAGAGGGAGAGAAATTTAGTGCCTTATTATATGTTCAAAATGTAAATGGAGACGCTCCTTGGGTGGCTTCTAGACGGCCTAATTTTGAAGATTTGACTCCTATCTACCCTAGAGAAAGATTACATGTTGAAGGAAATCCAACGGAATTATCTACTCGACTTATCGATTTAATGGCTCCTATCGGAAAGGGGCAGCGTGGAATGATTGTATCCCCTCCAAAAGCAGGAAAAACTACCTTATTAAAACAAATTGCTAATGCTATTACTGAAAATCATCCAGAATCTCATTTAATCGTTCTTCTTATTGATGAGCGTCCCGAAGAAGTAACGGATATTAAACGTTCTATTAAGGGGGAAAATGTAGAGGTTATTTATTCTACTTTTGATGAGCAGCCAGAACATCATAAAAGGGTTGCAGAGATGGTATTAGAAAGGGCAAAGCGTTTAGTTGAGCAAAAAAAAGATCTAATTATTTTATTAGATAGTATTACGCGGTTAGCTCGTGCTTATAATCTAACAATCCCTCCTAGTGGTAGAACTTTATCAGGTGGACTTGATCCTGCCGCTCTTCATATGCCAAAGAAATTTTTTGGTGCAGCTAGAAATATTGAAGAAGGTGGAAGTTTAACTATTTTAGCTACTGCTTTAGTAGATACAGGAAGTAAAATGGATGATGTTGTTTTTGAAGAATTCAAAGGCACTGGAAATATGGAATTGGTTCTTGATCGAAAGTTATCGGAAAAGCGGATCTTTCCTGCTATTGATATTCATAAGTCAGGTACAAGAAGAGAAGATTTACTACTTACCAAAGAAGAATTAGAAGCCGTTTATGAGATACGGCGTGTGCTGAGTCCTTATAATACAGCAGATGTAACAGAGCAAGTTATAGACACTATGAATCGAACAAAAAATAACAGCGAATTTATTCAAGAAATAGATAAAAAAATAAAATAAGGCAAAAATGTTTCTTGCAACGGAAGTACAAATATGTTATAATACCACTGTTGTATTTGAGAAACAATTATATTCTTTCATATATACAAATATGAGAAATAGTTGAAGATCGTGAAAGAGGTGAACGTCATGAGAAAGGATATCCATCCTGAATATTTTGCAGCAAAAGTTACCTGTAACTGTGGTAATGAATTTGAAACAGGATCTACAAAAGAAAACATTCGTGTAGAAATATGTTCAAAATGTCATCCTTTTTATACAGGAAAACAAAAAGCAGTTGCAGCTAGAGGACGTATTGATCGGTTTAATCGTAGATACGGCGTGAATAACGAAGACTAATGGTTGAGGTAAGTATACTCAACCTTTTTTCTTACAAATTTTACAGTAAATGAAGGAGGTGCTAGGATGAAACAAACATCAATTGGTGGGCAAGCGGTGATGGAAGGGGTTATGATGCGAGGGAAAAACATGTATGCCATAGCTGTTCGGAAACCTGATCAAGAAATTATTATGGATAAACAACCTATTCGAAGTCTTTCATCTCGATATTCTATCTTGAAATGGCCTATTTTACGAGGAATTTTAGGTTTTGTAGAATCCATGGTTATAGGGATTAAAACTTTAACCTATTCAGCATCTTTCTTTGATTTAGAAGAATCGGAACCCTCTAGACCTTCTAAAAGTGAAGCGTGGTTAGAGAAAAAGCTTGGAGACCGTTATGATGATTTTATTATTGGGATGACAGTAGTGATAGCTATCATCTTAGCTATTGGATTATTTATGGTTGCACCCTTATTTATTACGCGTTTTATTCATACTTGGATTCCAACAGGACGATTGCGAGCGGCTGTAGAAGGAGTTATTCGAATCCTTATTTTTTTAATTTATATTGGACTTATTTCTCAGATGAAAGATATCCAGCGGGTATTTCAATATCATGGGGCTGAACATAAAACAATTAACTGTTATGAACAAGGTGAAGAACTCACTGTAGAAAATGTTAGATCACATACAAGATATCATAAACGCTGTGGTACTAGTTTTTTGCTTATTGTTATGCTTGTGAGTATTGGTGTTTTTATGCTCATTGATCTTCAAAATATGTGGATGCGATTCCTAAGCAGAATTGTATTAGTGCCTTTTATTGCAGGATTATCTTATGAAATCATTCGGTTTGCTGGCAGATCAGATTCTCTTTTTGTTCGTTTGATTAGCTATCCTGGGAAAGGGCTACAACGACTTACAACAAAAGAACCCGATGATGATCAAATTGCTGTAGCTATTTGTGCTATGAAGGGAGTTTTAGAAGATGAAGGAGAGTCTTATGACAGTTGCCCAATTATTAAATAAGGGAAAAACCTATCTATTAAAACATAAGATTCCTCAGAGTGCTTTAGATGCAGAACTATTACTAATGGAAGCAGTTGGCTTTTCAAGGGTACAACTTTATACCAAATCCCAAGAAGAAATAAGCCAAGAATTAAGAATAAAATATGAGCAATTATTAGAGCAAAGAGTACAGGGGATTCCTGTTCAATACTTAAAGGGAGCCCAAGAATTTATGGGGCTTCTTTTTAGGGTGACACCGGCGGTCTTAATACCTAGACCAGATACAGAGATTCTAGTAGAAACAGTGATTGCTTATGATGAAGAAGAAAATTTTCAAATGTTAGGAGAAATTGGTACGGGATCTGGTTGCATATCGATTAGTCTTTGTCATTATCTGCCTAATGTTCAGATCGTTGCAGGAGATATTTCAAAAGAAGCTTTACAAGTGGCAAAACAAAATGCGGGAAGGCTTCAAGTATCTCAGCGAATGGAATGGATTGAGTCCAATTTATTTCAATCTTTTTCCCCATCATACCGAGGGAGATTAGATGCTATTGTGTCGAATCCACCTTATATTCCTACTACAGAAATTCCAGAACTGATGCGAGAAGTGAGAGAATATGAGCCTTACCATGCTTTAGATGGTGGAATGGATGGACTTGATTTTTATCGGCGAATTATTCAAGAGGGTCATCCGTTTTTAAAACCAGAGGGACTTTTCTTCTTTGAGGTAGGAAAAGGGCAAGCTCCAGAAGTTGCTTATCTTCTTAGAAAAGCAGGTTATGGGCAGATTGAAATTAAAAAAGATTTAGCGGGGATTGAGCGTGTGGTTATTGGGCGAGGGTATATATAGCGAGTGAAATTGTAGTTAATGGGTAAAATAAAAGAGAGTCTAAGAAAAGAGGTGGAATGATGTTTGCTAAATTAGAAGATTTAGTACAGCATTTTGAAGAAATTTCAGAACAAATTAGTGATCCGGAAGTTATTAAGGACCAAGAACGATGGGCTAAATTGATGAAAGAACACAGTGATTTAACGCCTATTGTAGAGAAATATAAAGAATACACAGAAGTTCAGCAAGCCTTAGAAGATAGTCGCCTACTTATGGAAGATGAAGATGAAGAGATACGGCAAATGGCGAAAGACGAGTGGAATGAATGTAAAGAAAATATTGGGATCATAGAAGAGCAGTTAAAAATTTTGCTCTTGCCTAAAGATCCTAATGATGATAAAAACGTATTCGTGGAAATACGTGGAGGGGCAGGAGGAGATGAGGCAGCTTTATTTGCCAGTGATCTTTTTAGAATGTATGCCCGTTTTGCAGAGCGAAATCGTTGGAAAATAGAAATCATGAACATCCAGGAAAATGGATTGGGTGGATTCAAAGAAGCTATATTTATGATTCAAGGAAAAGGTGCCTATTCACGCCTGAAATATGAAAGTGGAGTTCACCGTGTGCAACGAATTCCTGTAACAGAATCAGGAGGAAGGATTCATACATCAACAGTTACAGTAGCAGTTCTACCAGAAGCAGAAGATGTAGATGTAGAATTGAATATGAATGACATACGTATTGATGTTTTCAGATCTTCAGGGAATGGGGGACAAAGTGTTAATACGACAGACTCCGCGGTACGAATTACCCATTTACCGACAGGAATTATCATCAGTTGCCAAGACGAAAAATCTCAGATTAAAAATAGAGAAAAAGCATTAAAAGTTTTACGTGCACGTTTATATGAGGAAGAACAAAGAAAGCAACAAGAGGAAGTAGCAGATGCAAGGAAAAGTCAAGTAGGAACAGGGGATCGAAGTGAACGTATTAGAACCTACAACTTTCCGCAAGGGAGAGTGACAGATCATCGTATTGGGCTTACTCTACATCGATTAGATGCAATTTTAGATGGAGACATAGATGAATTGATTGATCATCTTATTACAACAGATCAAGCAGAACGATTAAATCATATGACAGCATAAAAGAAGATTCAGTTCACAAGAAAAGCGCATTTTGCGCTTTTCTTGTCTATAAAGAAATAAAGAGAAGTAGGTGGATAAAATCAAAGAAGGTCTAAAAAGTAAAAATCGTAAAGGAATTATAATTATTTCAATTGCTATCATCACCATGGCTATAAATATTTTATTAAGTTATTTTCCAAAAAAGATAGAACTTCTATATTCTAATGGGTTGAATAAAAAAATGATTCAATTGATTAGTTTATTTACTGGCTTATTTCCTTTTTCAATAGGAGAATTATTGGTTTTATTTCTATTTTTATTATTGGTTGTATTATTCCTATGGGCAATGATCTCTATTTTTCGTAAAAAACTCTTACGGTCATTGATTATCATAGGAGCTTATCTTTCTTTTTTATATATAGGATTTATTGGGTTATGGGGCTTAAATTATCATCGAGTTCCACTTGAAGAGGTCATTGGTATTACAGTAGACCAATATTCAACGCAAGATCTAATTGATCTTTCGCAATATCTTATCCAAGAGGCCAATAATCTGCGAAGTAGTATGATAGAAGATGAACATGGAGTTACCCAAATTCCAGGAGGTTATCGAAGTATATTTGAAAGGGCACAAAAAGGCTATGATCAATTATCTATACAATACCAAGAATTAGGCGGGAATTACGGAAGGCCGAAACCTATTTTCTTGTCAAAGGCCATGCTGTATACTGGCATCACAGGAATTTATATGCCGTATACAGGAGAGGCTAATGTTAATATTCTTGCAGAAGATTATACCCTTCCTGCTACTACCATGCACGAAATGGCACATCAGCGAGGTTATGCTAGGGAAGAAGAAGCAAATTATATTGCTTATTTAACTTGTCTAACTCATGAAGATCTAGACTTTCAATATTCAGGGACTATGTTAGCATTGGTTTATTCAATGAATGCCCTTAAAAAATATGATCATGTGGCTTATCAAGATCTTAGAGCCAGTTATTCGGAGGGAGTTAGAAGAGATTTACAATATAGTTATGATCTATGGCATTCCTATGAAGGAAAAGTAGAAGAAGTAGCCAGTCGAATGAATGATCAATATTTAAAATCCAATGGGCAGAAATCGGGAGTAAAAAGCTATGGGAAAATGGTAGATTTATTGCTTGCGGATTATAGAAGAGATAAGAATTAGAGAAAAAAACAACTTAATTTAAGTTGAATGATACTAGTATTATTTAGATAGGATTAGTTTGATTACACTATTTTAAAGAGATTAATCTTAAATTTTGATGTGAATCTATAAGGAAATATATTAGAAAAGAAAAAGATAAAGTGTAGAAAAAAATAAAAAATTAGTATAGATGTATATCCAAAGATCCCTTCTTTTTTAGAAAAAATAAAAAAAGCAACAAATACAAACCTTAAAAAGTAAGAATTATCAAAAAAGTAAACAAAATATCAAAAAAATAAACAATTATAACAATAGGATTGTTTTATAA
Organism: Candidatus Epulonipiscium sp.; assembly: GCA_012799415.1. Classification (GTDB taxonomy): domain Bacteria; phylum Bacillota; class Clostridia; order Lachnospirales; family JAAYNZ01; genus JAAZLH01. The sequence continues at coordinate 15,156 of JAAZLH010000356.1, read as the reverse complement.
TAAAAGGGTAAGTACTGTTTATTTAAAAAGGAGGGTATTTTATGAAGAGGATTATATCAATACTTATCATTTTTTCTCTTGTTATGGGGGTCATAGGAGGATGCAGAGGCAAGGAAGAAAATGCAAAGAAACAAGAGAATACTTCAGGAGTAGTGGAGACAAAAACGACTAAACAAGAAAAAGGGACAGACAAAAAAGTTCAAAGACTAGATTTTGTTTGGTTTAGTGATGGTGTTGAGGGAGATGTAACGAAAGAAATTATTAAGGAGTATCAAGCAAAGAATTCTCATATCAATATCAACATGATTGAAGTACCTTATAAAGATTTAGAAACAAAGTTGAAAGTAATGATATCGGGAGGAGAGCCTCCTGCTTTATCACGTTTAACACAATTAGGTGCATTTAAAGATACATTGGTGGATTTAAGTCAGTATATTAAAGATTCGGATAAGTTTATTGATCAATTTAGTGATTCCCTACAAAGTTTTTATATTTTAGATGGCAAGGTGATAGCAGCACCAATTGATACAACAGCAAATGGGATTATCTATAATAAAACTGCTTTTGATAAAGCAGGTATTTCTGTTCCCGCTTCTCCAGATAATATTTGGACATGGGATGAGTGGGCTGATGCTCTTAAACAAGTGATGGAGAAAGGTGGAGTAAGGTATGGAATGGTTTTTGATAAAACTCCCCATAGATTCTCCACTTTAATTTATCAGGCAGGAGGACGCATGTTAAGTGAAGACGGAAAAAAGGTAGTAATCAACAGTCCAGAAGTAGTAGAAACTGTTAACTTTTTTGTAAAGCTTCATCAAGAAGGCATTATTCCAGATTCAGTATGGCTGGGAAGTGAAAATCCTAACAACTTATTTAGAACAGGACAGGTAGGTATGCATTTTTCAGGCAGCTGGATGTTGACGAATTACCGTGATAATGTAGAAGGATTTGAATGGGGTGTCACTTACATGCCCAAAGGTAAAATTCGTTCATCTGTACCAGGTGGTAAGTACATTGGAGCTTTTCAAAATTCAGGTGTAGAGGAAGGAGCAGTAGATTTTATTCAATACTTTACATCTAAAGAGGTAAATGCAAAATATGCAAAAGAATCTTTATTTATTAGTCCAAGAAAAGATAATGCAAACTTGGATTATGATTTTGGAAAAGATATGTTTGCTATTTTTGCTAATGAATTACTAGTTACCCCAGGAGCTGCGGCACAAGATTGGGCAGATCCTATTTTGATTCCAGCTATTCAAAATGAATTACGGGACGGTATTGTAGAAGTTATGGCAGGTCGAATGACAGCAGAAGAAATGTTAAATGATGTTGCAGCAAAAGGTCAAGAAGCCATTGATAAGTAAATGAAAAGATTCATTACATTATTAAAGAATGAAAAGTAGTTCTTTACTTACTATTTTGGACTAGGAAAGTTTATCTTGCTTGCAAGGAATTAAACTTTCCTAGTTCATTTAAAAAGCAAGCCTTACACTTTTCTCGAAATAAAAGGCAAAGTGTTGATAGATTAAAACCAACATAATTCAATTCCTACCTTTTATGATTACTTTTTTGCTAGTTTTAGATGAACCTCATTAGAGAGCGTTTCATAGCAAAGTTAAGATATGAGAATGAATATTAAATAAAAAAGGAGAGCTTTTTTATGATACCAATAATAAAACCTAAGGTAAAGCCCAAAGTAAAACCATATCAAAAGCCCTATGGGAATCCTTTTACCCCTTATCTCTTTTTACTTCCTAATTTCTGTATATTTTTTATGTTTATTGTGATACCAGCTATTTTTGGATTTTTTTATGCTTTTACTGAGTGGGATGGAATATCCAAAATTACATTGGTAGGCTTAGATAATTTTAAATCAATTTTTCAAAATCGAGTTTTTTGGGAAGCTTTAGAGAGAACATTGGTATATGTCATTATTACGGTTCCTTTGCTTTTTGTTGTATCATTGATGTTAGCTATATTATTAATCCAAAAAATTCGTTTCAAAGGAATATTTAGGGCGATTTTTTACTGGCCTACTATGATCTCTTTTGTTATTGTAGGAGTTACATGGAAATGGATGTTAGGGGATAATTTTGGAATTATTAACTATATTTTAACAATAGGGGGATATAAACCAATTCGTTGGCTTACAGATCCTGTATATTCTAATTTGTCTGTTATTGCAGCTACAATATGGAGCCGGGCAGGGTTTTATATGGTTATGTTTATTTCGGGGTTACAAAGTATTCCTCTAACTTATTATGAGGCTTGTGATATCGATGGAGCTTCTACGATACAGAAATTTAGATATATCACAATCCCTTTATTAAAGCCCACTAGTTTTCTAGTTTTAATTTTAAGTATGATTGATACATTTAAAGCGTATGCTTTAGTATTTTCTTTAACAGAAGGTGGACCTGCTAAAGCTACAACTTATTTAGTTCAAACCATTTATGAATATGGATTCGAGCGATATCAATTAGGCTATGCTAGTGCTTTATCTGTTATTCTTTTTGCAGTTCTAAGTAGTTTGACAGTGATCCAGTTTAAATTAAATAAAGGTGGTGAAGTTCTATGAAAAGGTTCACCAAGATTACTATTTACTTGGTTCTCATTGCACTATCCATTTGTTTTTTGATTCCAGTGATTTGGGTTCTTTTATCCTCTTTTAAAAGTGGAGCAGAGCTTTTTTCCTGGCCGCCGACGATATGGCCAGAAAAGTTTATTCTAGATAACTTTCAGATTGCCTTCAAAAAAGGAAATTTTGGGCTTTACTTCTGGAACAGCACCTATTCTACGATTTTAGCTACCTTATTAACTCTTTTAATTAACACCATGGCTGGTTATGCTTTAGCTAAATTTGAGTTTAAAGGAAGAAATCTGTTCTTTATCGGATTTATTTCTACTCTTATGATTCCTTTAGAAGTTATTATGATTCCTATTTTTCAAGTATTAAAAACTTTGAGAATGTATAATCGAATGCTAGGTATTATTATTCCACCGGCGGCAACGCCTACAGGTGTTTTCCTTATGCGACAATATTTGTTGTCTGTTCCTGACTCTTTACTAGAAGCAGCTCGTATTGATGGAGCTGGAGAATGGAAACTATTCTCTAAGATTATTATGCCTATTGCAAAACCTGTGTTAGCAGTATTAACAATTTTCTCTTTTATGTGGCGTTGGAATGATTTCCTATGGCCCTTATTAGTCATTAATGATCCCAATTTATATACGGTTCAGCTAGCTATTGCCAATTTTACAGGACAATTTTCTGTTGATTGGAATAGTTTATTAGCTATGGCTGTTGTTACAATGATTCCTGTTCTTATTGTATTTCTTATTTTTCAAAAACAATTTGTACGAGGGATGGTTATATCGGGTATGAAGGAATAAGAAATAAAATATATCTTTTATTATAGTAATCTGAAATACTATTGATGAAAAGAAGGAAGGCACATGATATAATGGTAATAAAGACTTTAGAAAATGGCCTTATGGAATGAGGAGAGAAAAAGTGAGAATTTTTTTTTCTTTTGTTAAATTAAGAGATAAGTTAATATTATCCCATAGTATTGCCATTGTTAGTGTAGTCCTTTTAATACAAATTAGTATTTATATTATTGGGGTCAGGGCCCAAATTCGAGATGCACAGGCTTTTGATACCCAAATTGTACATCAAATAAGTATTAGCTTAGATAATATGATTATTTCTTTTAAAAGAGTACTAAACTCCGTTTCGATGAAAGAAGATATTCAAGAACTTTTGAAGATTCCAATAGAAGGTGTAACGAAAAAAACACTTCAATATGAAATTGATAATCAACTTTATTCTCATGTGGTGCAGCAGACGATTATGATACATGAATTAGATAGCGTGTATTTATATGACTTAGATACTATGAGAGTATATTTTAAACGATATCATCACGTAAATGATAAAGAACAAAACAGTTTTACACTACATAAACAACTATATTATCCTGATGGGAAAGTGACTTGGAAGATGGGAGAAGATACTGTTTTTTTCTATCGTGCAATCCGAGATTTAAACTCATTAGATATTATTGGTTATCTAAACATGTCCATTCATCAAAAATACATTCGGGAAAAAATTGATGGAATTGCATCAAATAAAAAACGATTTATTGTAGTACTTGATTCAGAGGATTCTATTATTACTCATAACGCAGAAGCAGAAAACAAACTAGAACAAATCGTTCAGAGTATTTCTTATACCAGCGAAAATTCTAGCTATATAAGAAACTTAGATTCTTTTGGCAAGTCTTTAGTGACTACTTATCATTCAGAATTTTCAGGATGGCGTATAATTTCTGTCATTTCCATTAGTGAATTGACAAAGGCACCGGAAGAGTTTAGCCGGCTGATCTTTAGTGTAGGTATTGTGGGAGTCTTGCTAGGTGTTGGTTTCTCTCTTATAAGTTCCTATAGCTTGGTCAAACCATTACATACTTTAACGAATGTGATAGACGAGGTAGAAAATGAGAATTTTTCTGTACGGGTGCATGTTAATACACAGGATGAAATAGGGAAATTAGGTAAGAGTTTTAACAAAATGATAGAAAAAATAGATATATTAATCAAAAAAGTCTATCAAGAAGAATTGAGTTTAAAAGAGGCTGAAATTCGAGTTTTACAGGCACAGATCAATCCCCATTTTCTTTACAATACACTAGATTGTATTAATTGGTTGGTTGAAATAGGAAAGACGGATCAAGTCTCCACAATTACCTTATCCCTTGCTCAAATTATGAAATTGGCAGCAAATAATAAAAAAAAATTTGTCATGATAAAAGAAGAAATGGATTATATAAAAGCTTATTTGTCCATATATGAAGTAAGCTTACAAGGATATTTCCACTACTATATCGACATAGAAGAATCTATACTTTTGTACCCTATTCCCAAATTACTTCTACAACCAATTGTAGAAAATGCCATTCTTCATGGAATTAAGAAAAAAATTTCTCAAGAGGTAGGACATTTACATATACAAGGCTTACAAGAAGAAGAAAAAATCATTTTTCGTATTTTTGATGATGGAATAGGTATGACAGAAGCAGAAGTTGAGCAACTATTTTGTGATAAATATCAGAATAATGAAGAAAAACAAGGAAGTAAAGGAAATCGTAGTGGCATTCGTAATGTGCATCATCGTCTTCAGCTAATCTATGGAAAAAGTTATGGCCTATATATAGAAAGTGAAATAGGAATCGGTACGATGGTAGAGTTCCAAATTCCCATAGGAAAAGAGGGGGAGAGATACCATGTTCAAAGTAGTGATAGTGGATGATGAAATGATCATTGCAAAAGGATTACAGGCTACTATTCCTTGGGAGAGTCTAGGATGTGAGGTAGCAGGGGTGGCTTTTAACGGGTTAGAAGCAAAAGATTTAATTGATGTTATAAGGCCTAGTATTGTTATTAGTGATATTGTAATGCCTGGTATGACGGGTATTGAATTGGCAGAACACATCCACCTCCACCATCCCAAGACAAATTGTATTATTCTTACAGCCTACGATGACTTTTCTTATGCACAAAAGGCAGTTAAGTTTGGAGTAAAAGATTATATTCTAAAGCCAATTGATAAAAACAATGTTATTAAAGCAATTGAGCAAATTGTAATAAAACTGAAAAAAAATCTTTCTACAATGGAAAATATACATAAGCTAGAAAATATCGTAGAGCAGGTAAAGCCATTGATTACTAGCACATTGCTTTTTGATATTGCCCTTAATGGAAATCAAGAGATTCAGTATATTACAGATCAGCTTAAAAATTTTAATATTAATATTGGAAAAGGAAGTGTTCTTTTATTTCAGTTTCGATATAAAGATAATAATAGGGCGGAAAAACTTCATGAGTTTGCTGTCAAAAACATAATTCAAAGTTTATTTGAAAAATATGGCCATCACTATGCAATTAAAAAGATAGAGAATCGATATGTAATGATTACTAGGTTTAACGCAGACATTTCTAATTTTATTATTCAAAGAAGACTACGTAGTCTTTGTACAGAAATTAGTAGTCATGTTTATGAACAGTTCAATAGTTCTTTATCCATTGCTATAGGCGGAGTTTATAGTAATATCTATGAAATACATAGGTCCTATAACGAATCTTTACTAGCTGCAGAAAGTTACTTTTTTACACAGCAACCTGTTATTCATATTGAACAAGTTCCTAAAGTGATAGAGAAGTATTATGAGGATGTAGATTACGATGTTTTCTGTGAAGCTATGTACAGAGGGGATGAAGAGAAAGTGAGGGAGATATCAACACAATTTTATAACAGAATACAGATTACACAAAGCCCTACGTATTGTAAAGATATGAGTATAATGCTACTCAAACAAATAAAGCAAAAACTTGGCGAAAAGGGGAAGGGGTGGGACATAAAAGCATATAAAGAGTTTCTTTACCATGCATCTACATTTTCAGAATTAATAAAAGTAATGGATGAAATTTTTAGAGAGGTGATTAAACAGCACAGTATTCCTATGAAAGAGACAAATGTTGATATTATCGACAATGCTATTGAGATCATTCACAATCATTATCAAGATAAAAATTTAAGTTTGCAAAAGATTGCAGATCAGTTAGATGTGAGCATTGAATATTTAAGCCGTTTGTTTAAGCAAGCCATGCAAAAAAATTTTGTTGATTATGTTACTGAGCTTAGAATTCATTATGCGAAACAACTTCTTTTACAAGATGGTTGGAAGGTTCATGAAGTAGCAGAAAAAGTAGGATTTTATGATGGGCGTTATTTTAGTCAGGTCTTTAAAAAAAGATGTCATATGAGCCCAAGTTCTTATCGTAAGAGTTCTAATAAAATAAAATAAATATTATTTTAAGAGAGGAGAATTTGTATGGATAGCATATATAAGGATGTAGTATGGATTGATTTTGATATGATGGAACAGTTTATGGTAGATGTATTTAAAGCAGTAGGTGTCCCAGAAGAAGATGCAAAAATTTGTGCAGACATTTTAATTGAATCTGATAAGCGAGGTATAGATTCTCATGGAGTTGGACGTTTAAAACCCATTTATATTGATCGCATTTGGGAAGGAGTACAACAACCCATAACAAAAATTGATATTATTAAAGAAGGACCTACTACGGCAGTCCTTGATGGAAATCATGGTATGGGTCATGTAATTGGGTATCGGGCCATGGAAATGGCTATTAAAAAGGCAAAAAATTATGGCATGGGCATGGTAGCTGTAAGAAATTCTACTCATTATGGAATTGCAGGTTATTTCACTACGATGGCTACTCAGGAAGGAATGATTGGTATTACGGGAACCAATGCCAGACCTAGTATTGCACCTACTTTTGGTGTAGAGCCTATGCTTGGTACGAACCCTTTAACTTTTGGAATGCCTACAGATGAAGATTTCCCTTTTGTGTTAGACTGTGCTACATCCGTATCTCAGCGAGGGAAAATAGAGGTTTATGGTAGAGCAAATAAAGAACTTCCAGAAGGCTGGGTTATTGGAGAAGAAGGAGAAGCAAGGACGGATACTCAGCAAGTCCTTATTGATCTAACCAAAGGTAAAGCAGCATTAGCCCCGCTTGGAGGATTAGGAGAAGAACAAGGAGGTTATAAAGGATACGGTTATGCTACCGTAGTAGAAATTCTATCAGCTGCATTGCAAGGGGGATCTTTTTTAAGAGCCCTTAGTGGATTCGATATAGAGGGCAATAAAATTCCTTATGGTCTAGGTCATTTCTTTATAGCTATTGATATTTCAGCTTTCATAGAACTTGAAGACTTTAAGAAAACAGCAGGTGATATTTGTAGAGAACTACGTGCATCGACAAAGGCGAAAGGGCAAGAGCATATTTATACTGCAGGAGAGAAGGAGCATTTGGCTTGGTTAGAACGTAAAGATAAAGGAGTACCTGTAGGAGGAGTATTGCAAAAACAAATGATTGAGTTAAGAGATAAATTGGGATTAGAAAAATATAAATTTTCCTTTGAAACTGAGAGATGATGTGGATATCTATAAAAACAGGAGGGGAAAGTTATGGATATGAAAGAAAAAGCACTTATGATGCATGAACAATGGAAGGGAAAAATAGAAATACAGGCAAAATCAAAGATTACCAATAAAGATGATTTGGCCATTGCTTACACGCCAGGTGTGGCAGAACCCTGTAAGAAAATTGCAGAGAACAAAGAAGATGTTTACCGATATACAATAAAAGGAAATACAGTAGCTGTTATTTCAGATGGAACAGCAGTATTAGGATTAGGAGATATTGGACCTGAAGCAGCTATGCCTGTAATGGAAGGAAAAGCAGTTCTTTTTAAAGAATTTGGGGGTGTAAATGCCATTCCTATTTGTTTAGATACCAAAGACACAGAAGAGATTATTAAAACCATTCAATATTTAGCACCTACTTTTGGCGGGATTAACTTAGAAGATATTTCAGCCCCTCGCTGTTTTGAAATAGAAGAGCGTTTAAAAAAAGATCTAGATATCCCTGTTTTTCATGATGATCAACATGGCACTGCCATTGTTGTGTTAGCAGGGCTTATCAATAGTCTACGCCTCATTAAAAAAGATAAAAGAGACATGAAAGTAGTGATCAATGGAGCTGGCTCAGCAGGTATTGCCATTACCAAATTATTGTTACAGGATGGTTATGAAAATATCTATCTTTGCGACCGAGAAGGGCTGATTTATCCAACAGCCCCTTGGGCCAATTGGGCTCAACAAGAAATGGCTAGCCAAATTAACCCAGCAGGGGAGCAGGGAACATTATCAGAGGTTCTAATTGGAGCAGATATTTTTATTGGTGTATCAGCCCCTAATATTGTGACAAAAGAAATGATTGCTACCATGAATCAAGATCCAATTGTATTTGCTATGGCAAATCCGATTCCTGAAATTATGCCAGATGTAGCCAAAGAAGGAGGGGCCCGAATTATAGGGACAGGACGATCTGATTTTCCCAACCAAGTGAATAATGTGCTAGTTTTTCCAGGAATTTTTAAAGGAGCTCTAGAAGCAAGGGCAAGAGATATTACAGAAGAAATGAAATTAGCAGCAGCCTATGCCATTGCTGATATGATACCAGAAGAAGAACTTCATGAGGAAAATATTTTACCAAGGGTATTTGCAGAAGATGTAGCCGAAAAAGTAGCAGAGGCAGTCAGGAAAATAGCACAAAAAAGATAAACAGAAGATGGAAATGTTTAAAAAGGGGGAGTTTTATTGAAATATATCATTGCATTGGATCAAGGTACAACTAGTTCCCGGGCCTTGTTGATCAATGAAAATGGAGAAGTAATAAAAGTGGAGCAAGAGGAATATCCACAAATTTGTCCTAAAGAAGGATGGGTAGAGCATAATCCACTAGATATTTGGGGAAGTCAATTAGGAGTAGCTCAGAAACTAATTAAGGAAGCAGGAATCTCATCCACCCAGATCAAAGGATTAGGAATTACAAACCAAAGAGAAACCACCGTTGTATGGGATAAGGTTACGGGAAAACCTATTTTTAACGCCATTGTATGGCAATGCAGGCGTACTGCCGATCAATGTCTTTCTTATCAACAACAAGGATATGAGACTTTTATACGAGAAAAAACAGGCCTTGTTATTGATGCTTATTTTTCAGCAACAAAAATTCAGTGGATTTTAGAAAATGTAGAAGGTGCAAGAGAGAGGGCTGAAAGGGGAGATTTGCTTTTTGGAACGGTAGATACATGGTTAATCTGGAAGCTAACCAAAGGGGAGGTTCATGCCACAGATTATTCTAATGCTAGTCGTACCATGTTATTCAATATTCATACATTAGAATGGGATGAGGAATTGTTATCACTTTTTCAAATTCCAAAAGCCATGCTTCCAAAGGTGTATCCTAGCAGTTATCTTTATGGCAATGTTCAAAAAGAATACTTTGATGCAGAAATCCCTATTGCCGGTGTGGCAGGGGATCAACAGGCTGCCTTATTTGGACAGCTATGTTTCGAAAAAGGTATGATAAAAAACACCTATGGAACAGGATGTTTTCTTCTTATGAATACGGGAGAAGAGGCTGTGACCTCAGAACATGGGTTACTAACAACCATTGCTTGGGGGATAGATAGCCAAATTACTTATGCTTTAGAAGGTAGCGTTTTTATGGCTGGTGCAACCATTCAGTGGTTACGAGATGAACTTGGTATTATTCAAACAGCAGCAGAAACAGAAACAATTGCTCTATCTGTTGCTGATCATGGAGGGGTTTATATGGTACCTGCTTTTCAGGGGCTAGGGACTCCTTATTGGGATATGTATGCAAGAGCAGGCATTTTAGGGATGAGTAGAAATACAAAAAGGGCTCATATTGTAAGAGCAGCTTTAGAATCCATAGCTTACCAAGTCAAAGATATTATTGGGATTATGGAAAAAGAATCGGGTATTTTAAGCAAGGAACTTCGTGTAGACGGAGGAGCAGCCCAAAATGAATTTTTGTTAGGGTTCCAAAGTGATTTGTTAAATATTCCTGTGCTTCGTCCTAATAATATTGAAATTACTGCATTGGGTGTGGCTTACCTGGCTGGTCTTGCAATAAAAATGTGGCAAAGTCCAGAAGAATTGAAAGATTTATGGGGAGTCGAAAAAAGGTTTACACCTACAATGGATGCAAAGAGAAGGGAAGAATTATATAAAGGCTGGGAAGATGCTGTAGAGAGAGTATTAAGCAAAGGATAAAAACATATGATTATAAAAAATGGCCTTTCAACTATTTGTTAAGTAGGATATACTAAATAGTAGAAAGGTCATAAATTTTGTTTTTAAATAAAAATCATAGGATTGAAGAAAAGGAAGGTGTGTAGCATGAACATCGCATCTTATATTGATCATACCATACTCAAACCAGATGCCAAAAAGGAAGATATTATCCGGCTATGTCAAGAAGCAAAGGAGTACCAATTTGCTTCTGTCTGTGTAAATCCATACTATACAAACTTAGTAAAAGAAGAACTAATAGGTAGCGGAGTAAAAGTATGTGTTGTTATTGGTTTTCCTTTAGGGGCTACTTTCACAGAGATCAAAGAAATAGAAACAAAAATGGCCATAGAAAATGGAGCAGAAGAAATAGACATGGTTATCAATATCGGCGCATTAAAAGATAGAGATTATGATATAGTCAGAAAAGATATTGAAGCAGTAGTCAAGGCTGCGAAAGGCCAAGCGGAGGTTAAAGTAATTATTGAAACTTGCTTGCTGACAGAGGATGAAAAGGAAAAGGCTTGCCAAATTTCTGTTGAAGCGGGGGCCGATTTTGTTAAAACATCTACTGGATTTAGTACAGGTGGGGCCACAAAAGCGGATGTTGTACTGATGAAGAAAACTGTAGGAAATCAAGCTAAAGTAAAAGCATCTGGTGGGGTGCGAGATTATCCTACAGCAATAGAAATGATAGAAGCAGGGGCAGATCGTATTGGTACAAGCAATGGGATATCAATTCAAAATAGTAATTCACAAGCGTAAACAGCTAATATACTTCCTAAAGCTACAATAACTAAGTTTTTTTCTAAGAAAGCTAAAAGAACAGCTACCAGAAGTCCAACTATGGCTGAGAGCATAGATTGAGTAGAATATAAAATAGCGGGGAAAATCATAGCACCTAGTACAGCATAAGGTATATAGTATAAAAAGGAACGGGCCCAAGGGGATTCAATCTTTCTTCTAAAAAGTGTAAAAGGTAGGGCCCGTGGAAGGTAAGTGACAAGGGCCATAACAAGAACAGCCATCATTGCTTTTTGTGTGTTCATTTTGGCTCCTCCTCTACTGGGAAAAATGAAGCACCGATTCCGGCGGCTAAAATAGTAGCAGTAATCAATTTCCAGCCACTGGACATAGTAAGAAAAAAGGCAATCCATGTAAAAGCACAGCTTAGTAAAACGGCAATGAAAACAACAATCCCAATTTTTTTAGAATGCTTTGTAGCAGGAATAACAAGGGCAATAAACATAGCATAGAGGGCAATGCCCATGGCGCTCTGTATACTGGTAGGTAAAACAGAACAAGCTAGGGCACCTAAGGCTGTTCCCAAGGTCCATCCCAAAATAGGTCCTATAATTAAGCCAAGCAAGTACTCAAAAGAAATTTCTTCTGTTTCCATAGATGCCACTGCAAAGGTTTCATCTGTAATTCCGTGAGAAATAAGGGCTCTTTTTGCAAAAGACATATTTGGAGAAATTTTTTGAGACAAGGCTAAGGACATAAGCATATATCGAATATTAATAATAAAAATAGTCATACCGATTTCTATTAAGGAGCTATTTTGCAAAATTAAATTTAAACCAGCAAATTGCCCGGCAGAAGTTAGATTGGTGATAGATATAAAAATAGGAAACCAAGGGGGCAAGCCACCATTTACTGCCATGAGTCCAAAGGTAAAAGAAACGGGAATATAACCTAGACAAATAGGGATTCCTTTTTTTATACCTATTTTAAGATCAGAATTTATTTTTTCTTTTGTACATATACTGTCTGTATGCATGATTATTCACCTTTATATCATATAATTAGAATTTACTTGTAGATATCAACATTCCATTTCTACAGTATGACATATTTTTACCTTTTCTACAATCTTATTATAGGTATACACAAGAAGGGTCTAAATAAAGAGAGGAGAAAGATAATGGGTTTTTTTAATAATGATTGGGATGAACTATTAGAAGATGAGTTTAAAAAAGAATATTATTTAAATTTAAGAGAATTTTTGAAAAGAGAATATGCTCAACATAGGGTATATCCAGATATGTATGATCTTTATCAAGCTTTTAAGCTTACACCTTATCATCAAGTCAAGGTTGTAATTTTAGGACAAGATCCCTACCATGGGCCAGGGCAATCTCATGGTCTTGCTTTTTCAGTTAAGCCTGGTGTAAGAATCCCGCCGTCCCTTTTAAATATGTACAAAGAATTGCAAAATGAGTTAGGGTGTAAAATTCCTAACAATGGTTATTTACTACCTTGGGCAAAACAAGGTGTTCTTCTTCTAAATACTGTTTTGACAGTGCGAGAAGGAGAACCTCAATCACATCAAGGAAAGGGTTGGGAGCAATTTACAGATCAGGTGATTCATTTGTTAAATGACCGTAAAGAGCCTATTGTTTTTTTATTATGGGGTAATCCCGCTAAAAGAAAATCAGCCTTAATTACGAATCCAATCCATCATATATTAACGACCGTGCATCCAAGCCCTTTGTCAGCAAGTCGTGGTTTTTTTGGCTGTAATCATTTTATTAAGACCAATGAAATTTTAAAACAAATAGGAAAAGAGCCTATTGACTGGCAAATTCCAGATATAAAGAGATAGGATGTAAGATACATGTACAAAGTGAGAAGTCTATTTTTTTATCCGATACCATATATATAAATAAAAGTCTATTTTAGTCAATTTCAGAACCGTGATTAAGTGATAAAAATATTCATGGAGGGAAAAGATTTTAGATAGACTAAAAGCGTAAGAAAGGATCGGATTAAATGAAATATGGATTATTGCTAGCGGTATTGATTGGTTATACTTCAGGAGCACTCGGAACCTTAATAGGTGTCGGCTGCTCCTCTTTGCTCTATGGCAGGGGAGAAAGAGTACAAGGGGTTTTAATGGGATTCACAGGAGGCTTAATGTTAGCTATTGTTTGCTTTGACTTACTTCCAGAAGCTTTTATGAGAGGTGGACTATACATTGGGTTGATAGGAATTCTATTTGGGATATTATTCACTTTTTGCCTAGAAATCTTTTTTACTAAGTATACAACTGATATTCGGTCTAGAAGTTCAAAAAGATACTTAAAAACAGGCCTTTTATTAGCTGTAGGAGTTGCATTACATAATATACCTGAAGGAATGGCAGTTGGATCTTTGCTTTTTATTTCTTTTTATTCAGGAATTCGTCTAGCAGGTATGATTATGCTTCATGCTATTCCAGAGGGGATGGCTGTATCTATTGCACTGAAACAAGGTGGAGTTTCATTTCCTATTTTACTAATTTACAGTTTTTTTATGGGTATTCCTATGGCCTTAGGGAGTCTTATTGGTTTCTTTGTCAGTGAGATTTCAAGTTCCTTTCTTCCCCTTTGTCTTGGGTTTGCAGGTGGTGTGATGCTTTACGTAACTTGCGGGGAGATTTTACCAGAGTCTAAGGAGTTATGGGCAGGGAAACTGTCAACAGCAGGGGCTTTGATAGGAATTATACTTGGTATTTTATTTACCTGTCAGTAGGAGGATGATAGTGAGAAAAATGGCTACGCTGTAAAAAGGTGTAGTCATTTTTATTCGGGAATATCAATAAAAATATTAGCACTTTTAAGGATTTTACATACTATTTTTAAGGCAGCCCGATTTAAATCGGGTTGTGATGTAAAGTTATGTATTATAATATAGAGTTGACTTATATCAGAATGTGATATAAGTCCTAATTTAGGAAAAGGCATGTAACGATTAGGTAATAGTTTTGGAGCAGGTCACAAAAAATATAAAAGTTTTAAGAGCAAGATAGGAGAATCTGCATGAATGATGATAAAGTATTTGAAGAAAACATCCATAAAATTAGTGGAAAAAGGATAGCGAAGAAAATTAGAAAGTTAGTTTTAGGCCTCCATAATTTTATGGATAGGTTATCAGTTGTGAAATTTATATTATTAGCGACGTTGCTTAATATAGGAATTATTATCATTATTTCACCGTTACATATCATATATCCAATCGTTGACGATTATGTGCAGCCTACCATTTTTGGGGGAAATATTTTTGGTGTAGTGGTAGTTGCTCCAATATGGGAAACTTTTGCTTTCCAAACAATACCTCTTTTCATATTGGGAGGGATCAGATCAGATGAGGAAAGAATACGATTTTCTTCCATTATCGTATCAGCATTTTTATTTGGAGGAATTCACTATCTTGATTATTACTATAGCTTCATAAAGTTTATTAGTACTTTTCTTATGGGAGTAGTACTTGCTTATGCTTATGAACTTTATTACTATAAAGGAAGAAAACCTTATTTAATAACGGCTCTAATTCATTCACTTACGAATCTTGTTTTTTTACTTCCGACTTTATTAATGTAAATGTCTAGGGCATAGGAAAACAGTTGTTGTAAATATAGTTG